>NZ_FNWH01000004.1 GCF_900106585.1 Acidaminococcus timonensis
GCTTGGCTCTCAAATACTAGCTTTGATTTTTTAACCTGGTTTTCATCCAGGTGACTCGATCTCATCACTAAAAGTGACTTGACCCGCACATCTGTCAACAATATTCAGTTCTCAAAGTTCGTCTTGCTGTCAACTGACAGCTTGTATATTCTATCAAGGATCTCATGTTTTGTCAACAACTTTTTGATTCTTTTTTGAATCACTTGTGTTGCCAAATCTTGGATTCTTGAAGGCTTCTCCCTGGGGGAGAATGCTTAATTATAATACCATGGAACCATCCTTTTGACAAATTTGATATTTACGTGTTATTTTCCGTTATTTACGTTTATTTTACGTAATTTTTACTCTAAATCTACATTAAGCATTATTTTCTACCATTTTTCTTTATAAACCGGAATAAAAATAAAAGAACGTTGAATCGTTCGTTTTAGTCCGGACAATTCAACGTTCTTTTATATATCTTATTTGATTTTATTCAATTTCTGTGCCAGTTCTTCCGCACTGGCATCGCTGCCGGTACTGGTCATAATAGGTTGTTCCCCCATCATCACGGTATCCCCATTGGCATAGGCTTCCGGTGCAGTCTTATTTTTATGGTACACCGCTGCCAGGTTGCCCAGGACGAAATAGGACCGTTCCTTGCTGGACATGGAGCTGGTGGCACTGGGAGTCACAAATTCCTTGTTGTTGACATAGACAACACCATTCTTGTCAGTTACGTGCTTGTTGCTCCAGTCATACAGTTTCTTCACATAGTTTTCCCGGCGCTGGGTGCAGGTGGGATGGTCGCTCCACCGTACGTTCATATCTCCATATTTTTCCAGGAACTTCTGCCATACCGCAGCTGTGGCCCCGGGATTGTAATTGGTGTGAGTGATGTAATCAAAGGCCAGATTGTCGGCTTCCCATTCCATGGGTTTGCTCAGATGCACATTCCGTGTGTAGGTGTACATGGCATCGATGGCGCCGCTGGCCATCCCACCGGTAGCCGCATTGGCCATTTCCGCCAGCACAGCCGCATTCAGGGATTTTTTCACGCCCTGGATGGGATGATCTTTCTGGCCATGGCCCAGTTCGTGGCCCAGCACCACAGCGATTTCGTCATCGGTATGCAGCAGGTTGAAAATGCCCCGATACACATTGACATTATGCCCGATGGTGCAATAGGCATTGGCGTCTTCGTTGGGGCTGATGAAATAGTTATAGGGTTTCTTGTCCACTGTGGGGTCCACAGCCCGGATACCTGCTTCCACATTGGTCATAATGGTATCCAGCCGGTCGTTCAGGTATTCGTCCGTATCCACGCCTTCCTGTTTCTTCATCTGCTGGAACCATTCCTGGCGTCCTTTCTCCGTATTGTTGTACGTCTTATAGACTCCCATGACCTGATCCCGATACATGGTCCCCATGATGGCCGAACCCAATACATCCACCAGCACGCCACCGGCTTCTGCCCGGGGTGCCGGTGCAGCTCCAAAGGCCACTCCCAGACCCAGCAGACCCACCATGCAACTGCTGACGATCTTCGTCTTCATATCCATCTGAATCCACTCCTTTGCCTACTTCCCCATAACAAGGATCGCCCTTCTGAACGGTTCTTTGCAATGATTTCTTTACGACTATTGTAATACAAAAGCGGACAGAAGGAAAACGTTTTTCCCTCTGTCCGCTGCTGCAATCGGATAAAACTCCGGGCTACAGCCCCAGGCCCATATTCAGATCGATGATGCCCACTGCATAGGGAGCAATTTCATACTGCCCGAACACGAAATGGATATTTCCCGATCCATCCAGATAGTAGTTCTGAGGCAGTTTCTTCAGTCCCCTGAAATCCGAGTAGAAATAATGGCCCTTGCCATAGTCCGTGGACCAGAGGGCTTCGTTGATCTTTTCCAGGGTAAAGGCTCCCTTATGCCGGGGGGCCACCAGCTTCTGCCATTCCACCGGTTCGCCGGTGGTCAGGTCAAAAGTCACCCCCAGCTCCCAGCTGGTGGGATGGGCTGCCCGCTCGATGAAATCATACCCGTAGCGCTGGAAGGACAAGTACCGGTTCCCGTGATGGCTCACCTGGTAATCCACCCGGGACGTCAGGCGTTCGTCCATGGTGTCGGCCTTTTCATAGGCTTTCTGGGAAATCCTGGCCGCCTTCTCAAAGTACCTGGAAATCTTCCGGGACACTTCCGGATTGCCCACCACCCGTACCTGGGGATAATGGATGATCAAATCTCTTTCCTTGATCAGGCCGCTGCGGATCACAATTCCCTTCTGGGCATAGATCACCTGGCCGGGCACATAGCCCTGCAATTCCTGTTCCAGGGCATAATGGGCCGCATGGGTGGCTGTGGGTTTCGCTTCCTGTGCTCCGGCCAGAGCCGGCAGACTGCAGAGCCCCATCAGGCACAAACCGGCCAGCGCTTTCTGCACAATATGCTGCATGATTCCTCTTCCTTTCTGTTTCTCCATCGTCTGTATTATACAAAGTGTGCTGTTCCTGTGCAAGGTTTCACTCTTCCAGCTGGTAACGCACCGTCACTCTGGATTCTCCGGCAATGGGCTCCCCTGCCGCATTTCGGGCCGGCGTGAAGCTCCACTGGTAAGCGGCCTTCAGGGCAGCCCGATCCAGCCGGTCGTAGCCGGTGCTCTCTTCCAGCCAGGCCCGGGTCACACTGCCCCCGGCGCTGACGGAGACACCTACCACGGCCACCCCTTCTTCGCCGGCATCCCGGGCCGCCCGGGGATAGATCCTGCTGTACCCCTGGAGGGCTGCATCCTGGCTCAGGTCGGTTCCGTCTGCTCCACCGGCAGAACCGGAGCCTCCGGCCCCCCCTCCCGGCGAGCCATCGCCACCTGCACTTACAGGATCCGTCCCGTTACCCGCACCAGATCCCAGTCCAGTCCCCGAGCCGGAACCCTCCCCGGAGGAACCGGCTTCGTCCATGCCGCCTTCTGCGGAACGGTCCCGGTTCCCGGAAACGCCCCCTGCACTGTCCCCGCTCCCGTCCGCTGCAGAGGGCGCCACCGGGGTCTGGAGCAGTTCCCGAAGGGTCGTTTCGCTGGATAACGAAGCTTCTCCGGTGGCGGATGCAGCTCCTGGAGGCCCGAAGAGCCGGGATCCTACTGCCGCCGTACTTTCCGTCCCGGTCATTTCCCCACTGCCATCCCCATCCTTTCCGGCCCCAGTGTTTGCTCCAGGACCGAAGCCTTCCACCTTCACCCGGATGGGACCTTTCTGCAGGTCCGGCCCTGGAGCCTGCTGCAGCGCCAGCCCCAGGGCCGAGAGCACTGCCAGATGGAGGCACAGGGACCAGCGGAAATAATAGGTCCAGTTATGGTTTCCCATGGGTTTCCCCCGTAGTCACTGCCAGAGAAAAATCCTGAAGTCCGGCCTTTTTCATTTCGCCCAGGATACCCATGACCCGTCCGTAGCTGACCTCCCTATCTGCTCGCAGGTTCACCACCTGCCTGGGGTCTTTCCGGGCGGCCTCTCCCACTTTCTGCACCAGTTCCGGCAGGGTCACCTGCTGATCCTGGAGCCAGATGGTACCGTCCCTGGGCAAGGTCACCTCCAGGGGCAGATCCTGCTGCAGCTGACCGGTGCTTTCCGGCAGATCAACCGGGACCCCTTTCTGCTGGCTCATGTACATGGTGCATACAATGAAAAAGATCAGCAGCAGGAATACCATATCGATCATAGGCGAAATCTGGATGGAGGGCGGTTTGCGTCCGCTGCCCCGATGCAGATGGATCATTGGGGATCCCCTCCCTTTTGGGGCAGGGCCCCGGCATTTTCCAGGAATGCGTTGTCCATCTGCTCCACCTCACCCAGAAGGACATCCACCTTCTGGGAAAAAACCGTATGGAAGCAGATGGTGGCAATGGCGATCACCAGGCCGAACACGGTGGTGATCATGGCTTCCGCCACACCGGCCGTGACAGCCATGGGATTTTCCCACCGGCCCTCCAGCGCCTGGAAGGAGGACATCATGCCGGTGATGGTCCCCAGCAGCCCCAGGATGGGCGAAAGGGTCACGATCACAGAAAGGTAATTCAGCCCCTTTTCAAACCGGTTGATCACCTGCTGGCTTTCCCCGGCCACATAACTTTCCTTGCTCCTGGCTTCCGCCGGTGCTGTGAGCAGCCGGAGGCCCAGCGCTGCCAGGCCGCCCTTTGTCTGCCGGCTCAGTTCCAGTACCTCTGCCCATTTTCCCTGCCGCAGCAGACGGCAGAACTGACGGGGATACTCCCGGCCGGAGTCCTCTTTCCGGAAGTAGGACCACCGTTCCAGGATGATGGTCAGGGAGACAAGCGAACACATGAGCAGCGGCCACATGACGACCCCGCCCCGGATGAAGAAGCTCCAAACCTGTTTGATCCATTCCATATCGTTACATTTCCTCTCTGTTTTCCAAGATTTCCTGCAGCAGACGCCGCCGTTTCTGTTGTTCTTCTTTGGATTCCAGCACTTCCAGCCGGAAATCCTCTCCGCTGCCGATAACCCGGCAGGGTACCCCATAGGCTTCCTGAAGATGGTCTGTCGTGAGTACCTCTGCCGGGATTCCATCCGCCAGCAACCGGTTCCGCCCCACCAGCAGCAGCCGGTCACAGTACCGGGCCGCCTGGTTCAGGTCATGGACGGAAAACAGCACAGTCCGTCCAGCCCACGCCAGCTCACGGCACAGAGAAAGCACGGTTTCCTCCACCACCAGGTCCAGGGCTGCCACCGGCTCGTCCAGCAGATAGAACGCTGCCTGCTGGATCAGGGTACGGGCAAAGAGCACCCGCTGCTGCTGCCCGCCGGACAGGGTATCCATCTTTCGGTGGGCCAGATTTTCGGCACCCACCGCCGCCAGACATTCCCGTGCCAGTTTCCGCTCATTCTCCCCTTCCTGCTGATACCAGGAAAGATGGGGATAGCGGCCCATGAGTACCACGTCTCCTGCTGTATAGGCAAAGGGGATGGGACGGTCCTGTGGCAGATACGCCACCTGTCGGGTCAATTCCTGCCGGGTATACGTTTTCAACGGTTTTCCTCCCAGCAGCACCGTTCCCTTCCGAAGGGGCTGGATCCCCGCCAGAGTCCGGAGCAGGGTACTTTTGCCGGCGCCGTTGGGACCAATGAGCCCCACACATTCCCCCGGTCCCAGCCTCAGGTTCATGGGCTCCAGTACCCAGCGGTCCACATATCCCACCGCACCATTTCTGATTTCCAGTTCCATGGGTTCAATATCCTTTCAACAGGGATTCATCCGACAGATCAAACAGTTTTTTGCCATAAGCTCCATTGGCCAGAGCCTTGATGCCATAAACCACCATGGGTGACGCATCGTACACATACCGGTCAGGCAGTGTCACCCGATGCTCCAGTCCCTTCAGCCCCTGGAAGGAGGGATCGGAAAAGAACTGGCTCGAAAACTTGTCATAGGCTTCCTTTTCCTCTCCGTAGGGCAGGGACACCAGAAAGAAATCCGGATCCGTCTGGAGTACGGCTTCCCGGGTCAGCGCCTGACCGTTCTTCAGCCCGGCCACCGTAAGCCCGTTGCGGATGCCCGCTTCCCGGCACACCACGTCATACAGAGAACCGCTGCCTCCGTACCGGCTCATGAGAGAGACCAGCATTCCCGTAGGCTGTGGCCCTGACTGCTGCTGCATCGTTTTCCGGATATCCTCCAGCTGCCGGTCGAAACGGGCCAGCACCTTTTTCCCGGTGGCCGGCTTCCCTACCGCTTTGGCCATCAGTTCCACATTGTCCCGGATCTGTTCCAGGTCCGTGGGCCCATGGCAGACCACCACCGGAATGCCCAGCGCTTCCAGCTTCTGGAGCAGCCCCGGATCAGACCAGGTGGAAGCCAGGAACAGATCCGGTTTGACAGCTGCTACGGTCTCCGGTGTATAATCCCGCAGCTTCGGCTCCACTGCCGCTGTTTCCTTTGCAATATAGGAAATGCCCGGTTCACCGTCCAGGTAATACGCCCCGGCCAGATGGTCCGCCGGCACCAGGGTCAGCAGGGTCTCATCCAGATGCAGAGAATCCGTCAGGATCCGTTGGGGATTCCGGGGCAGAGTCACGGTCTTTCCCCGCACATCCTGCAGCGTGATGGCAGCATCCTGATGAGCAGCCGGTTGACTGCCGCAGCCGGAAACCAGAAGCAGGCACAGCAGCAGGAACATTTGCAACAGTTTCATGGGTTTTCTCCTTTGGCACATTGCATCAACAAGTATAAAAGGCGCTGTGAAAAAATGCTTTTTCAGACCCCGTCACTAGTCACTAGTCTCTAGTCACTAGTCGATGGAAGCCAGCTGACGCTAGCGAAATAAAGGCGCTGTGGATGATTTTTTCACAGCGCCTGTACTTTATGCCGGCAAAGCCGGCTTCTCTCCACGGGTGATGGGTTCCCGGCAATCGGAAGTCATGCCAGCCCTAACTGAAGAACCGGATCCGGACCCGTCCGCCGTCAGGTGCCACATAGTACAGATTCCCAAGCCGGAGCTTTCCATTGACCAGTTCGAACTGGGGTGCCACAAGGTCACCGCCGTCGCTCTTGATTTCCACATCATTGAATTTCAGCTGCTTGTACTGGTTGGAAAAAGTCCCCCTGATGGAATTGAACTTGATGATGGCATAGATTCCCTTGCCTGAGATAAAAGAACCATAGGTCAAGGTGGATCGGTTATTGCCGTCGCAGACCATCTTCAGGTCCAGCTGGACCAGTGTCCGGAAATAGGGGATGTTGGTGGCATCTTCACTGTGCAGGTCGTGCCCCATCACGTTCACATGGTAGGCCTTGGTATCAATGTTGAAACCGCCCTCTGCATCACAGGACCCTTCAAAGATATCAGCGGTCACATTCTGGGCATCGATATATCCGTCTTCATACTTGAAGTTTCCTTTCACGTGGGTAAATTTCAACCCCGGAAGGTTCAAATCGGGCATATACAGTTCGCCCACGATCACCGGTTCCGGCAGCTGCCCGGTTACATTGGCGCTGGCCGTCACCCGTTCGTGGATGTCCAGCCCGGTGCCCAGAGAGGAAGGATTCAGGTTCTTGATGCCCAGTTTCAGGTCGTAGGTGGAAACAGCCGGTTTCAAATCCACATCCCCCTGGATGTCCACGCCCTGCCCTTCCAGCGTGCCGCCCAGTTCCCCGGTGGAAAAGTCGATGGTCAGCTTGTCTGCACTGTTATAGGCCAGATCGGCATTCACATCCTCGAAAGTATGCACCCGTTCCTTGAACCGGGCCGTCATCTTGCAGTGGTTCAATTTCACAGCCACATTCACGTTTTTCAGCTTGATGTCGAACTTTTTCTTCCCTTTGGGCTGAGAAGGCCTGGGCAGTTCCGCCGCTTTGATCCCCTTCACATGCATATTCTTGTCGAACGTCAGATCGATATCCGCATTGTCCAGCTCGATCCGCTGGATGGTCCGGGTATCGATCCGGCGGAGCACCACATCCATGGGTTTCACATGGAACGACCCGCTGGGCACCGTGACTCGGTTGCCGCTGCGGTCATCCTTCCATTCCAGGTTGTAGAACCGCACATGGCCCAGGGGGGTGGCGGTCAGCCGTTCCACGGTAATGGTCCCGTCCAGGAAATCCTGTTTGGCGATTTCCCGGTTGAAAATCTGAGCAGCATGGATGCTGGCAATGTAGGCCAGCCAGAACAATACCAGAAAGCCTGCCAGCAGCGCCAGCAATCCATATTTGATTTTACGGCGGTGGCGCAGCAGGAAGGCTTTCATGTTATTTCCTCAGCGTCTGGATGGCTTCCTGCATATCCGGAGCCCCGAATACATAGGACCCGGCCACCAGCACATCGGCCCCGGCTTCCCTGCAGGCCCTGGCAGTTTCCCCGTTGACCCCGCCATCCACTTCGATCAGGGTCTTCAGGTTCCGCTGCCGGATCATGGTCTTCAGCCGGGCAATCTTATCCACGCTGGTGGGGATGAATTTCTGGCCACCGAAACCCGGGTTCACGCTCATGACCAGGATCATGTCCGCATCGGGCAGGATTTCTTCCACCATACACAGGGGCGTGGCCGGATTCAGGGCCACCCCGGTCTGGATGTTCCTGCTGTGGATGCTCTGGAGCAGCCGGTGCAGGTGGTTGGTGGCTTCTGCATGGACACAGATCAGATCTGCGCCGGCCGCAGCAAAGCTGTCCACATAGTTTTCCGGCTGGTTCACCATCAGGTGACAATCAAAGAACATATCCGTCCGCTTCCGCAGGCATTTCACCACCGGCGCTCCGAAGGTCAGGTTGGGAACGAACTGTCCGTCCATCACATCGATATGGCACCAGTCAGCCCCTGCATCCTGGATGCGGGCCACTTCTTCCGCCAGGCAGGAGAAATCGGACGACAAAATGGAAGGTGCAATGATGGTCATGATTTTTTTCCTCTTTTCTTTTGTTCCGCCAGTTCCTGACGGATGATGCAATACGATTCATAGCGGCTCCGGGCAATGATGCCCTCCTCCACCGCCTGCTTCACCACGCAGTCCGGTTCGTGGGTATGGGTGCAGCCGGTGAACCGGCACTGGCCCATCCGCTCCCTGATTTCCCGGAAGCCGTCCGACGCATCGTCCATAGCCAGCTCGGCCAGGTCGATGTTTCCGAACCCGGGCGTATCCACAATGTAGCCGCCCTGAAAGGGCAGCAGCTCAGCGAACCGGGTGGTGTGCCGTCCCCGGCCGATTTTATCGCTTACGTTCCCCGTCTTCAGGGACAGGGAGGGATCGATATGATTCAGCAGAGTGGATTTTCCCGCTCCCGAGGGACCCCCGAAAGCCACCGTATGGCCCTGTACCCGTTCCAGGATGGGTTCCAGTCCCAGCCCCTCCCGGGCTTCGATAGGCACTACCGGGTAGCCCAGGGGCTCGTAGATCCGGCGGAACCGATCAACAAACTCCTCCGGGACCAGATCCCGCTTGTTCAGCACCAGCACCGCCGGAATCCCCCCGGCCTCGGCCAGAGCCAGCAATTTGTCCACCAGAAGGAAACTGGGGTCCGGATCGGCACAGGCGAATACCGCCATCAGGCAGTCCAAGTTGGCCACCAGAGGACGCTGGAGCAGATTCTGGCGGGGCAGCACCTGGCGGATCATGCCTTCCGTGCCCTGGGCTTCCACTTCCACCCGGTCACCGGCGGCCATCAGGAACCGGCGCTGTTTCATCCAGCCCTTTACCTTGCAGGTATACACCTGTCCGTCTGCCGCCGCCACATAATAATAGCCGTTGTAAGTCTTCAGGATGCGGCCCGTTACAGTACTCACAGTGTCTTATCCTCCGCCAGTTCCCCGTTCAGATAGATCTGGATCCGGGCGCCGGAACCGGCACTCACCGACCGGCTGATCCGGGTGCCGGGGGCCACCGAATCGGAGAACACGGTCCGGCTGCCGCTGTCATCCGTCACGATGATCCGTACATCCTTGGCACTGCCGCTGCCCGGTACCGTATAGCTGATGGTCCGGGAGCTGCCGCCGGAAGAGCTGCTGCTCTTCTTTTCCTCTTTCTTGCCGGCAGAGACCACCAGGGTCACCGCAGAACCCTTGTCCAGCACGGATCCGGCCCCCGGATCGCTGGACAGCACCGTATTCTTGGCACTGTCACTGCTGGTGGACGAGACGCTGCCCACGGACAGTCCGGCACTCTGCAGGGCGGACTGGGCTTCTGACAGGCTCATGCCCGCCAGGCTGGGTACCACTGTCTGGTTGTCGCTGATGTTCACCACCAGGTCCACACTGGTCCCTTCGCTGACCTTGCTGTTGGGGGCGATGCTCTGTGAAATCACCGTGCCCTTGGGCGCCCCTGCCTCATACTTCACGGTGACTGTGCCTACTTTCAATTTGGCCTTCTCCAGCATCATGGTGGCATCATTGAGTTTCTTCTTCTTCAGATCCGGTACCACCCCCGGTTCCGGCCCCTTGCTGACCACCAGGGTGATCTTCCGTCCGGCCTTCACCCGGGTATGGGCACCGGGCGTCTGTTTGATGACCACACCGGGGGTCACTTTGGCATCATAGGCTTCCGTCAGAGTATACCCCAATTTCTCCTTAGTCAGGATGGCTTCAGCCTCCACAATGGTCTTGCCCTTCACATCAGGGACGGTCACATCGCCGCTGGTATAGCTCAAAATGGCATAGATAACGCCGCTGAGCACCACCAGAGCCGCCAGGAAGAAGGCCAGCAGTTTCTTCTTGCCGTATTTTTCCACCAGGCTGTTGCCTTTATCCCCGTCCTTGTTGTCCGGAGCCTTGGGTACCGGTTTCGGTTGCTGGGGCTTCTGCCGGGCCGCTTCCGCCTGCTGGGGCTTCAGAAGACCGTCCAGCATATCGCTTTTGCTGATCACCATGGTCTCATCACTGACCGGACTCTTCCGGGGTTTGTCCCAGGGATCGTCCGTCAGTCCCGCATCTCCCAGGAGATGGGTCTGGGCATGCTTCAGGTCGGACAGGAAATCATCGGCGGTGGCATAGCGCAGCCGGGGGTTCTTGGCCAGGGCCTTTGTGATGATGTTGTCCAGGTAATAGGGAATGTCCGGATCGTACCGCCGGGCCGAAGGCGTGGACGATTCCAGATGCATCCGGGCCACTTCCAGAGGAGTATCCCCATCGTAGGGCAGCTTGCCGGTGAGCATCTCGAACAGCACCACGCCCAGGGAATACAGGTCCGACTGGGGGGTGACCGGCTGGCCCGCCGCCTGTTCCGGAGACAAGTAGTACACCGAGCCGATGACATTCTTATCCGACCCATTGCTGGGCTGGCCAAAGGCCCGGGCAATGCCGAAATCCGTGATCTTGGGCACCCCTTTGGTGTCGATCAGGATGTTCTGGCTCTTCACATCACAGTGAACGATGGAGTGGTCATGGGCCTGCTTCAGTGCGGAAGCAATGCCGATGGCATACCGCACCGCCGTCTTGTAATCCAGGGCCCCGTTCTCCTCGATGACTTCCTTTAGGGAACGGCCCACCACATATTCCATGACGATGTAATAGATATCATGTTCGTTGCCGCTGTCGTAGATGTTGACGATGTTGGGGTGGCTCAGACAGGCCGCATTGCAGGCTTCCTGACGGAACCGGGCTACGAACTGCTTGTCCTGGATAAACTGGTCACGCAGGATCTTAATGCCCACGTCCCGGTGCAGAACCGTATCATAACCGTGGAATACCTCGGCCATTCCGCCGCCACCGATCTTGTCAATGATCTCATAGCGGTCATTGAGCGTTATTCTTCCTTCCATTCTTTAGCCTCCAGATCAATGACGATGAAAGAGATGTTGTCGTCTCCCCCGGCGGTCATGGCCCCGTTCATCAGACCATCGGCCAGCCTTTCCAGGTTCCTGTCTCCCATGATGCGTTCGATTTCTGCCTCTTTGATCATATTGGTGAGCCCGTCCGAGCATACCAGCAGTTTCTGGGCTCCATCCAGCAGCACCTCGAAGGTATCCACCTGGACCTGGGAATCCACCCCGATGGCCCGGGTGATCATATGCTTCTGGTCCGAGGTCTCCGCCTCCTCCTGGGTCATCTGCTTCTGCCGTACCAGTTCGGCCACATAGCTGTGGTCACTGGTCACCTGCCGCAGCACTCCATCCTGCCAGACATAGATCCGGCTGTCGCCCACATGGGCGACGAAAGCACTGTGGGGATTGGGCAGATAAACCGCCGTAAGGGTGGTGCCCATCCCTGTAAAATTTTTCTTTTCCCGAGAAAGCTCCCAGATTTTTTTATTGATATTCTTAATACTCCGTTCAAGAAACGGCAATACCTCTTTTCGAGGGAGTCCGCTCATATCCAGTCGGCTCAGCTGCTGTACTGCCTCATAGCTGGCCACTTCACCGGCATCGGCACCCCCCATCCCGTCTGCGATGGCATACAGATCCGGTTCCCGCACCAGGATGCTGTCCTCATTGTTGGGACGCACCATCCCGCGATTGGTCCGACTCACTGCGATCATCTCTGCGCCTCCTTTAATGCGCTGGCCCGCAATTGTCCGCAGGCCGCATTAATGTCCCTGCCCATCTCTTTCCGGACGGTCACATTCAGATGGCGTTTTTTCAGCATCTGAAAAAACCGGTCCACCGCCTGGTCACTGGGGCGGGCAAACCCCTTTTCCGGCACCGGGTTGGCCGGGATCAGATTGATCACACATTCTTTATGTTCCAAGGCGTCGGCCAGGTTCCTGGCATCCTCCGGCCGGTCGTTGATCCCGGCCAGCAGGATGTATTCGTACATGACCTGGCGTCCGTTGCTCTTTTCGTAGGCATCCGCCGCCCGGATCACATCCGCAAAGGGATATCTGTGGTTGATGGGCATCAGCCTGTCCCGCAGGGTCATGGAAGCCGCATGGAGAGAAATGGCCAGGTTGATGTTCCGGCCCAGGGCTGTCAGCTTTTCGATCCCCGGCACCACCCCGCAGGTGGACACCGTCATGTTCCGATAGCCGATACACTGGCCCCTGTCGCTGTGGAGGATATCCAGGGCCTTCAGCACGTTATCCAGGTTCAGCATAGGTTCGCCACTGCCCATGACTACAATCCGGCTTACCCGCTCCCCCTGGGGCCCCAGCTGGCTCTGGAAGAAATACAGCTGGGCCAGGATTTCCGCCGGAGTCAGGTTCCGCACGAACCCGTGGAGCCCGCTGGCACAGAAAGCGCAGTTCATGGCGCAGCCCACCTGGGAAGACAGGCACACGCTGTAGCCGTAGTCGTGGTGCATGAGCACCGTCTCCACGGTGGCGCCGTCCGTCAGTTCCAGCAGGACCTTATGGGTCAGGCCGTCCTGGGACCGGTATTCCTTCAGCACCTTCACCTGGCTGGTGGCAATGGTATACTGCTCTGCCAAAATCTGCCGGGTCTCCTTGCCCAGGTTGCTCATCTGACCGAAATCCACGGCAGCTTTCTCATACAGCCAGCGGAATACCTGCTCCGCCCGGAATTTCTTCAGGCCCAGACCCATGAGTTCCGTCTGGAGTTCTTCCAGGGTCAGGCCCATGATCTCTTTTTTCGTCATTCCTTACTCTCTTTCGTCTTTTCAAACAGACACAGATAAAAGCCGTTGATGCCATCCCGTTGGGGCAACAGCTGAAGTTCCTCCACACTTTCTCCTGTCAGGGGATGGGGAAAAGGAACAGTGCGGAATTCCGGATGCTGCTCCAGGAACCATTTCCGTACCCGGGTGTTTTCATCCTGTTCCAGGGTACAGGTGCTGTACAACAGCCGGCCTCCCGGTTTCACATACCGGGCCCCGTTGGCCAGGATCTTTTTCTGGAGGGGCGGGAACTGGCTCAGTCCCCGTTCTTCCTTGGTCCAGCGGGCCTCGGCCCGGCGGTTTAGTACACCCAGGCCGCTGCAGGGAGCATCTACCAGCACTTTGTCCGCCGTATTCTCCCATTCGGGCACCAATACGGTGCCATCCTGCTTTTGGGTCCTGATACAGTGGATGCCCATCCGCTCCGCATTCTGCCGCACCAGAGCCAGTTTGTGTTCATACAGATCCAGGGCCAGGATTTCTCCCCTGTCCTGCATTTTCTGGGCCAGATGGGTGGTCTTGCCTCCCGGTGCACTGCACAGATCGATGACCCGGTCTCCCGGCGCCGGATCCAGGACTGCCCCATCCAGCATGGAACTTTCGTCCTGGATGTAGATGTCCCGGCCGAAATCCTGTACCAGGGCTTCCAGGGAAGGAAGGGTATCGCACAAGAGACCGTCCGGGGACCACCGGGACACATGGGTCTCGATGCCCTTTTCTGCCAGCTGTTTCCGGAGTGCCTCCCGGCTGATGGCCAGGGTGTTCACCCGCAGGGAAAACACCGGCCGGGCGTTGTCGAATTCACACAGTTTCACAGCCTCTTCCAGGCCGTACCGATATTTCCAGCGGCGTACCAGCCATTCCGGATGGTAGTATTCCAGGGCAATCCGTTCCAGTTCGTGGTCCGGGCCCTCCGGAAATTTCCACTGGTCCCGGGTCCGGGCCAGCTGCCGCAGGGCCCCGTTCACCAGTTTTCCCGCACCTTCGTGGACATATTTCTTGGTCAGTTTGACACTTTCATTGCAGGCCGCTGAATCCGGGATCCGGTCCAGATACAGGATCTGGTAGGCCCCCAGACGCAGGATCACCAGTACCAGAGGATCCAGTTTCCGCAGAGCCCGATTCACCACCTTGCCCAAATACCAGTCCAAGGTGCCCATGGTCTTCACGGTCCCGTAAACCAGCTCCGTGGCCAGTTTTCGGTCCAGTGCAGACAAAGGAGCCCCACGCAGCCCCTGGGCCAGTGCCAGGTTTGCGTAAGCTCCCTTGAGAAAGATTTGTTGTAAGATCAAAAGTGCCGCTTCCCGCGGATTTTTGGTAGTAACGTTCATTGGCTTTCCTCATTCCAGAATCAGCGACCGTACCGCCGCCTCGATTTTACCCATATCGGCACAGGTGTTGAAACAGGGTCCGTTGGGCCGTTCGTTCAGCACCCCGATCACCGGCAGCGGGAACACGTCCTGGATGCCGCTGGTCAGGTCCCGCTCACAGGCCACTGCCAGGATGGCTTTGGGCCGGGCCTTCTTCACAGCCTGCCGGGCCAGGGTACCACCGGTGACAATGGCCACATGGACGTTGTATTTTTGTGAAATGGCCAGCAGCTGTCCCACCCCGCACCGGCCGCACTGGCGGCAGTTGTGGATATCCCGGGTCACCTTGAAAGGACAGGTGTCCAGCTGGATGCAATGGGGCGTCAGGATCAGCAGCCGATCCGCCGGTACCCTGATGTGCTGACGACGCACCAGATGGTTGCTCACTTCGATGAAGGACTGCTCCACCCGTCGTTTGGACACACCCATGAGCTTGCCCAGAGAAACGGCGATGGGATACAGCAGATTGATCACATGCCAGGCCCAGAAATAGAAGAAACGCATGGTGGGAAATCCCAGGATGGCCAGGACAATGCCCACCACCCCGGTCACCAGGGCCAGGCTCAGCAGGAAGGCAGCCCATCCCACCACATGGGGCAGCCAGGGATGGATCTGGCTGAGGCCCGGCACCATGATTTCCCACAGCCCGTAGGCCGCTCCGGCAGCCACCAGGGCCGCCAGGGAAACCAGGGCGATGAAAAGCCGTTTTTTCGGCTGAAATCCCCTGTTCATGGTTTACTCCAGTCTGTCCCCTACTTTTACATGCTTGCCGTTTACAAAAGAAGCGGCCGGCATCCGTTTCTTGCCCTCAGGCTGACATTCCACCACTTCCAGGCTGCCGCTGCCACAGGCGATGATAAGCCCGTGGGCATCAGCCCGGAGCACTTCTCCCGGTGTTCCCTGGGTAGCGTTCGCCTTCGCCACCCGGCTCTTCCACAGCTTCAGCCGTTTACCATCAGGCAGCAGGGTGAAGGAACCCGGCCAGGGATCGAAGGCCCGGATCTGGTTGTGAAGCTCCGTTGCCGGCTTCGTCCAGTCCAGTTTCTCCATGTCCCGGGTGATCAGAGAGGCATAGGTAGCCTCTGCTTCCGGCTGGGGAACCGGTTCGATGGTCCCGTCCACGATTTTGGGAATGGTTTCCAGCAGCAGGTGTGCGCCCTTTTCCTTCAGGATATCGTGGAGTTCTCCCTGGCACATTTCCGGCCCGATGGGGACTGCCACTTTGCTGAGCATGGCGCCGGTGTCCATGCCCACATCCATCTGCATGATGGTGACACCCGCTTCCTTTTCGCCTTTCAGGATGGCATAGTGGATGGGGGCCGCTCCCCGATACCGGGGCAGCAGAGAAGCATGGACGTTGATGCAGCCATATTTGGGCAGGTCCAGCAGGCTCTTGGGAAGGAACTGCCCGAAAGCTGCCACTACAATCAGCTCGGGTTGGATTTTCTCCATCTCCGCCTGGAATTCCGGGGTCTTCACCCGCTGGGGCTGCAGCACGGGCAGATCCCGGCTGAGGGCGTATTCCTTTACCGCACTCATCTGTACCTTGTGGCCCCGGCCTTTGGGACGATCGGGCTGGGTCACCACCGCAGCGATTTCATATTGTCCGGATTCCACCAGCGCTTTCAGGCTGGCCGCAGCGAATTCCGGCGTTCCCATGAATACGATTCTCATCTTTCTTCTTCCTTTGGTTTGGCAGTGAGGCTGATGGCCTTGTCGATGAACAGGATCCCCTCCAGGTGATCACATTCATGCTGCAGGGCCCGGG
Source organism: Acidaminococcus timonensis (assembly GCF_900106585.1). Classification (NCBI taxonomy): domain Bacteria; kingdom Bacillati; phylum Bacillota; class Negativicutes; order Acidaminococcales; family Acidaminococcaceae; genus Acidaminococcus; species Acidaminococcus timonensis. The sequence continues at coordinate 16,166 of NZ_FNWH01000004.1, forward strand.
CCAGCAGACCATCGGCGGTCAGCTTGTAGTGGTCGCCTTTTTTGTCCTGGAAATGGACGGTGATCTGGGCGGCCCGCTTCACTTCCCCTTCGTAATCAGGGACACTGAGGCAACCCTCGGAATCCACGGCTTCGCCCACCGGGTCCGTGAGCACCGGGTTCACGAATTCCCGGATCCCGGCACCATCGCCGGCATCGATGACCACCAGCCGCTGGCTCAGCCCGATCTGGGGTGCCGCCAGGCCGCAGCCGTTGGCGGCATACATGGTTTCCGCCATGTCTTTCAATAATTTACCTAATTTTTTATCGAAACGTTTGACCGGAGCAGCCTTTTCCCGCAGGATGGGGGCTCCCACTTTCACAATGTCATAGATTGCCATGATACATCGACTCCTATCGCAATTTTACCCTTTATTATAAGGCCAATGGCCGTCTGTTGTCCACTGTTGCCCCTTTTCTCCTTTTTCTTTTTTGTTGTCATACAAACGAAATCATTTCCTGCTCCATCCTATACGAAAGGCAACAGGTGAAGAAGCCATGGACGGCTGCCCGGCAGGTGCCATTGAAAAAGTGGAAGACTGCGTTGGTGGGTAGCGGGTGACCGACAGAAAAAGAGAGTCGTGGAATTTTTCCACGGCTCTCTTTTTATACCACACTCATAGGGTCCACATCGAACAGTACGTTGGGCAGCGCCCGGAAGTCGGACTGGCGCAGCCAGTCCTTCACCGGCTTCAGCTGAGGGCTCTTTAAGAGCACGTTGATCCGGTAGATCTGGTTCACCCTTGCCACGATGGCCGGGAAAGGGCCCAGGATCTCCAGAGGCTGCTTCGTTTCCAGCTGCCAGGCCTCCAGGGCATTCACCAGCTTCTGGGCTGTAGCCAGGGCTTCCTCCTGATTCTTGTGCAACACGGTGACCTTCAGCATCCGGGTAAAGGGCGGATACCCCAGCTCCTTCCGCTGGGCCAGCTCCAGTTTGGCGAAGCCTTCGTAATCCTGTCTGGCTGCCAGCTGCAGGATGGGATTTTCCGCATCGTAGGCCTGGAAGATCACATGGCCCGGCTTATCCCCCCGTCCGGCCCGGCCTGCGGCCTGGGTCAGCAGGGCAAAGCACCGCTCGCCGCTGCGGAAGTCCGGCAGGTTCAGCTGGGAATCAGCGCTCAAGATCCCCACCAATGTCACATTGGGGATATCGTGCCCTTTGGCCACCATCTGGGTGCCCAGGAGCACATTGTAGGCCCCGCTGCGAAATTCCGACAGGATCCGCTCGTGGGCGAACTTCCGGCTGGTGGAGTCCTGGTCCATGCGCAGAGGCTTCACGCCGGGGCACAGGCTCTGGATCTCCATTTCCGCCTTTTCCGTACCCGTTCCGAAGAACTTGATCCGCTTGCTGCCGCAATGAGGGCAGATCGTGGGCACCGGTTCCGTATGGCCGCAATAGTGACATTCCAGCAGCTGTTCCCGGGCATGGTACACCAGGGACACGGCACAGTTGGGGCAGCTGATGGATTCTCCGCAGTCCCGGCACATGACAAAGGTGGAATAGCCCCGCCGGTTCAGCAGGATGATGGCCTGCTCCCCGTGCTGCACCGTTTCCTCCAGCCGGCTGCGCAGAGCTTCCGACAGTACGGTTCGGTTGCCCTTCTGCAGCTCCTCCCGCATGTCCACGATGGACACCTGGGGCAGATGGGCCCCTTCCCGGGCCCGATGCTTCAGGTACAGGTGGGTATAAACCCCTGTTTCTGCCAGATAGTAGGATTCCAGGTCCGGGGTGGCCGAACCCAGCACCACCGGCAGTTTCCGGTAGTGGGCCCGGTACTGGGCCACCAGCCGGGCGTGATAGCTGGGGCGTTCCTCCTGTTTGTAGCTTCCCTCATGTTCTTCGTCCAGGATGATCAGAGAGAGATTGGAAAAGGGACAGAACACGGCCGAACGGACCCCAATCAGTACCCGTGCCTGGCCGGAACGCATTTTCTGCCACACATCCGCCCGCTCGCTGGCGGACAACCGGCTGTGGGCCACAGCCACAGCGCCCCCGAACCAGGCCTTGAACCGTTTCACGGTTTGTCCGGTCAGGGCGATTTCCGGCACCAGGACCAGCACCTGGCCTCCGTCCGCCAGAGCCCGTTCCGTCAGCCGCAGATAGACTTCCGTCTTGCCGCTGCCGGTGATGCCCTGGAGCAGGAAAGTACGAGGTTCATGTTCCTTCCGGGCCCCATCCACTGCCTGAATAGCTGCCTTCTGTTCCTCCGTCAGCTCCAGGGTCTCCTTCCGGGCCTCCAGTTTTTCGTAGCTGTCCCGCAGTACCCGGTGCCGGCCTTCCAGCAGCCAGCCCCGCAGCACCATGGTCCGCAGCACCTCTGTAGAGATACCATGCCGGGTCATTTCCGGTCCGCTGACCACATTCCCGGACGACAAAAGGTCCAGGGCAGCCTGCTGGCTTTTGCCCCGGACCTTTCCATCCTGATATGCCGCCAATCCTTCCGGTGTGGCCTGGAACGTCCGTTCCGACTTCTGCCGCAGCTTGTATTTCACATCGTAAGAAAGTACCACCGCCTGCCGGGTGATGAGGCCCTTCAGGGCAGTTTCTCCTCCAGGCAGTTTCCGGATGGCCTTCCGGGGCAGCGGCCCTTTCCGGCACAGGAAGTCATACAGTTCCTGTTCCCGGGGCGGAAGCGGTTTCGTCCAGTCCGGCACCGGTACATAATTCCCGGTAGCGGCCAGGCTTTTCTTGCCGGGGATGAACAGCCGCAGGGCCTCGGCCAGGCTGCAGAGATAATACTGGCTCAGCCAATAGGCCGTGGCCAGCATTTCGCTGTCGAACCAGGGCTCCGTACCCACCACGTCCGCAATGTCCTTCAGCTCCCGGGAAAGATCCGGTGCCTTGTCCTCCTCGACGATGAACCCTTCCACCAGCTGCGTTCCGAAAGGCACCACCACCCGCCAGCCCTGAGCCAGGAAATCCAGGCTCTCGGGCACATGGTAGGTGAACTGCCGGAACAGGTTCTTCACCGGCAGGTTGATGGCAACCTTGGCGTATTCCATATTATTGCAGTGCCTTTTTCAGTGCATCCACTTTATCCAGCCGTTCCCAGGGCAGATCCACATCCGTCCGGCCGAAATGGCCGTAGGCTGCCGTCTGCTTGTAGATGGGTCGCCGCAGATCCAGGCTCTTGATGATGCCTGCCGGGGTCAGGGAGAAGTTCTTTTCGATCAGTTTCACGATTTCTTCTTCAGGAATGGCATTGGTCCCATAGGTGTTCACGCTGATGGAAACCGGCCGTGCCACACCGATGGCATACGCCAGCTGGATTTCGCATTTCCGGGCCAGGCCGGCTGCCACCACGTTCTTGGCTACATAACGGGCTGCATAGGCCGCACTCCGGTCCACCTTGGTGGGATCCTTTCCGGAGAAAGCGCCACCCCCATGACGGGCCATGCCGCCATAGGTATCCACGATGATTTTCCGCCCGGTCAGACCGGAATCCCCCTGAGGACCGCCGATGACGAACCGGCCGGTGGGATTGATGTGGTAGATGGTGTCTTCGTCCAGCAGGTCAGCCGGGACCACCGGTTTGATTACGTATTCCAGGATGTCCCTGCGCAGTTGTTCCATGGAAATTTCCGGAGCATGCTGGGCGGAGACCACAATGGTATTCACGCGGACAGGTTTGTCGTCTTCATATTCCACAGAAACCTGGGTCTTGCCATCAGGACGCAGGTAGGGCAGGATGCCCTCCTTGCGGACCTGGGCCAGCCGGCGGGCCAGCTTGTGAGCCAAAGAGATGGGCAGGGGCATGTATTCCGGGGTTTCGTCAGTGGCGTATCCGAACATCATACCCTGGTCGCCGGCGCCGATCTTTTCATCGTCGGTATGGTCACCGGCCTTGGCTTCGTCCGATTCATCCACCCCCTGGGCAATATCCGGAGACTGTTCATCGATGGAAATCAGGACTCCGCAGGTGGCCCCGTCAAAGCCGTATTTGGCACGGTCATAACCAATATCGATCACCGTCTGCCGGGCAATCTTGGCGATGTCCACGTAGCAGCTGGTGGAAATTTCCCCTACAATATGGATCTGGCCTGTCGCCACCAGGGTTTCACAAGCCACTCGTGCATCCGGGTCTTTTTCCAAGATGGCATCCAGCACCGCATCAGAAATCTGATCGGCAATCTTGTCAGGATGCCCTTCCGTCACAGATTCAGACGTAAAGACTTTTCTCATAGTTTCCTCCTTGCAAAAAAAATACTCTCAAAACATGAGAGTACATATGGGACTCTCATCTCACAATCGAATAACGCATTGCAGGACTTAGCACCGTTGACCCAAAGGCCATGGTTGCTGTGGCTTCAAAGGGCCATTCCCTCCACCACTCTTGATGAGCTATATGTAATTGTGATGGTGTAATTATATCAGATACAGTATAATTGTCAAGAGTGGCCCCCCTTAATAATGGACCACGTCTTTCTCTCTCCTGATTTTGGCAATGATGGGTTTGGCCGCTTCACTGCGCAGGAATTCCCAGGTGGTGGGAGGCACCTGCTGCTGCACCAGGTCCCAGTTGTCCTCCTGGATGGCCTTGCGCACGGTGGAAGCACTGACCACCTGGCCGTCTTCTTCCCGGCGGGGCACCACGATGCACTGGATGCCGTCCTCGGGCAGCTTCTGCTGCATCACCTGGTTGTACAGACCGGTAACCACGCTGGTGGGTTCCTCTCCCACATACCGGGCAGTGATACCCAGCTTGTGGGCGATTTTCGTAAAGATGGCCAGATCCAGGTTGGCATGGCTGGTGATAACCGCTTCCGCATCCTTCTGGAAATAGCTGGGGAACGTGGCCTGGCTGATGATGTACGGACCGCTGTCGTGATACCGCAGGTTCTTCAGGTGCGCCGTACCGGCTTTGATCAGCTGCCTGCGCACAGTATAAGGGAACAGGCTGGCGTCTTCGCTGACCATGAACAGATGCACCACATCATTTTCCGCCGCCGCTTTTTCCACCAGGTACTGGTGTCCCAGGGTAAAGGGGTTGGCATTCATGACGATGGCACCCACTTTGGGTGCGTCCACCTTTGTCTGGGCCAGCTGGTCCAGGTAGCTGGAGAAACCGTCCTTCCGATTTTCCATGAACACAATCTGGTCCTGGATGCGGGCGATTTCGTAGAAGCCCAGATCGCCGAAGAACTTGGCCGAATTGCATTTGGTGTACAGGAACAGGTGCAGGTTGCCCCGTTCGTACTGGTACTGCACCAGGTGGGACACGATCTCATTCATGAGCCCCTCGCCCTGGTGGTGGTGATCCACGGCCATGCAGCGCAGGGTGTTGCCGAAGCAGCTGCCCGTGGCGATGGCGTGGTAGTCGTTGTCGAACATCACGCAGGTATAATCCAGGTTGGCATCCCGCCGGATCCCCTCCTGCTGCAGCAGGGCGTCCACCTGGGCATTGGTCCGGGCGTCCGAGGGATAGACCTGGGAAATGAAGTAATCAGACATGGTTATCTCCTTATGCTTTCAAAATTGTTCCCATTATAACATAAAAAAAATGGGTTGTCCTTTGTGGGAACAACCCATTTTATGTCAGGTCTCAATGATGGCAGCCGTGATGGCCGCAGCCGCCTTCGCCGTGGTCGTGGTGCTCATGATGGGCGCACTGGATGTCTTCCTGGTAGGCCAGCTTGTCGGCCAGGAAATCGGCCACCGCCTGGTCTGCCTGACCGCTGCAGCCGCCGTAGAAACGGATACCCTGGGCGTTCAGGGCCTGCTGGGCCCCGCCGCCGATGCCGCCGCAAATCAGGGTTTCCACCCCCAGATCCTTCAGCACACCGGCCAGGGCGCCGTGCCCCTGCCCGTTGGTGCTTTCCACCCTAGCTTCCTTCACCTGGCCGTCTTCCACCTCATAGACCTTGAAATTCTCCGTCCTGCCGAAATGCTGGAAAATCTCGCCGTTTTCCGCATCATAGGTCACTGCAATTTTCATATCCTGTTCCTCCTTCGGAAAATCTGGAAGACCGCCCACCCGGCGGACCGACTGCAGGATGAACTGGCAGCAGCCCCATTCCGGGTCCCGGGCGAACTCCACGCTGCCTTCCTCGATCCGCAGGTCTTTCCCGTAGATCAGGACCTCTGCCAGCTTTTTCCGAGCCCGGTTGAGGATGTTTTGAAATGTGGAGCGGGCCACATCCAGGCGTTTCGCTGCCTCCCCCTGCTCCAGCCCCACATAGTCGCAGAGCCGCACGGCCTCGAATTCATCCAGGGTCAATACCACGTCGCCCCTGGAAGGGTTGGCCCCCACAAAATAGAAACTCCCTGGTTGCTGGTACACCCGCCGTTTCCGAACCGGTCTGGGCAATCTTCTCACCTCGCCTTTTATTATCGGCATATGCCATTAATTCATATTGTATCCGAAAAAGAGGAAAAGTCAAGGGACTATGAGATTTGTGAGTACCTGGTACAGATGAACAAAAAATATCAGGCCAGGTAAGCCCGTCCCTGGCCTGTGAGCTGACTTCCTTCACCAGCCACTATTTCCTAAAGGACGGCAATCAGCTTCTCCACATCCTCTTCCCGGGTGGCCCAGCTGGTGCAGATGCGCATGAGAACCCTTCCGTCGGGCCACTCTGTGCCGAACCCCAGCACCACTTTTTCGGCCAGTTCGTCGGCCTTCTTTTTGTCCAGCAGCAGGAACAGCTGGTTGGTGGGTGCCGGATAAGGCAGTTCATACCCTTTTTCCAGCAGGGCACGGCGGATCTTCCGGGCCATCTGGATGCCATGCCGGCCCAGTCCTTCATACAGTCCGTCCGTAAACAGGGTCTCAAACTGGAGACCGCTGATCCGTCCCTTGGCCAGAAGGGCACCATGCTGCTTCACCATGGTGAAGAAATGGGGCACGAATCCGGGTTTGGGGAATACCACAGCTTCACCGAACAAAGCCCCGCATTTGGTCCCGCCGATGTAAAACACATCGCACAGACGAGCCAGATCGGGCAGGGTCACGTCGTTTTCCGGTGTGCCCAGAGCGTAGGCCAGCCGGGCCCCATCCACGAACAGGGGAAGCTTGTACGCCGTACATACGGCCCTGATAGCTTCCAGCTCGGCCAGTGTGTACAGGGTCCCCATTTCCGTGGGCTGGGACAGGTACACCATACCGGGCATCACCATATGTTCCCGGTTGGCGTCGTCCCAGTAGTTCTTCACGAAGGCCTCCAGGGCTTTCGCCGTCAGCCTGCCATCTTCCTCCGGCACGGCCAGCACCTTGTGGCCGCCGTATTCGATGGCTCCGGCTTCATGAACATTCACATGGCCGGTGGCCGCTGCTACTACGCCCTGATAGGGCCGCAGCACCGTATCGATGACCGTGGCATTGGTCTGGGTACCCCCCACCAGGAAATGGATTTCTGCTTCAGGAGCCTGGCAGGCTTCCCGGATCCTGCTGCGGGCACTTTCTGAATAACCATCTTCCCCGTAGCCAGCCGTTTGCTCCCAGTTGGTTTCCTGGAGCCGAGCCAGGATTTCGGGGGCCGCTCCCTCCTGATAATCACTGGCGAACTGGATCTTTTTGGTTTCCACAATCGTTCCTCCTTATTTTCTCTTCAGATAAAATCGTATGCAGTGAAAGTCACAATCCCAGCGGTTCGTTCACCAGGATCACATGGGCACGGTCCGGATTCCGGGAAAAACGGGTGATCAGGATCTGGCAGCAGCGGGTATCGATGGCTTTGCAGTGGGAACACAGGCCGGTGACCGTGCAGGGTGTCTTCACCTTGTATTTGATGGCCACCACGGACGCCACCCTGTTTTCCGCCCGGTCCAGAGCCGCCTCCAGGCCTTTACACACCTTGTCCAGGCTGATCAGATACAGTACGTGTTTCGGTCCGTAGGCCATGGCCGAAACCCGATTGCCATTGCCGTCGATGTTAACCATCACCCCGTCGTCGGTCATGGCATTGCAGCTGGTCAGGTACCAGTCCGCCGTATAGGCTTTGTGATGGGCCTCCTCCCGGTCAGCATACTCCTCCCGATCGATGAAAGTGTAGTTTCCCTGTTTCAGGGCTTCCACCAGGCCGCTTTCCCGTACGGAAGTGCTGCCGCCCATGGTCACCACACTGCCTTCCGGAATCAGACGCAAAGCCTGCTGCACCCCGTCAGCCACCGTTTCCGCATAATAGGCATGCATATTCCGGGATTCCAATCCTCGGATCACCTTCCGGGCCAACACGGCATTCCGTTTTTTCTGTGCCTCTTCCAACCCGATCCCCTCCTGATTCATGATGACTGTATTATACCATACAAAAAAAGGTGCCGCCGCAGCGACACCTTTTGATTCCCTGGGAGCAGAAAGGCTCCGGGATTATTTTGCAAAGTAACGAGCCAGCAGGCCATCGAATACACGGCCATGACGAGCTTCATCTTTAGCCATTTCATGAACGGTATCATGGATGGCATCGTAGCCCAGTTGTTTGGCCAGAGTTGCGATTTCTTTCTTGCCGGCGCAGGCACCCTGTTCAGCAGCAGCCCGCATTTCCAGGTTCTTCTTGGTGCTGTCAGTTACCACTTCGCCCAGCAGTTCGGCGAATTTGGCAGCATGTTCAGCTTCTTCGAAAGCGATCCGTTTGTAGGCTTCAGCCACTTCCGGATACCCTTCCCGGTCAGCTACACGGCTCATAGCCAGGTACATACCCACTTCGGAGCATTCACCGGTGAAGTGTTGACGCAGGCCTTCCAGGACTCTTTCATCTACGCCTTTGGCAACGCCTACAACGTGTTCATCAGCGTATTCTTTCACGCCTTCCTTCAGTTCATCGAATTTGTCTTTCGGTGCACCGCATTGAGGGCATTTTTCCGGGGCTTCTTCCCCTTCATAGACATAACCGCAAACTCTGCAAATGAATTTTTTCATGATATTTCCTCCCCTTGAAACTTGCAAATCCAGCGATATTTCTTTGGATTTGATACTTGTTGATATTTATTATTTCTTACAGTTGTTATTATATCAGAGTCTGGAAATAATGCAAGTACTTTTCCGGGATTTTTTCAAAAAAAATCGGGAAAGGGACTTTGGCCTTTACAGTCCCTTTCCCAATAACTCCGCCAGCTTTTTTTTCAGCAAAGCCCGCCGTTTCCCTTCCTCCGGTTCCTCCCGCTGCAGCACTTTACGGAACTGCCCCATGGCCTCGTTGAGGGTCCCCAGATTCTCCGGCATCACCTGCTGCAGCCGTCGTTTCACCCACTGGGCCACCAGAGGGCTGCGGCCGCCGCTGCTGACAGCACACACCAGCTCCTGCTGTTTCACGATGGCTGGAAAGATGAAAGTGCACAGCTCCGGATCGTCCACCACATTCACCGGGATGCCCCGCTTCCGGCACCCTTCACTGATCACCCGGTTCACGGCCCGGTCATCCGTGGCCGCCACCACCAGCCGCCAGGGCTGCCGCTCCAGATCACAGGGCGCAAAGGGACGCTGGTGCAGGATGACATCCAGGCCCCGGATCTCCGGATCCATGGCAGGGGCCACCACCTCCACGGCGGCACCGAATTCTTGTAAGATGGCAGCTTTCCGCCGGGCCGTTCTGCCACCGCCCACCAGCAGCACCGGAGCGTGTTCCAGCTGGATCATCATGGGAAAATAACTCATGGTTCCTGTACCTCCCGCACCAGTCCTGCCACTGAATGGACCATGGCACAGGCCGGTTCAGAAAAGCCTTCTTCCCGGACGGCTTTTGCCGTAACGGGTCCGATACACAGGATCTTCGTCCCGGAGACCAGTGTATAGTGGGCAAAGAAGGAATGGACCCCTTTGGCGCTGCCGAAGATCAGCGTCCCGGGAGCCAGTTCCATTTTTTCGACAGCTGCCCGTTGGACGGGACGGACCCGGTAAATGGGGATATCTTCATAGGCGACTCCGGCTTTTTCCAGGATCCGGGGCAAATCCGGGGAGCCTTCCTCGGCCCGCAATAATACGCACCGTTCCCCGGGTGCCACTGCCCTGGCCAGCGCTTTCCCCAGCGCTTCCGCCGTATAGGTTTCCGGCATCAGATCGGCTGTAAAACCCAGCCGGGACAGCTCGTCCGCCGTTCCTTCCCCCAGGGACGCCAGCCGGCACCCTGCCAGTTTCCGGTGATCCAGGGAATGCTGACGAAGCCACCGGCCAAACAGCCGTACCCCGTTCCGGCTGGTAAACACCAGCCAGGTAGCCTCTAAAATGGACGTGGGCAGCCTGTCGGTGCATGGTTCTATTTCCAGCACCGGAACCTGTTTCACCGACCATCCCAAAGGTTCCAGAGCCATCGCCACCTGGTGGCAGAAGCTGCGACTGCCTGTGACCATCACCGGGTCCTTCGACTCTCCTTCCAGGTGCATGGCCGCTGCAGGGCCTACCACGATGATGGCAGGTGCAAATGCCTTTCCCCGGGCTTTTTCCACCATGGTGGACAGGGTCCCGTCCAGCCGCAGCTCCTCCCCGCTGTACCCGCCGCACAGGACGCTCACTGGGGTCTCCGGGGCTTTCCCATGCTGCAGCAGGGTTTCACAGATATGGGCAAGCTGGCCCAGTCCCATAAGGAACACCAGGGTTCCCTGCAGGTCTGCCAGCGCCTGCCAATCCTCCAGATCTCCATTCCGGGTATGGCCAGTGACCACCGTGAACGAACGGGCCAGCCCCCTATGGGTCACCGGGATACCAAGATGCTCCGGTACCGCCACCGCCGAAGTGACTCCGGGAACCATATCATAGGGGATACCGGCAGCCTGCAGGGCCAGGAGTTCTTCTCCGCCCCGTCCCAGTACGAAGCTGTCGCCTCCCTTGAGACGGACCACCCGTTTCCCCTCCCGGGCTTTCTTCACCAGCAGGTCATTGATGGCTGTCTGTTTCAGACTGTGATGGCCGCAGCGTTTTCCCACCGGAATGGCTTCTGCCCCGTCGGGAATCTCCGCCAGGAGGGCCGGATCCAGCAGGGCATCGTACAGCACCACCTGGGCCTGCCGCAACCGTTCCAGTCCCTCCAGGGTCAAAAGTCCCGCGCTGCAGCCGGCTCCCACCAGCCACACCTTTCCTGCATTTTCATGATTTCCCATCATACAACTCCTTTTTCAGAGACGCCGCCAGCAGAGCATGGTTCTCTGTCCGCCCCTGCCGGAAAGCCTTCACCCCATCCAGCATGGCCCCCAGGCGCACCTCTCCCTTTCGGGGGAAACTGGCGTGGATACCCACTGCCATGGCGCAATCCACCTTCATGCTGCAGAACAGTTCCCGTTCCAGCAAAAAACGCCGCCAGGTGATCCCATGGCTGATTTTCTGGAGAAGTGCCATCAGTTCCCTGTCCCGGCTGCGGCATTCCACAGCAATGATGCCCTGGCAACCGGCAGGCATCACCTGCTCCACGTCAAAGGGATGGAGGTCATAAGCCGATGCATCCACGCCCATCCGTTCCAGGCCGGCCATAGCCAGCACAATGGCATCATATTCTCCCCGATCCAGTTTATGGAGCCGGGTGGTCACATTGCCCCGGATATCCTTGAACACCGCTTCCGGATAAAGAGGTCTGAGTTCTGCGATCCGCCGGGGACTGCCGGTTCCGATGACCAAAGGACCGCCTCCGTTCTTTCCCTTCCGGGTGACCAGCGCATCCCGGGGATCAGCTGCTTTGGGCGTGCCGGCAATCACCAGACCGGGAGCCAGTTCATAGGGAAGGTCCTTGGCGCTGTGCACAGCCAGATCCGCCTCTCCACTGAGGAGTTCCCGCTCGATTTCCCGCACGAAGACGCCCCGTCCGCCGATTTTCACCAGGGCATGGATCCGATCCCGATCCCCGGCCGTGGTAATGGTATGGATGGCCGTTTCCACCTGTACCTCCTGCAATAGCCGACGGACGATTTCCGTCTGGGCCAGGGCCAGCTTACTGCCGCGGGTGGCAATGATCAGTTTTCTCATATTATCTCCTTACCAGAGGGGCCAGTTTCCGATACACCAGCGCAGCCAGTACGCAGATAATGCCGTCCGGGATCACCGTACTGAAGAACCATACTTCCAAAAGTCTGATGAACCCGATGCCCTCCCCATTCTGAAGCACAACGTTGAACATGATAGAATAGTAGACAAGACCGGTGAAATAATAAATCATTTCTCCACCGAACGCTGCCGCCAGCAGCTGTTGCAATCCCGTCTTCCGGTTGTCACCGCCCAATACCCCGGCCACCCAGGCCGCACAGGGAAATCCCAGCAAAAAGCCGAAGGTGGGTTTCAGCAAATAGCCCAGGCCACCTCCATGGGCAAAGATGGGTACCCCTGCCAGGCCCAGCACCAGGTAGGCCAGGACACTCAGAAAACCATGCCGGGACCCCAGGAACAGCCCGGCCAGGATGGCAAAGAAGATCTGGAGAGACACGGTCACCTGAAATGGCCCGACGGGCAGCATGATGTGGATGAACGCACCCACCGCCATAAGAGCCGTAAAGAGACCGCACAATACCAGGCTGCCTGTTTCTTTTTTCACGTTTTTTCCTCCCCCAATGACTCTTTGTAAGCCGCCTTTTCAAAATACTACTATTATATCAGAAATTCCTGGAAAAGAGGGTTGCCCCACAAACATTTCAGATGTAGATCACATCGTTATTAATTATGTTATTTATAAATAAATCTGTTATTATTTTCTTTGATTCTTTTGTATATAATATATTTAAGACAAGACAATAAACAAACCGGGAGAACCACCAAGGTTTGGGAGGAGAAAGTATGAAATTACATCAATTGCGCTATTTCCAGGAAGTCTGCCGGCAGCAGAGCATCACCAAGGCTGCCGAAAATCTCCAAATCTCCCAACCTGCGGTGTCAGCAGCCATCCGCGAGCTGGAAGAAGAGTTTGATCTGAAACTGTTCAAACGATCCCACAAGAAATTGACACTGACCACAGAGGGTTCCTATTTCCTGCTGGAAGTGGAGGAACTGCTGGACAAAGCCAAACAGATCAGCGATGACATGACCCGATTGCAGAAGAAGAACACCTGTATACGGATCGGCCTGCCACCCATGATCGAGTCACTGGAGGTTCCCCTGCTGGCCCAGTTCCACAAAGAATACCCGGACATCCGGCTGGAACTCCACCACGGCAATTCCCTGAGCCTGCGGAAAGCTCTCCAGGAGGAACGGATCGACATCGCCCTGGTCAGTGGACTGGGGTCCGACCAGGCGAACACGGATGCCTGTGCCATGCGCCAGAGTGAAATCGTGTACTGTGTGAACCGGGAGCATCCCTATGCTGCGGAGAAAACCATTTCCCTGAAACAGGTAGCCCAGATGGCCCTGGTGGAAATCGAGGGTCACCAGCATTTCCGGGAAAAGATCCTGGAACGGTTCCATGCAGATCACTGTACGCCCAAGATTCTCTGGTCCACCAGCCAGCTGTACACCAAAATCCAGCTGATCAAGAACGGGGCAGCCGGGGGATTCCTGTACCGGCCGGTGGCCGAACGGGAGCCGGACCTGGTACCCATTTCTCTGAATCCGCCACTGTATTATGGCATCGAAATGCTCTGGCTGAAAAATACCGCCAGCTTCGAGAACATCCATACGTTCCTGGACTTCGCCCAGAAACACGGAGTGACAAAGTAAAAAATCCTGTAGCATGTAACCATATATACCACAGGAATGGAAAAGGCCTTCTGCTGGGGAAGCAGAAGGCCTTTTCCTTGAAAGGAAGTTGTTTATGATGATTTGATGGGGAAGATGTAACAAGGAGGGGTAATCCCTGTTACGAGTATTAGTATAGCCATATCTTGTGTCAAAGGAAGGGCAAATTCTTGAATGATTTGTGAATTTGACTGGTCAGTCAGTCAATCCAAAATACGCATAGACACCCTGTATCAGACTCTGGGCATTCTCCGGGCTAAGGCCCGTTTTCTCGCTCATGAACAGCAGCCCTTTCAGCTGCTGTTTCAGATAGGCATTGAACTTTTCCCGGTCCAGAGAAAGGTTGTCCCCTTCCAGCTTGTCACTGCGGCAGGTGAGCATCACCAGAAGCTTCAGGGTCTCCCCTTCCTTCTCTGCCAGGTAGAACAGAAATGGAAATATCTCCCCCAGCTTCTTAACAAAATCCACCGCTCCCTGGTTCTCCCACAGATACTGTCCGCAATCCTCATGGAAAGAAAGCCCCCAGCGGCTGCAGAATTTTCTGGCCCATTGGGGATGACTGCCCACGTAGTCCAGCAACTGAAAATACCGGGCCGTCCCCTCCGGTTTCTCCAACTCGGCCTGGTGGACCTGGAAACCAATGAACTCCTGTTTCTCCAAATAGGCCTGCAACTGTTCTTCTTCCATATTACCGCTCCTTGATCATAACCGTCCACTGACCGGGCAGCTTGATCCGCTTCCAGGTGGCCGGCCAGTCCTCTTCCAGTTTGGTAGTCAGTTTCTTCGTATGGGTGTCCACCAGCACCACCGCCTTGCCCGACTGCTGCTGCACCTTACCATAAGTAGTCCAGGGCATGATGTTCTTGGCCGACCAGCTGTCCTGCCGGGGCTGGAACGCATCGGCTTCCTGGTCGGGCACCAGCATCACCATCTCCCGGCCCGTATAGAACACCGCAGAGGTGGGATAGCCGCCGCCCCGGATGTAGATGGGCACATCTGCCGGCACCATGGAATTGATGAACTGGGCCGCTGTCTTACCGGTCACATCGTACATCAGCGGCTGGGCCAACAGGTCCAGGCTGCAGCAATGGAAGGCAATGGTCAGCAGGATCACTGTGGAGAACACTTCCTGGCTGCTTTTTCCCTTGTATCGATGCAGGACCAGTACGGCCATGCACAGGGTGTAGATGAGCATGAAGTAAAATACATTCATGGGATGGGCAAATACCTTGGGTGCCAGTTTGGGCAATTTCCAGGCTGCCACAGCCAGTGCTCCGTAAAACAGGATGTTCCCAAGGAGCATCCATCTGACTTCCAGCTTCTGTCCCTTTTTCCAGATGTAATCTGCCGTAAGCACACACAGAGGCAGCAGCAGCGGATACGTATAGGTGATGTATTTGGTGGCCATGCACTGGAAAAACACGAAAATGGCTGCCATCCACAGCAGCAGGAACGCCTCCCGGGGTGCCGGATACTTCCATTGCCCGTTCTTCCGTACCAGATTCCACAGCATGGGCGGTATGAACCCCACCCAGGCATAGGCGTTCAGCAGGTTCACCGCCGTATAGTACCAGATTACATTGTCCCGGGGATGTTCCGAGACCGTTGCCCGCAGCACATTCTGAGTCCCCAGGAAACTACCCAGGAAATCCGGATGGACCCTGGCCATGGCAATGTACCAGGGCAGGGCCACCAGCAGGAATAAGACAATGCCTGAAGGCAGATGGGCGCTCTTCAGACATTTCCAGTCCTTCTGGTACAGCAGGAACAGGGTGATGATGAAACCGGGCATGAGAAACCCGATGGGTCCCTTGGTCAAAGTAGCCAGCCCAGCCAGGAGGTACAGCCCGTAATACCAGTTTTTCTCCCGGGTACTGTAGCCCAGGTAGAAACACAGCAGCGCCCCATCCATGAACAGAAGCAGCATGCCATCCGTGAGCACGCTCTTGGAAATGGTAAAGAACTGCAGGGTCATAAGCAGAAGGACACCGCTGAGGAAGCCCACTTCTTCTCCATAGAGCTTCTTGCCGGCCTTTACCGTAAGCCACAGCCCGCCCAGCCCGAACAGGGAGGGAAAGAACCGGGCACCGAATTCACTGAAGCCAAAAATCTTGAAACCCAGGGCGATCATCCAGTAGGCAAAGACCGGTTTGTCATACCAGTAACGGCCATAGATCTGGGGTGACAGCCAGTCGCCACTCAGGACCATTTCCTTGGCCGTCAGGGCGTAATTCCCTTCCACACTGTCCGTCAGGGGCAGGGAAGAATTCATAAAAAACAACAGAAAAATGGCAGCAGCCCAAAAGCCCAGCCAGTATTTTTTCTTCATACACGTTCCTCCAATGCAGTGTCACAGACATAATAGTTCTATTTTACACTAGAATGGGAGAAGAAAAAAGAGGCAGCTGTCCTTTACCGTGCAACCACCGCCTGATGTTCCGGATTGTAGGGACACCTTTTCCCCAGGCACTGCTGATTCCGGAGATAGAAGCCGCAGACCGTCCTTTCTTCCGGCAGGTCGATCCCGAACCGTTCCTTTACATAAGGAATGGCTGTTTTCAGGGCTGTGAAGGCATCCCGTTTGCAGCACCGGGGCCCTCCGATGGCCGCCAGATTGGCCAGAGCCCGGGCCGTATACGTCATATGGCTGCCCCAGGAAGAATCCGTGGTCAGCGGCCCGGTTCCTTCCAGAAGAGCAAGAGCGGCCCCAACGGAAGCCACAGCCCCGCAGACACCCCAGTGGCCACAGATGGCTCCGGGCATCTGGAGGCCCTCCTGTCGCAGTCTGTTCAATTGTTCCGGCAGATCGAACTCCATGCCCGCATGATGGAGAGCGGTCAGGAGACAGGCTCCATCCAGTACATGGTGCTCCGGCCCGTGGATCCGCACGAAATCCTGTCCCGCCACATGGCGGAAAATGGCCAGAGGATTGGTTTCCTTTTCCCGGGCACAGGCTTCGATGATGGCCTGGGTCCGCTGTTCCATATCATTCATGGTGTACACCCTCATTTCATCCGTTTCAGTACTTCCAGCAGCAGGTTCCAGGTCCGCTGGACGGAAGCGATGTGCATGGTTTCCCGATACGTATGGATTTCCGTCAGGGTGGGCCCCAGGGAAATGCAGTCCAGTCCCGGGAGCTTGGCGGCGAACATGCCACATTCCACCCCGGCGTGGATGGCTTCCACTTTGGGTTCCTTTCCATACTGTTCCCGGTACACCTGGACAAACAGGTCCCGGAGAGGCGAATCTGCCCGGTAGGCCCAGCCCGGATAGTCCCCGGAGCGGATGGCCTGTCCTCCCAGCTGCCGCAGCAGCCCTTCGATCTGTTCCGCCACCATTTCCTTCTGGCTTTCCACACTGCTGCGCACCAGCAGGCCAGCGCACACCTGCCCGTCTTCCGTATAGAGGATCCCCAGGTTCAGGGAGGTCTGGACCATGCCTTCCAGTTCCGGACTCATGACCTGGACCCCTCCCGGCAGACTGGTCAGGAGACACTGGACCTTTTCCGTGGATTCCCGGTCCATGGGCATGCGTTCCGCCCTTGCCGGCTCTGCCGTCACCTGGAGGTCCGGATCGGTCACCTGGAATTCCTGCCGGAGAATCCGGTCAAAAGCCGCCACTGCCTGCCGGAGTTTTTCCGGTTCGGGAGTCAGCACAGCCGCCCTGGCTTCCCGGGGAATGGCGTTGTCCTTGGTTCCCCCTTCCACTTCCACCAGCCGGTACAGGACTTCCCGGTCCAGATGGAGCAGGAGACGGCCCATGAGCCTGTCCCCGTTGGCCCTTCCCTTGTGGATTTCCGCTCCAGAGTGGCCCCCTGTCAGGCCGCTGATCTTCAGTTCCAGGCAGGTGCCGGCAAAGGCTTCCCGCCGGACGGGCAGGGCGCAGTTCACATCCACTCCGCCGGCACAGCCTGAGGTGAAGACCCCTTCTTCCTCCGAATCCATATTGATCATCCGCCGGCCTGCAAGTCCGCTGGCATCCAGATTCACTGCTCCCAGCATGCCGGTTTCCTCGTCCACGGTGAACACCGCTTCCAGCCGGGGCCGGGGAATGGATGGATCATCCAGCAGGGCCAGGCCCATGGCCACGGCAATCCCGTCATCCGCCCCCAGGGTGGTCCCCCGGGCGGTGATTTCATCCCCGGACACTTCCAGGTCCAGGCCTTCCTTTTCCATGTCCTTGGGGCAGTCCGGGGCCTTTTCACAGACCATGTCCATGTGGCCCTGGAAAATCACCGGCTCTGCCTGTTCATATCCGGGAGAAGCCGGTCCCACCAGGACCACATTGTTCAGGGCATCCTGACGGACTTCCAGGCCCCGTTTCCGGCCAAATTCCACCAGCCAGTCACTGATGGCTTTGGTATGGCCGGACCCATGGGGAATCCGGGAAATTTCTTCAAAGAAATGGAACACCCGGCGGGGTTCCAGAGAATCCAGTACGGTCATGACAGCAAAACTCCTTTTCTTGTTGATTGGTTCCATTATACCCCAAAAGGTTACAGGATGCCCAGCATGGGCGCCACGGAAACGATGATCCCGCCGGTAACGAGCAGCAGCAGGGCCCCTTTCAGGATGAACTTCAGGTAGATGTCATAGGGTACCTTGTAGAGTTCCAAAGTCCCCATGTTGGTGGCACTGGGATACAGGGCACTGGTGAAGTTCAGCCCGATGGTGAAGCTGGCGATCAGCAGTACCTGGCCCCCCACCGGCCCGATGGGAGCGGTTTCATACAGGGCATAGGCCACGGCCCCCAGGATGGGCATGGTGATCCCGGCTACCCCGCTGGTGGACTGCATGAAGAACCCGATGGCCACATAGGACAGGATGACGGCCAGGGAGAAAGCCCAGGAAGGCACGCCCTGGAGGGCATTCTGGATCCAGTACACAAAGGTGACGGACATGCCGGCGGTCTTGCTGCCCATGATCACGGAAATCCCATTGGCAATGGCCAGCACCAGCACCACGCTGAGCAGGTCCCGGGCTCCGGCGATGAATTCTTTGATGAAGGTGGCTTCCGGGATCTTGTTGATGATTCCCAGCAGCAGGGCACCGGCCAGGAATACGAAGGAAAATTCTTCAAAATACCAGTCTCCGAACTGGGTGTAATGTTCCGCGCCCAGCAGGTTCCCCAGTACCGGTACCTTGGCCAGGGTGGTAAAAGGCAGATTCACCAGGGTCTTTGCCGTGGTTCCATCCGCAAATTTAATGGAGTCCCAGGGCACATAGCCGCAGATCATGGCAATGACGATCAGTACCAGGAGCCCGATGGAAAGAGCCTGACGGGAGGTGATTTCCACCTCTTCCTGCCTTTCCTCCACCATGGTGTTCACCGGCAGTCCGGCCACAATGGATCTGGAGGGATCTTTCTTCACCCGGGCCGCATACTGGAGCACATAGGCCAGGGCCACCAGATAGAGCACGGCGAAAAGCACCAGCCGCAGGACGATGCCGCTGCCCAGGGACAGGCTTTCATTGCCGATGGCCCCCACGGCAGCCCCCAGGGAGAAAGGGTTCACCACGCTGGCCATGTTGCCGGCCGTGGCCCCCACCGTCAGCACCCCGATGCCGGTGACCACATCATATCCGGCCAGGACGAACAGGGGCACCACCGCCATGGAATAGGCGGGGATCTCTTCCCAGAGGCCGTAAACGGCCCCGAAAAGGGCGGAGAAGAAGGTCAGCACCACAATCAGGGTCTTGCCGGTGAACCGCTTCAGCAGCCAGCCGATCCCGGCCCGCATGGCTCCCACATAGTTCAGCAGATGGAGGAACGCTCCGGCCATCAAGAGGGCAAAGCACAGCTGGGCCGCCTTCACGAACCCCTTGGCCGGGGCCATGATGATGTCCCACAGCCCCATGGGCTGGAGCCCCTGGCCGGCCATCACTTTTCCCTTCACCAGGATGGCATCATAGATGATTTTCTTGGTTCCATGGTCGTTGATGACCACGGACTGGGGCACGAACCAGGTCAGGATGGCTGTGAAGATCAGGAACAGGAAAACGATGGAATAGGAACTGAGCATTTTTCTTTGTTTCTTGGGTTGATCCGCCATGGGGCATTCCTTCTTTCTGCAATGGCATTTTTGGTGATACAGCCGCTGTCTGCGGCAGGGTACAGGAAAATTATACCATGGATTTTTGAATTTTTCGAACTTTTGCATAATTTTATCCGACAGGAAAACATCCGGGAGGACTGTCCTGAAACTTCAGCCTTTCTGTATGCAGCCAGCAGCCTTTATTGACACTTTTCCACCGGCTGCCGTATACTGGAACAAAGAAGAAAAAAGGAGCATATCCATCATGGCCCAACCTGTACTTGTAAAAAATCTGGCAATCGGCGACGGGCACCCGAAAATCGCCGTTCCCCTGACAGCCCCCACCCTGTCAGCCCTGGAAGACGCCCTGGAGACTCTGGAAAAATCACCCTGTGATATGGTTGAATGGCGGGCGGACTGCTATGATTCCATTCGGGAGCCAGGCAGCTGGCGGTCCCCACTGGCTCTTTTCCAGAAGCGGATTCCCCATCTTCCTCTGCTTTTCACCGTACGTACAACAGCAGAAGGCGGGATGCTGGAAATCTCCACCGATGACTACGTGGCCCTTTTGGAAGAAGTCATTGCCAACGGGCCCCTGGACTTGATTGATGTGGAACTGTCACGGGGATTCCAGGTGATGGAACATCTGGTTGCTCAAGCCCACGATTCCGGAATCAAAGTAGTGGGATCCTTCCATAATTTCCAGAAGACCCCTTCCCGGGAGGAACTGGTCCGTACCCTGTGTACCATGCAGGAGCTGGGCTGCGACCTGGCCAAAGCAGCCGTGATGCCCCGGACGGAAAAGGACGTACTGACCCTGCTGGAAGCCACTTTGGAAATGAAGGAAGAACACCCCCGCACACCGGTGATTACTATGTCCATGGGAGCCATGGGAGCCATTACCCGCATTGGAGGCGGCCGTTTCGGTTCTGCCGTCACTTTCGGAACGGCAGGTCCCGCATCAGCGCCAGGCCAACTTCCTGCAGAACTTCTTAAGAGGCTGTTTCCTTTGATATAATATAAAGAAAAATCGTGCTTTACCTATAACAAAACATCCAGTATCCAATGGGGAAAATGACCGCCACATAGACAACCGTCGTTTCCAGGAAGGCCGCTACCGACAGATCTACGTTCAGGTGGAAAAGCTGGGCGGTGATCACCGCATTGATGGCAACAGGCGCTGAGGAGGCCAGGAAAATGGTCCCCAGGAGTACCGGGTCTGCAACCACCAGGCTGGAAGCCCCGCAGATCAGCAGAGGCACCAGCAGGAATCGAATGGGAAACAGCCCTGCAGCCTGCCGCAGGCAGCGATAAGCCCGATGGAAATCAATGGTATAGCCCACAGGCGTGAAAGCGATCCAGGCCTGGATATGGACCAGCAGTCGAAAAAAATCGGTGACACATGCAGGGCGTTCCACCTGGAACAGCTGCAGCCCCAGTCCAATCAGCATCCCGGCCACGCCCAGCTGTTTCCGGGTAAAGAGCAGTTCCCGGAGGCTGAAATGCAAAGGAGCCGCTCCGTCAGTACTGCCTTCCCGGGCAGCATAATACTGGGCCAGGGGAAAAGCCAGCACCACCATCAGGATATTCTGGGGCACGGCAAAAAGCTGGATATAAGCAAAGCTCAATTCCCCATAGAGAATATATCCGCAGATACCGGCCAGGGTCCCGATATTGGCCAGCATGGCAGCCACTACTAGGGTCCCCTGATCCACAAAAGACAGGTGGCGGCATAAGGGGACCATCATTCCCGCTGACAGGAAGGCCACCAAAAGACTCAGGAAAGGCAGCAGAAGCAGATTTCCTTTCAGAGGCAGAATCCAGAAACTGAGCAGATTCATGACCGTGATCAGCACCACTACATTGAACAGCATCATCCCATTGCACTGAGCCATCGTCATCCAGTTCCGCCGCCGCAGGAAATATCCTGTTGCCAAAGGACAGAACACATCAAAAAAAACAGTAAAAAGCTGGGCATGGTTCACTATTTCCTGCCTCCTCATCCATACGAAACTCAACCCGCACAAAGGTATTTTACTCCTTTATGAGCTGACCCCCAATTGTTAGACCAAAAATCTAACAATTGGGGGTTAGTTTTTTTATGGCAAGACACAGCTATGAATTTAAGAAAAAAATAGTACTGGAATACTTGAACAGTGACAAAGGGTGTATTTCTATTTCACGTAAATATGGGATGGCAAGTAGCAGCCAGCTGCTAAAGTGGGCTGCTGCTTACAAGGCATTTGGAGATAATGGTCTGAAGAGATCTCGCTCTCAAAAAATATACTCTTTCAAAGAAAAACTTTCTGTGGTAGAGTCTTACTTAACAAATGTTAAGGCCGGACTATAATTGACCTAAAGGGCCGGAAAAAAATGACCCACCTCATACCAAAGTGGATTACCATAATAATAAGCGACCAAACTTGTTAGGAGGTAGTCCAAATGATAGGAAGTGGGCTTATTATGATAATACGCGATAGTGCAAGAAAAGGCAAGAGCGCATATGCTATCGGTAAAGAGCAGAATATTTCCAAGAATACGGCCAAGAAGTATATGCAAGTGGCTACTCTGCCGGAGCAACCTCATAAGCGCGGTTCCATTCTGGATCCCTTTAAGCCGCAGGTCAACCAGATGATGCACGATGGCATATTCAACTGCGTCGTCATCCTGGAGACCTTGCAACAGATGGGTTACACCGGTGGGAAGACCATCATCAAGGATTATGTCCACGTTTTTCGTCCGCCAAAGACCATCCCGGCTGTGCCACGGTATGAAACCGAGCCCGGCAGACAAGCCCAGATGGATTGGGGAATCTGCCAATATTTGGGCACAGATGGCGAATTCCATAAAGTTCCGGCTTTCGTCATGACCCTGGGATACTCCAGGGCCAGGTACGTGGAATTCACAAAGCGGTGTGACCTCAAAAGCCTGGAACGCTGCATCCTGAACGCTTTCGAATATTTCGGCGGAGTTCCTGATGTTGTGCTGACAGACAACATGAAGACAGTTGTCCTGAAACACGAGGCCGGTAAGACCATCTTCCTTCCCGCTTTCGAAAGTTTCTGTGCCGATATGGGCTTCAAGCCTTCCACCTGTAAGGTACGCCGGCCTCAGACGAAAGGGAAGGTGGAACGTTCTGTCCGTTATCTCAAGGAGAATTTCCTGCCTGGAAGACGTTTCACCAATCTGTACGACCTGAACCGTCAGGCTCTTCAATGGTGCCAGCATGTGAACGGCAAGAAGCATGGGACTACAGGGAAAATCCCTCTGCAGGAATTGGCGGCCGAGCATTTGAACCCGCTCCCGCCTCAGGAACTGCGTAACCGTTACCGCTGGGAAGATCGGCGGATTTCCAAAGATGGATTCGTCAGTTTCGATGGTCATCTCTATGGTATAGATTGGCATTACAGCGGCAGAGAAGCCCGGGTCCGGCTGTACCAGAACCATGTACAGGTATTCGTAGATAACCTTCCTGTGGCAGATATACCGCTCTCTGAAGTAAAGGGATATTATGTTCCGCAGCAGGCGCAATACAGCGGATTGGAGGCAAAGGAAGGCATTGCTTACCCTCGAACGGCAGGAATCCAGATGAAAGAGGATGTGGTGAAACGACCTCTAGCCCTTTACGACAGGCTGATGGAGGTGGTATCCAATGCTTGAAGTGGAGCATGCCAGGCAGCTCCTGGCTGAATTCAATATGCCGGAGGCAGCCTGCCAGCTGGATGCCCTTCTGGAAACGGCCGCTGCAAAAGACTCGACTTTTATTTCGTTTCTCGACCAGCTCCTGAGCTTTCAACAGAAGGAACGAACTGAGAAAGCCATCCGGAAAAGGATGAAAGCTGCGCGGATCCCGGCCGTGAAGACCCTGGAGGAATTCGATTTTTCGTTCCAGCCCAGCCTGAATCCGAAACAGCTCCAGGAACTGCGTACACTTGCTTTTGTGGAACGAGGTGAAAATCTGATCCTGCTGGGCCCGCCGGGGGTCGGCAAGACGCACCTGGCCACCGCGTTTGCGGTAGAAACCCTGCACCACGGCAAAACCGCATACTTCATTACGCTAGCCCATCTTATTGAAGATCTGGAAAAGCGTCGGGAAAAAAGGCTGTTGTCCAGGCGCTGCAAATTTTACGCCCGGCCAGATGTCCTGGTGATAGATGAAGTTGGCTATATGCAGCTGAGCCGGCAGCAGGCAGAATTGCTGTTCCAGATTGTCTGTGCCCGCTACGAGCGGGGCACCATAATTATGACCAGCAACAAGTATTTCAGTGACTGGGGTGAACTCATGAGCGATTCAGTGATTGCGACTGCTATCCTGGACCGATTGCTGTACCATGCTCATGTGATAAATATTAGAGGTGAGAGTTACCGGCTGAAAGATCGTCTGCGTGCAGGTTTGAATCCGGCCGTCCCCCAGCCCGGCCTTGGGAAAACCGGCTTTAAGGACTTCCGGCCCTAAGGCAGAAAAAGCATTGAATTTACCGTTTTATTGGGTCACTTTTAACCGGCCAAATGGGTCAAATTGAACCCGGCCTTGACAACAAATGAAATCTCATATCAGGAATTGGCAATTCGTGTAGGAATCAACAATCCGTCATTGATTTCCAGATGGGTCAATGAATTTAAAATTGCGGGGCCGGATGCGTTACGGTCACATAAAAAAGGTAGGAAAAAGACTTTGAGCCAATCAAAACCCAAAAAAACAGATACCCAGGTTCAACAACCGATGGTCAACATCAGTGTGGAACATGTCCAGGAGTTAGAGAATGAAAACCTTAAACTCCGAATAGAGAATGCTTTTTTAAAAGAACTGAGGAGACTGCGTTTAGAGGACGAAGCAAAAATGAGAGAGTTGCGAAAATCATCTCCAGTCTCCGAGGATCATTCAAGTTGAAAGACATTCTCTCCTATACGCAAATGCCCAAAGCAACCTATATGTACTGGCAGAAACGGTTTGACCGCGAGAATCCAGACCAGGAAGTAGAGGAGAAAATACAGGAAATCCGCAGCCAGCATAAAGATTATGGATACCGTCGCATGACCGGTGAGCTAAAGAACCAAGGGATTTGCGTGAACAAGAAGAAAGTTCAACGTATCATGCAGAAACTGAGCCTTCAGGTAACATCTTTTACCCGGAAGAGCCGTAAATACAGCTCCTATAAGGGTAAGGTAGGAACCATTGCTCCAAATAGGATACATCGTCGTTTTGAGACGAATATCCCTCACCAGAAGATTACGACCGACACTTCAGAATTCAAATACTATGAAGCAGATTCACAGGGACATTTGACTCTGCGCAAGCTTTATCTGGATCCTTTCCTGGACATGTTCAATAATGAAATCATCAGCTATGGAATAGCCAAATATCCTTCGGCTAACAGCATACTGGAAGCTCAAGCCAAAGCAATCAAAATTACTGCTGATTGTCCGTATCGAAGAACATTTCACTCCGATCAGGGCTGGGCATACCAAATGAAATTCTATACCAAAAGACTAAAAAACGAACGAATTTTTCAGAGCATGTCTCGAAAAGGCAACTGTCATGATAACGCTGTAATGGAAAACTTCTTCGGCTTACTGAAGCAGGAAATATATTACGGAGTGACCTACTACAGCTACAAAGAATTAAAAGGCGCTATCGAACGATACATCAAATACTATAACGAGCAAAGAATCAAGGAAAAACTGGGCTGGAAAAGTCCTGTTCAATACAGGCTTTCCTTGCAGGCAGCATAAAAAAGTAACGAGACGGTAAAAACCATCTCGTTACTAAGGTCTAACTTTTTGGGGTCACATCATTATGCGGGTCTTTTGCTCTCTTTTTTATTTTCCATTCTGGGAAAAATAGCCATGCTCAATACCTCTAAAGGCCTGATTTGCTATATAAAAATGACTGCACGCACAAAAAATGAGCATACAGCCATTTCTTCAATCCTGTTTCTTGTTAGGATTTTGCTTTCTCCAGTTCCTCCACCATCAGTGTCCCCAGGCCGCCGGTCTGGGCGTCGATTTTTCTGTACAGTTCCTGGATGGCCGGCAGATTCCGGACTTTCTGGTAAAATTCCGGCTGGTAGGTCACCAGGATCATGCCTTTTTTCTGAAGCTGGTCCTTTCCGTCCCTGTCCACCTGCACCAGGCAGGACGCCAGTTCTTTCATGGCTTCCTGCACCGATTCCTCCAGCACTTTCTGATAGGCTTCCGGCAATGCGTCAAAGGCTTTTTTGTTCAGGACCATTTCATTGGCGTACAGGATCACATTGGTTTCGGCCACATATTTCTGTACTTCATTGAAATGGGCAGAAACAATGGTATCTGCCGCATTCTCTTCTGCATCCACAATGCCGCTCTGGAGGGAGAAATACAGTTCCGGCCAGGCCAGAGGCGTAGGATTGGCCCCCAAGGCTGACCAGAAGGCCATATGGTTCTTGTTGCTCATGGTACGGATCTTCATATTCCTGAAATCTTCGATGGTCCGCACCGGCCTGTTGGAGGTCATGAGCCGGTAGGTGCCGTTCTGCAGGGTCCCCATATAATGGAGCCCTGACCGGTCATAGGCAGCGGCCAGTTTTTTCCGGAAAGGACCGTCTCCGTTCAGCACCCGGTCGATGGTCTTCCCATCATAGGGAGCGAACACCATGGGCAGATCGAATACAGCGCCCTCGGGTACGAAGGCCGTCACCGGAGCCATCTGCCCCACCACCAGCTGAATGTCGTTGGCCCGCAGCTGGCGCAGCAGGTCTTCATCCCCACCCAGTTCAGCGTTGGGATGGTAATCGATTTTCAGGCGGCCTTCCGTTTTGGCCGCCACTTTTTTGGCCACCAGTTCCCCGAATCGCTGGCCTACGGAGCCTTTCCCGGAGGAATCGCCCCCCACCAGGGTCACCTGGGGCAGATCGGCATAGGGTCCTTTGGCTGCTGCCTGTTTCTGTTCCTTCCGGCTTCCGCAGCCGCTGAGGCCCAGTAGCAGCAGGCCTGCCAGGCACGCCGTAATCAGTTTTTTCATGTTCATATGCATCGTCCCTTTCTCCTTTTCAGGCTGCAATTCCTACCACAGACTGGGCAGCCAGGTGGACAGCCAGGGGATGTAGGTGATTCCCAGTAACGCCACCAGGAACGCACAGAGGAAGGGGACGGATTTTTTCGCTACACGCATGGGCTGCTGGTTGGCAATGTTCCCGGCCACGAACAGGTCCAGGCCGAAGGGCGGCGTTGCCAGTCCAATGGACAGGCAGCTTACCAACACCACACCCAGGTGTACCGGGTCGATGCCCAGCTTTTTGCAGGCAGGCAGCAGCACCGGTACCAGGATGATAATGGCCGGTCCCGTATCCATCACCATACCCAGCAGCAGGAAGAACACAACCAATACTGTCAGTACAGCAATGCCCGAGGTGAAATTCCCCAGGATAAAGCTTTCCACCACCCGGGTCGCCCGGGTCATGGACAGCACCCGTCCGAAGGCCGTGGCAAAGGCCAGTACAAAGGCCAGGCCCCCATAGGTGTGGACGGATTCCCGCAAAAGGGGCAGGATATCCCGGACCGTCATGGTATGGTACAGGAACAGGGAAACCAGCAGGGCATAGAACACAGAAACCGCCGCCGCTTCCGTAGGTGTGGTGAACCCGGTATAAATGCCTCCCAGCACGATGACCGGGCACAGCAGGGCCCAGAGACTCTCTTTCAGCAGCTTCCAGAAACCCCGGCGGGACAGTTCCGCCATCCGCTCCTGCACCTTGGCCTTGTCTTCGCCTCGGTGCAGGCAGTAGATGACCGCATAGACCATGAGCGCCAGCCCCACCAGAACGCCCGGCAGGATCCCGGCCAGGAACAGCTTGCCTGTGGAGACCCCGGTGGCCAGGGAATACAGTACGAAGGGAATGGACGGCGGGATGATAACCCCCAGGCCTCCTGCCACCGCCACCAGTCCGGCGCTCCAGGTCCTGTCATAGCCCAGTTCCGTCAGGAAGGGGACGCACATAGCCCCTACCGCCGCCGTGGTGGCCGGTCCGGAACCTGAAATGGCTCCATAGAACAGACAGGTCAGGATCACGGCACAGGGCAGCCCGCCGGTGAACCGGCCTGCAAAAAACGCAAAGAAGTCAAACAGCTTCCGGGAAATGCCGCCCTTGGCCATGATCACACCGCCCAGGATGAACAGGGGCACGGCCAGGATCGGGGTCGAATTGGCCCCGGAAAATGCGTTATGCAGCAGCTGCCCCATGGTTCCCCCCTGGTGCAGCAGGGCGATGGGTGCCGTAGCCCCTAGGATCATACTGATGCCAATGGGCAGAGAAATGGCAATGGCCAGCAGGAATACAGAAAAAATCAGTACCGCAGACATCAGTCATCCCCTCCCCGGGCCAGAGCCGCTTCGGCTTCCGCCTCCTGGAAGGTCTGTTCCATGGTGGACAGTTCCTTTTCCTGCAGATGCTGCACGTGGAACCACAGCTGCTGTACGGCCCGCAGAGCGGCCAGGACGAATCCGATGAGCATGAAACTGTACACAAAGGCAATGGGCCATTGCATGGCCGGCGAGATTTCATGGCTTTCCTGGATGGTCCCCACCACCTGCCAGGAAAATAGTCCCAGCACTGCCATGCACCCCAGGGTCATGGCATCCACCACCAGGTTCAGTATCTTCCGTAAGCTCTCCGGCAGCAGGTCCTTCAGCACTCCCACCCGCAGCATGCTGTCCGTACGGATGGTATAGGGCAGAGAAAGAAAAACGCTCCAGATCCACAGGAACCGGCACAGTTCTTCTGCCCAGGTCAGAGACGCCACCCCGGGGATTTTCCGGACAATGACCTGCAGCATGGTGACGCAGGCAATGAGGACCAGCATCACCACCAGGAACGTCTCTTCCAGGTGCAGATCCAGCCAATGGATCAGAGCGATGGAATTTGTCTTTTGAATTGCTTTGCTGCTTTCCTTCTTGTTCTCCATGATATTTCTCCTTTGCTACTTTGCTTCCTTCCCGGCCAGGATCTGGAGGAGTTCCTGCCGCATGGCTTCTACCGGAGCCTTGTGCCCCGTCCAAAGTTCGATCTGGGCCGTACCCTGGTACAGGCTCATGGTCAGCCCGTTCAACACCCGGCAGCCAGCCTGCTCTGCATTCTGCAGGAACCGGGTCCGGGCCGGATTGTAACAGGCATCGAAATAAAACTGGCCTTTCCGGATGAATTCCGGAGGCAGCGGCGTTTCGCCGATGGTGTTGCCCATGCCCACCCCGCTGGCATTCATCACGACCGTGGCATCCTTCACCCTGGAAAAATCCTGATAGGGAACTGTTTCCGCCACCGGAGCAAAATTCCGGTTGATGTCCTCCACCAGGCTCCGGGCACTGTCCGGGAACAGATCCGTGATATAGATCTTCGGGGCTCCATGGTAGGCCAGCACCGAGCACATGGCCCGGCCGGCACCGCCTGACCCGAAGCAGAAGAACGTCTCCTTCGTCACGTCGATGCCCGCTTCCGTCAGTGCCGTGTAAAAGCCGATCCCGTCGGTGTTATAGCCCTTCAGCCGTCCGTCCGGCAGCTTCACCACCGTGTTGCTGGATCCCATCTTCCTGCACAGGGGATCCAGGTCGTCCAGATATTCCAGCACCTTCACCTTGTTGGGCTTTGTAACAGCGAACCCGGCAAACGGCATGTATCGCAAGCCCTTTATGATGTCGCCCAGATGTTCCTGACCGGTGACAGTGTAAAAATACACCAGATTGAGGCCGGCGGCCTCGTACCCCCGGTTCTGCATCCGGGCCGCAAAAGACTGGGCCAGGGGATCACCCAGCAGGGTGATGAACTGGGTATGGATATCGATTGTCATAACTACCATCCTACTTTCCTGCACTGCGAGACACCTCTCGCATTTTGTATACATAAGTCGTGGTTTTTATTGTAAGCCTGTAATGGTATTTTGTCAACGAGAAGCCCATTGGGAAATAGGGAAAGAAAAAGCATAAAAAAAAAGCCCTTGAAAAACAAGGGCCAAATGAGGGGCAACTTCAACTTACAGTTGCATTATAGCACGATTGTATACAATGTGCAAGAGATAATTCAGTTTTTTCATTATTTTTTTATTACTCGATTTATTCAACATGAATCAACTAGGGATAGAAACTGTTGGGGGGATGAAAAAATCACAGCCCCATTCACTGCCCACTACTCACTTCCCATAATCCTTCCCCACATAGATCACCGCATCTCCACTGCCCGGGTTCACGGAACCCCGGAGCAGCGTGTAATTGAAGGGCAGGCTGCCTACCCGTTCTTCGGCCCGGCTGCTTCCGGAATTGATCAGGACCTGGGTCTGGTCCATGGGATTGCCGGTGGTGATGCTCAGCACCACGAACCCTGCATTCCGGGCATCCGCAGCAGCCTGGGCCCCGGTCTGGGAACTGCCGCTGCAATTGACGATGGTGGCCTGCAAGGGCCGCTGTTTCGGTGCGGGCGGCAGGGAAGACGAACTCCCTGCTCCGCTGCTCCCGGCCTGACCGGCAGGCGGCAAGCCCTTTCTCTTCAGTTCCAGTTTCCGGGATTGTTCCACGGCCTTCTTCAGATGGTCGTTCTGGATCTTGATTTCCCGGACCTTACTGGGTTCTGCTGTACTGTTCACACCCAGCAGCTGGTCGTATTTTTCCTTGGCCCGTCTGGCAGCCAGGGTATAGCCGCTGCCCACCTGCACGCCCTGCATGCGGGTCACCTGCCGGCCCAGGGCTTCCATATCCGGGATCCAGTAGCTGATGTCATCCAGGTAAGCCGGGCTGCCCTGGACCATTTCCGTCTCCAGCCGGGATTCTCCGGATACATTCCTGGCAAAGGTCATGAGCAGGCTGGCCAGATCCATCACCGAAAGGTCCGTATCAATGCTCTGGTACAGGGTACGGGCAATTTCAGGGGCCCGGGTCAGCAGATTGGTGGCGGACAGTTTCTGGAACACGGCTTTCATGAACTTCTGTTGCCGTTTCACCCGGCCAATGTCCCCTTCCTCATCCCGGTACCGCACATACTGGATGGCCGTGGTGCCGTCCAGATGCTGCCGTCCTGCATGGAGACTGATCACAAGGCCCGTTTCCCCATCATAGGGGTCCGTATACTGCATGTCTTTTTCCACATCGATATCCACACCGCCGATGGCATCTACCAGTTTTACGAATCCCTGAAAATCCACCAGTATATAATGGCTAATCTGCAGTCCCAGGAAATTTTCCAGGGTTTTCTGGCTCAGCTGGTGACCCCCATAGGCATAGGCATGGTTGATCTTATCCCAGCCATGGCCGGGAATGGATACAAGGGTATCCCGGGGCACCGAGAGCAAAGAGAGCTTGTCCTTGCCCGGATCCACCATGGCCACCATCAGGGTGTCCGAACGGCCCACGTCGCCGCTGCGTTTGTCCACGCCCATGATCATGAGGTTCCGTTTTCCGTGGAGCTTCCCGGTGCCATCTGCCACGGGCTGGGGTTTGGGGCGCAGGGCGAACGCCAGGCCCACCACCACGGCCAGCAGCGCCACCACGCCGGCGATCCATACCTTGTATTTCCGTACCATAGCCGTCTCCTTTTGCAGGGTTACAGATTTTTGGTGAAAAGTGTCTATATATTTATTATACCGTAAAAAAGAGAACAAAGCATGAAAAATAAGTCTCGGGTCTCGAGTCTCGAGCCAAAGGAAAGGACCTGCCCCAAAACAGGACAGGTCCTTTTGATAGTGACTAGAGACTTTTTTCTTACTTTGCCTCTGCCACTGCGTCAGCCATTTTCTTCACGTATTCCCTCACCGGTTCCACACAAGCCTTTCCATACTTGGCGCAGAGCTTCACGATGGCACTGCCCACAATGGCCCCGTCGCTGATGGCGGCCATCTCTTTCGCCTGCTCCGGTGTGGAGATGCCGAAGCCTACGGCGATGGGATGGTCAGAAACTTCCCGGATTTTCTTCACGATCTCCGCCAAGTTGGTGGTGATCTGCTTCCGAACCCCGGTGACCCCCAGAGAGGACACCAGGTAGATATATCCCTGTGCTTCCCGGGCAATCATCTGGATCCGCTGGTGGGAGGTGGGGGCAATCATGGAGATGATCTCCACCCCGTATTTTTCCGCATAGGGAGCAAGGGTATCTTTTTCCTCATAGGGTACGTCAGGCACGATCACTCCATCCATCTTCACTTCCTGGCACTGTTGGAAAAACTTCTCCCGGCCATAGGTGAAGATGGGGTTCACGTAGGTCAGGAACACCATGGGGATCTGGGTTTTCCGGCGCACCCGAGCCAGCATCTCGAAGATGCCCCTGATTTTGGTTCCGGCCGCCAGGGCCCGGGTATCCGCTTCCAGGATCACCGGTCCTTCGGCAGTAGGGTCGGAGAAGGGAATCCCGATTTCAATGAGTCCGGCGCCCGCTTCCTCCATGGCGTAGATCAGTTTTTCCGTGGTTTCCAGGTCGGGATCCCCGGCCGTAATGAAGGGAATGAAAATCTTTCCCTGTTTTTTGAATGCATCCGTGATTCTAGTCATGGAGATCAACCCCCTTATATCTGGCAATGGCAGCCACATCTTTGTCTCCCCGGCCGGACAGGTTCACCACGATGATCTTGTCCTTAGGCAGGGTGGGTGCCAGTTTCATAGCGTAGGCAACAGCATGGGCGCTTTCGATGGCCGGGATGATGCCTTCCGTGCGGGACAGGTATTCAAAGGCAGCCACAGATTCGTCGTCGGTGATGGGCACGTACTGGGCACGGCCCGTATCGTACAGGTTGGCATGTTCCGGCCCGAT
Organism: Acidaminococcus timonensis; assembly: GCF_900106585.1. NCBI lineage: Bacteria > Bacillati > Bacillota > Negativicutes > Acidaminococcales > Acidaminococcaceae > Acidaminococcus > Acidaminococcus timonensis. The sequence continues at coordinate 48,579 of NZ_FNWH01000004.1, forward strand.
GCCCGGATAATCCAGCCCGGCGGAAATGGAGTACACGGGAGCAATCTGCCCGTCTTCATCCTGCAGGAAGTAGGATTCCATGCCATGGAAGATGCCGGGTTTGCCCCGGGCGATGGTGGCGGCGGTCTGGGCGGTGTTCACACCCCGGCCGGCGGCTTCCACACCGATCAGCTGTACATCTTTATCCTTGATGAAATCGTAGAACAGGCCGATGGCATTGCTGCCGCCGCCCACACAGGCCATGACCACATCGGGCAGCCTGCCTTCCTTTTCCAGCATCTGGGCCTTCACTTCCTCGCCGATGACCTTCTGGAAGTCACGGACGATGGTGGGGTACGGGTGCGGCCCCATGCAGGAGCCCAGCACATAGAACGTGTCCTCCACGTTCGTGGCCCAGTCTCTCATAGCCTCGCTGACGGCATCCTTCAGGGTGCCCGTGCCGGTAGTCACAGGGATGACCTTCGCACCCAGCAGTTCCATCCGGTACACGTTCAGGGCCTGGCGGATGGTGTCCTCCTTGCCCATGTATACTTCACATTCCAGGCCCATGAGGGCTGCCACCGTAGCCGTGGCCACCCCGTGCTGCCCGGCGCCGGTTTCAGCGATGACCCGGTGCTTGCCCATCTTTTTGGCCAGCAGGCACTGGCCCAGGGCGTTGTTGATCTTGTGGGCGCCGGTGTGGTTCAAATCTTCCCGTTTCAGGTAAATCTTGGCGCCGCCCAGGTCCTTCGTCATCTTCTCTGCATAGTACAGCAGGCTGGGCCGGTTTGCGTAATCATGGTACAGGGTCTTCAGTTCCTGTAAAAATTCCGGATCATCCTTGAATTTCTTATAGGCTTCGTCCAGCTGCAGGACCGCGTTCATCAGCGTTTCCGATACATACTGGCCGCCGTGTTTGCCAAATCTTCCGTTGCTCATGGTTTTTCCTCTTTTCTTACAGCGCGCACAAAAGCGCGGATCTTTTCTTCGTCTTTATATCCATCGGTCTCGATACCGCTGCTGGTATCCACCCCGTAGGGGGCATAGTCCCGGATGGCTTCCGCCACGTTGTCCGGGTTCAGGCCCCCGGCCAGGAAAAAGGGTTTGGAGAACTGGACCTGCCCCAGGAGGCTGTGGTCGAATGCCTTCCCCATCCCGCCGAACTGGCTGCCCGCAAAGGTATCCAGCAAAAAGTACTCACAATCCCATGTGTCCAGGTCTTTCAGGCTTGTTTCATCCTTTACCCGGAGCACTTTGATGATCGGAGCGTTCGTCCGCCATCGCAGTGCCCGGATATACTCTCTGTCTTCGTCTCCATGGAGCTGGATGTACTGGATGGTTCCCTCGCTTACGAGAGCCGCCACTTTATCGATGGGAGCCTTTACGAACACCCCCACCGCCCGGATTTCCGGGTCCAGGAGGCTGCGCAGGGTGCGGGCCGCCATCGGCGTTACCTGCCGTTTGCCCTTTGCGAACACGAAACCGGCAAAGTCGGGCATCGCCCGGTTCACCATGGCCACGTCCTCGGGGCGCCGCAGGCCGCAGAGCTTGATCTTCGTCATTGGGCATCCCCCCGCAGTTCCGCCAGCATGGCCTTCATGTCCGGGCTCCGCATCAGCGTCTCGCCGATGAGCACCCCGTTCACCCCAGCCTGTTCCAGCTCGGCCGTCTGCGTTCTAGTCTTGATGCCGCTTTCCGCTACAAAGGGGATGCTTTCCGGTACCAGGGGCCGCAGCCGCAGGCTGTTGCCGATGTCCACGGTGAAGTCCTTCAGGTTCCGGTTGTTCACGCCCAGCACCCGGGCCCCACTCCCAAGGGCCCGTTCCACTTCTTCTTCATCGTGGGCTTCCACCAGGGCATCCATCCCCAGGCTTTCTGCCGCCAGCCGGTATTCCCGGAGTTCACTGTCGCTGAGCAGAGCCGCGATGAGGAGCACTGCATCGGCGCCCAGGATCTTCGCCTGGTAGATCATGTATGCATCCACGGTGAAGTCTTTCCGCAGCAGCGGTGTCTGCACCGCCTTTCGGATTTCCTCCAGGTACCGATCGCTGCCCAAAAATCGGGTGGGTTCCGTCAGCACGGAGATGGCGGCGGCGCCGGCGGCCTCGTACTGCCTGGCGATATCCATATAGGGGAAGTCGGGAGCGATGAGCCCTTTGGAGGGGGACGCCTTCTTCACTTCGCAGATGAAGTTCAGTCCCGGCCGGCTGAGCGCCTTCCGGAAGATCCCCGCCCGGTCTTTGGACAGGGCTTCCGCCTCTCTCCGCAGCTCCGGCAGCGATTTCTGTTTCTTTGCTTCCGCCACCCGCTGCCGAGCGGCATCTGCCAGGGTATCCAGGATCATGTTCCGCGCCTTCCTTACTGGTTGCTGACCCGGATGACCTTTTCCAGGGTCTCCGTGGCCTTGCCGCTGTCGATGAGTTCCGCTGCCAGCTTCACCCCATCCGCAAGGGTGTCCGCCTTGCCACCCACGAACAGGCCTGCCCCGGCGTTCATGAGCACCGCGTTCCGTTTCGTGCCCTGCAGCTTGCCGGAGAGGATGTCCCGGGTGATCTGGGCATTCACTTCCGGCGTGCCTCCCACCAGTTCTTCCTTCGTACCCGGGATCAGGCCGAAGTCTTCCGGTTTGATCTCGCTGGTCCGGTAATACCCGTCCTTCAGTTCGCAGATGGTGGTGGGACCGTTGGGAGAGATTTCGTCCAGTTTTTCCTGCCCGTAGGCCACCAGCCCCCGTTTCACCCCCAGGGAGCACAGCACCTTGGCCAGGGGTTCCACCAGGTAGCCGTCATAGACCCCCAGCAGGAACCGTTCCGGTTTGGCCGGATTCGTCAGCGGCCCCAGGATGTTGAACACGGTGCGGAAGCCCAGTTCCTTCCGGATGGGTCCCACGTACTTCATGGCCGCATGGTATTTCTGGGCAAACAGGAAGCAGAAGCCTGTCTCTTTCAGCATCTTCAGGGCCAGGTCCGGATCTTCCTGGATGTTCACCCCCAGGGCCTCCAGGCAGTCCGCCGTGCCGCACAGGGAAGAGGCCGCCCGGTTGCCGTGCTTGGCCACTTTCACGCCGCCGGCCGCCAGCACCATGGCCGAGGTTGTGGAGATGTTGAAGGAATGGGCACCGTCACCGCCGGTTCCCACGATTTCCATCACTTCCAGGCCCGGATGGGGCACCGGCGTGGCCAGGGACCGCATGGCCTCCGCACAGCCGGAGATTTCGTCGATAGTCTCTGCCTTGGTGCTCTTGGTAGACAGAGCCGCCAGAAAGGCAGCATTCTGGGTGGGTGTGGTCTTTCCGCCCATGATCTCCAGCATGACCTCCTTGGCTTCGTCGTAGGTCAGATCGCCTTTATTCACTAACTTGATGATGGCTTCTTTAATCATTTGTGGTTCCTCCTTGCTCTTGCAACGCCTCTGTTAGAGGCTCAGGAAATTCTTGATAATGGTCATGCCCTCCGGCGTCAGGATGGATTCCGGATGGAACTGGACGCCGTAGATGGGGTAATCCCGGTGCTGCACCGCCATGATCTCGCCGTCCGCCGTGGTGGCCGTGGCTTTCAGCACCTCCGGCAGGGTGTCCGGGTCGATGGCCAGGGAATGATACCGCCCCACCAGGATCTGTTCCGGCAGGTCCTTGAACAGGGGGCAGGTCCGGTCCAATGTCACCAGGGACTGCTTGCCGTGCATGAGCTGCTTCGCATAAGTTACGGTGCCGCCGAACACCTCCCCCATGGCCTGATGCCCCAGGCACACCCCCAGGATGGGGAATTCTCCCTTCAGCTCCCGCAGGGCCGGTTCGCACACCCCGGCGTCGCAGGGCCGTCCGGGCCCCGGCGACAGGATCAGATGGTCCGGCTGCAGTTTCCGGATGCCATCCACCGTGATGGCATCATTCCGGATGACCTTCACATCCGGGTTCAGGGTACCGATGTATTGATACAGGTTATAGGTAAAGCTGTCGTAGTTATCGATGATCAGTTCCATGTCATGCCTCCGTGGTTGCAACCAGAGCCTGCCGAACGGCGGCTGCCTTGTTGATGGTTTCCATGAATTCATCCTCCACCCTGGAATCGGCCACGATGCCGCTGCCGGTCTGGAAGGAAACCCTGTCCCCCAGCTTGACGGCCGTGCGGATCACGATGCAGATGTCCATGTTCCCGGCAAAGTCCAGATAGCCCATCCCTCCGCCGTAGGGACCCCGGCGTTCCGGTTCCAGTTCATCCAGGATCTGGCAGGCCCGCACCTTGGGAGCGCCGGAAAGGGTCCCGGCCGGGAAGGCAGCGCACAGGGTATCGATGGCATCCCGGTCTTCCTTCAAGGTTCCGGTCACCCGGGTGGTCATGTGCATGACGTGAGAGAATTTCTTGATCAGCAGATGATCGTGGACTTTCACGGAACCGAATTCTGCTACTTTGCCCACATCGTTCCGGGCCAGATCCACCAGCATATTGTGTTCTGCCAGTTCCTTGGGATCCGTCTGCAGGTCCTTTTCCAGGGCTCTGTCTTCCTCTTCCGTGCGCCCTCTCCGACGGGTGCCGGCGATGGGCATGGACGTGATTTCCCGGTCCTGGACCTTGATCAGGGTTTCCGGACTGGATCCGGCGATTTCCAGGTCGTCATTTTTCAGCAGCACCATGTACTGGGAAGGGTTGGTGGTCCGGAGGATCCGGTACATATTGAACAAGTCCTGGTCGTAGGTGGCGGAGAACCGCTGGGAATATACCGCCTGGAAAATGTCCCCCTGCCGGATGTGTTCCTTGATCTTCTCCACATTCTCAGCATATGTTTTCCTGTCCTGGTTGCTGGTGATTTCTCCCAGACGGGCCGGTGTGAATGCCGGAGGCGCCACCGGCTGCCGGACCAGGGCTTCCATGGCATCCAGGTTCTTCTGGGCCTTGGCGTAATTCCCTTCCAGATCGTCGGTCTTGATGTTCACAATCAGGTACATTTTCTGGAGCACCCGATCGAAGGCAATGACCTTGTCGAACAGCATCAGGTCGAAATCCGGAAAAGCCGTGGCTTTCTTCGGATCGAATCGGAGGCTGGGTTCGCAGTACTGGAAGAAATCATAGGAGAAATACCCTACGAAACCGCCGGTAAAAGGCGGCAGGCCCGATACCTTGGGAACCCGGTAGGCCTTCAGGATGGACCGAAGCGCCTCCAGAGGCTGCCTGGGATCCACCGGGATCCGGCTGCCGGCAAATTCCACCTGGGCGTTCCGGTCCTTGGCCCGGAGCCGGGCAATGGGGTCAAAGCCGATGAAGGAATACCGGCCGGCCTGATCGTTCTGTTCCAGGCTTTCCAGAAGGAAGTACCGGTTGCTTTCCTTTCGCACCAGGCTCACCAGGCCGATGGGGGTGGCCGTATCCGCCAGGATTTCACGGACCACCGGTACGGCGGCGTAGCCTTCGGCGATTTTTTGGATGTCTTCCAGACTTTGCTGTTTCACTTGTATTTCCTCCTATCTGACAAAAGAAAAGGTACCCGGGCTGATCATTCCACCCGGGTACCGAAAAAAACACTTTGGGTAACAAAAAACACCTGTCCTCCTACAAGGACAGGTGTCATAACCTGCGGTACCACCCTGTAATGGAGCCAACGCTCCACACCTCAGCAGAATGCCAACACATTCCTCACCGGTAACGTCGGTGCTGCGTCGCGGGATACTTTCCGAAGATTTCATCGCGCCCTCAGTGGTCCATTTGTCAGACTGCCACGATCCGGCTCTCAGCTTCCCGGACTCTCTGTACGCACATTTTCTGGCGTTATCTCCACCTCAAAGGTTTCTGGTTCTTATTGAATTGATGGTTGTATCGTAGCACTGGAGAAAGAAGTTGTCAAATATTTTTCCTGGAAAAGATAAAATCGTTTATTTTTGTATCTCATGTAACATTTTTGTTTCTATGCAGCTTACTCTTTCTCATACACATCTGCAAATTCAGCTTTGCGGTCAAACTGGACCCTGGCATAGGAACACTGGGGGATGATCTTTACCCCGGCTTCCCGGGCCATCTCCGCCACTGCCCGGACCAGTTTTCCGGCCAGGCCCTGGCCCCCGTACCGAGGATCCACAATGGTGTGTTCCAGGGTCCATACTCCGGGCCGGGTCACTACATATGTACATTTTCCGATTTCTTCCGCCCCATCATACAGGGCTGCCCGAAAAGTTTCCGGTTCCTTTACAAGACGGATGGTTTCCATGTTTTTCTCCTTCCAAGGCCTGGCCGCTGAAGCAGTCAGGCTGGTTTCTATTCCTCCACCTTCACCTTCATCCCCACTTTCACATAGGGCTTCAACTTCTGCAGATTGTCATTGTTCATCCGTATGCAGCCTTCAGAGGCCCGGGTGCCGATGGAAGCCGGGTCATGGGTGCCGTGGATGCCAATACCATCCCATTTCCCCTGACTCAAGTTCCGAGTATCCAGACTGATGAACCAGGGACCGTAGGCGTGCTGGATCACTCCTTTGCCATCGTGAAAATCATGAGACCAGCTGGAGGCATCGATGATTTCATCCACTGGGAAGGTTCCCTCCGGGGTCTTCATATCCCCGCTCACCTGCTTTTGTCCGGGATTCTTCCCCAAGGCCACCGGCCATTTGGCCACCGGATCCCCGTGATCCAGGAGATACAGGGTAAATTCCCCTTTTTTGATCAGCAGGGAGTACTCATGGGGTTCCGGGGTTTGGCGCACCTCCCCGGTAACGGCTGTCTCAGCCGGGGGTACAGCTGCCTGTTCCGGCTTCTGACCACTCCGGCAGCCTTTGACAGTAAATCCCACTGCCAGCACCAGGACCAGGAGAAAAAAGACCCCCCAGGCCGGTCCCTTCCATCTCCGTTTTTGGTAAGCGTCATGATATCTTCCCATGGTCCCCTCCCTTCCTGCACCTGGTTACAGACGCCGGCAGAACTGGACTGAAACGTACCCGGTTTGACCGTTATCCCGTTTCACCTGGTACCAGTTGTTCTTCCGTCCGGTGATCTCTACAGTTTCACCTTCCTCGAAGTAGTCCACGATATCCGTATTCGTTCCCGCGCCGGCCCGGAGCCGCACGTCGGTACCGGTGATCTTCCCATAAGATTTCTTGGTCTCTTTCTGGGACTTTTCTCCCTGGCCAGCTGCCTTGGCTTTGGACTGTTCCTCGGAATTGGGAGTATCCTGTTTTTTCTCTTCCTGGGTCACCGGCGGTTTGGATCCAGCCGTACTTTTTCCATCCTTCTGCTGGGCAAAGAAGATTCCCGCCCCAGTTGCCAACAAGAGCAGCAGGACCACACCAGCGATCCATTTTTTCTTTCCGCCGCCCTGGGACGGAACACGCTGGGGCTGGAAGGCGGCTGCTCCTTTCAATCCTGGCTGATTTCCGCTGTTTCCCGGCTGTCCGTTGCCGGCCTCGCCGGTTTTCGGCTGAGCCGAGGCCGCGGGTTTCCCCACTGGAGTGCCGCAGACCGGGCAGAATTTTTCCTCTTCACTGAGCTGATTCCCACAATGGGGACAAAACTTCGCCATTTAGATTTCTCCTATATTCTCAGTCCGCATCCTGGTCATTGATCTTGGTGGATTTGATCTGGACGCTGATCACAGTGGGGCTCTTCTGTTTCACGATGCCCACGCATTCCCCTTTCACATTGACGAAATCGCCCGTTTTCAGGCCGTTGACGATGCTGGCCCGTTTGGCCGGCACATCCACCAGCACCTGGTAGGTCTTGCCACCGTTGTTCTTGCTTTCCAGGGTGATGCTGTAATTCTGGGAATTGTTGAACTGTCCTTTCCATTTTACCTTCCCGGAAACCTGGACGGTCTTGTCCTTGTATTTTTTATCTCCGGAACTCTGGTCCCGGATGTAGTCATCCACTATTTCACTGGATTTGACCTGGATGGGTTTGCTGCTGCCCCCAAAGGCGAAGAACAGCCCCAGGGCCACCACGATGGCTCCGATGATGGCCAGGATTTTCTTTTTCTTCCCATTGCCTTCTGGCGGCACCGGCGGCATCTGGAAATTCTGGAAGCCTCCGTTTCCACCGCCGCTCTGGCCCTCATCCACCGGTTCTGCCACCACCACTTCAGCAGACGTTTCCGGGGCCTGCTGCGATTCAGCCGACGGTTGGGTGCCTCCAGGGGTCCCGTCTGCCGGTTTGGCTTCCTTCAGCCGGGTTCCGCATTCGGTGCAGAAGTCATTGTCCGCCGGGTTCACATGGCCGCATTTGGGACACTTCACCACCGGATCCTGTTTGGCGCCGCACTGGACGCAGAACAGAGCATCATCTTCCAGTTCGCAGCCGCACTGTTTGCATTTCTTAGACATAACCATTCCCCTTCCGTCCCTGGAAAGACATTCCCTCGATCTGCCTTTCCACTATTTTATTTATGTTTCATATTATACTCATAAATATGAAAATTGAAAAGAGGGGGGAGCACGTGCGACGGCCGCCACACGTGCAGCAGGCCCTTACAGATCCCAGATGAACGCAGCCAGCTGCTTCAGGCCCGGTTCCAGGCTGGTCATGTCCAGCTCTTCCTGGAGGGTGTGGGCTCCTTTCCCCTTGCTGATGCCAAAGGCAATGGCCGGGATCCCCCGGCTCAGGGGAATGTTGGCATCGGTGCTGCTGGCGCTGAATACCGTCTGCAGACCTTCCCGCTTCCGGATCCGGCAGATCCGGTCGTAGATTTCGTGGTGCTTCACCCCGTCGCTGCAGGGCCGCTTACCCAAAAGCAAGGTCTCCACCTGCACCTTGTCACTGGTATGGTCCTTCAGGATCCGATGGAACGCCGCGTCCAGCTTATCCAGTTCGGTGGCCGACACGGACCGCATGTCCACGGTGAATTCCACTTCCGCAGCAATGGAGTTCACCGTGGTCCCTCCCTGGATGGTCCCCACGTTATAGGTGGTGCGGGGATCCCTGGGCACTTTCAGGGCGTAGAAATCCCGGATGATGGCCGCAGCCTCGTTGATGGCGTTGGCATTGCCGAAAGCCGCATAGCTGTGGCCCCCGGCCGTGACCACATGGACTGCATACCGATGGGAGCCCACGGCCAGGTTCACGAACCGGTCATTGTTGCCATCCACGGCCATAAAATAGCTGAGTCTGTCGCCGAAGGCGTCCGTCAGGGCCTTGCTGCCCTTCAGGTTTCCCAGTCCCTCTTCGCCCACATTGAAAGCAAATACCGCCGGGGTTTTCTGCTTCAGGTCCCGCATCATCTGAAGGAGGAACAGCAGGGCCGCCACATCGCTGCTGTTATCTCCGCAGGAAGGAGCCCGCAGGGTGTTCCCCTCGATGTCCGGGGTAATGGCGTCGATGCCGGCAAACACCGTATCCATATGAGCCGTATAGAGGGGGAACTTTTCCACCCCGTCGATATGGTGGGGTACGATCACGTTCCCGGCCTCATCCTGATAGGCGCTGTCGAACCCCAGGCCGTATACCTGATCCAGGATCCAGGCTGCCTTTTTCTGTTCCGACCCGGTGGGAGAAACAATGGAAATCACATCATACAGGTACCGGAGATAGTCCGGCATGTGCTTTTCGATATAATCGTTGACGATTTGACGCATGATCTCGTTCATGGGCAGGGCCTCCTTTTTGGGTCCATTATACCATAAAAACCTCCGGACCTGGGTTCGGACGTCCCTACGCATAAGATGATACGTACGATATCACTGCGTAAGGGACTACCCGTCAGGGAAGTCCGTACCCAGATCGCCCGGAGGGCCGTCCTGATTCATTGCCTGCGCCAGCAGGCTCCCATCGGCTAGAGACCAGAGACAACAGGGAGCTGTGAAAAATTCACAGCTCCCTGTTCACGCCAGATTCTTCCGGAACAGCACCCCGGCCATCCACAGGGTCAGGATGGCCACGATGGTCATGGGGACCAGGTCCCAGAAGATCACCGTCATCCCCGCCCCTTCGAAATAGATCCGCCGGATGGCATCCAGAGCGAACCGCAGGGGATCGGCGTAGGTCAAAATCTGCAGGAACTGAGGCATATTCCGCACCGGGGTGGCCACCCCGGACAGCAGGCAGTTGGGGATCAGATACACATAGGCATACACCTGCACCTGCTGCATGGAACTGCACAGGGACGAAATGCTGAGCCCGATGCCCGTGGAACTAAGCAGGTAGATGAACAGCACCAGGTACAGGGTGGCTACAGAGCCTTCAAAGGGTACCCGGAACCAGAACAGATCCAGCAGCAGCAGGATGGTGCCCTGGAGCAGACCCACCAGTACCGGCGGGAACGCCTTGCCGATCAGCAGCACCAGCGGCGGCGCCGGAGTCACCAGAAGCTGCTCGAAAGTGCCCTCCTCCCGCTCCCGGGCTACGCTCATACCCGCCAGCATGATCACCTGGGCGAATACCATCATACCCAGAATGCCCGGTGCGAAGTACCACAGGGTCAGCTGGTTGGGGTTGAACCAGGTGCGGGCGTCCACAGAAAGGGGCGGCCGCTGGCCGGTGCGGGCCGCCATCCACTGCTGCACCACCCGGCCTGTATAAGCGCTGGCCAGGCTGGCCGTCATGGTGTTCCGGCCGTCAGTGATCACCTGCAGCGGCGCCCGTTCTCCCCTCTGCAGCTTCGTGGCGAAATCCGGCGGGATGGACAGCACCACCATGGCCTCCTCCCGGTCGATGGGGTCCTGGATCTGGCTGCTGTTCTGCAGCTCTGCCACCCGGGTGAAGAAGTGGGTGCCGTCCAGGGTGGCCAGCAGAGACGTGGACGCCTCGGAATGGCTCTGATCCAGCACCGCATAGGTCACATTCTCCACGTTGAACGTGGCCGTGTACCCGAACACGATGCCCAGTACCAGAACGGGGATCACCAGGATCTGCCGAAAGGCCTTGTCCTTCCAGATGGCCAGCAGTTCCTTGCGGCAGATGCAGCGCACCTGCTGACGGAATAGGCTCCAACCGGTCACTCACTCCACCTTCTTTCGGATGATTTTCAGGGCCAGGCCCAGGAACAGCGCCATGAACGCCACCATAGCTGCCGTCTGGGGCAGGATTACCGGCCACAGGTTGCCGGCCAGGAAAATGGTCTTCAACGACACCAGATAATGTTTGAACGGCAGAAATTCCGCGATCCACTGCACCCACCGGGGCGTGCTCCGCAGGTCGAACAGAAAGCCCGACAACATGATGCTGGGCAGGAAGCTGACCAGTAGCGCCACCTGGGTGGCCATGAACTGGGCCTTCGTCACCACGGAGATCACCAGGCCGATGCCCAGGGCCGTGAGCAGGTAGATAATCGACAAAAACAGCAGCAGGGCCAGGGACCCCACCAGAGGCACCTGGAACAGGAACCGGGACAGCACCAGACAGATGAATACCCCAAGCAGGGCGATGCAGAAATAGGGAATCACCTTGGCCACGATCACTTCGCCCTTTTTCACCGGCGTCACGAACAGGGATTCGAACGTGCCCCGTTCGTATTCCCGGGCCATGACCCCGGCGGTGAGCAGTACCCCGATCAGGGTCACCACCATGAGGATCAGGCCGGGGATGAAGTACCAGGTGCTTTCGTGGGCGTCGTTGAACCACAGCCTTGTCTCCAGGTCCACGGCCCCGATACCCCGGGCCGCCAGCTGTTTGGCCGACCACTGGGCCACCGCCGTTTCCACGTAGCTCTGGATGCTCATGGCCGTGGTGGTGTCCGTGCCGTACAGCAACAGCTGCAGGCGGCCGTCCCCCTGGTGGAGCTGCCGGCTGAAATCAGGAGGCACCCGCAATATGGCGTCGATTTTCCGCTGCTCCAGGGCCTTCACCGCCTGGGGCATGTTCGTCAGGTACGTTGGTTTGAAATAGTCCGAGCCGTCCACGAAATCCACCACCCGCTGGGCTTCCGGGGACGTATCCTCCAGCACCACCCCGATGGGGGCATGCTTCACGTCCAGGGTGATGCCATAGCCGATGACCAGGATCAGGATGATGGGCAGCAAAATACCCATGGCCAGGCTGGAGTTGTCCCGCAAGACTTCCCGGAACTCTTTCACCGTAAGCGCCCGGATCCGGCGCAGACCGTCTTTCATGATGCAGCCGCCTCCTTGTTCCGCCCCCGATGGACGATTTCGATGAATACGTCATCCATATTGGCATCGGGCATGCCCAGGTCCTGCCGGATCCGGGAGGGACTCCCCAGTACCAGGCATTTGCCCCGGTCCTGGATCATGATCCGGTCACAGTATTCCGCTTCTTCCATGAAGTGGGTGGTAATGATGATGGTCACGCCCTTCACTGCCAGGTCCGTGATCTGCCGCCAGAACAGCCGCCGGGCCAGCGGGTCGATACCGCTGGTGGGTTCGTCCAAAAACAGGATCTCCGGTTCCTGAAGCAGGGCGCAGGCCATGGACAGGCGCTGCTTGTAGCCCCCGGGCAGGTCCCCGGCGTTGTGTTTTTCCGTACCCAGCAGCTGGAATTCCTCCAACACATCGGAGATCCGCTGCTTCAGCTTCTGGGGCGGCAATCCGTAGATGCCCCCGTAGAACTGCAGGTTCTCCAGCACGCTGAGCTTGCTGTACAGGGAGAATTTCTGGGACACGTAGCCGATCTTGGCCCGGGCCTGGGTCCGGGCGGTGCGCAGGTTCTCCCCGGCCACGCTCAATACGCCGCTGGTGGCAGGCAAAAGGCCGCACAGCATCCGGAACGTGGTGGTCTTGCCGGCGCCGTTGGGCCCCAGCAGGCCGAACACTTCGCCCTTGTGCACCTGGAACGACGTATGGCTCACAGCCGTGAAATCCCCGAACTTCTTCACCAGGTCCTGCACGATGATGCTCACCGGGTTCTGCAGCGGGTCTTTCGGAGCCTTTGTCAAAGGCGCCAGGGGCAGTTGCTTCTCATTGGGGTCCGCCGCCTGGTGCAGCAGAATCATGAACCCGTCTTCCACCCGGGGCGGTACCGCTTTGGGCTGCAGGTTCCAGCGCTGCAGGGCCGGCAGCGGGTGCCCGGGATGGCTGGCGATGAATCGCACCGTCCCGCTCTGGGGCACGGCGTCGATGATTTCTTCCTTATCGTCCAGCAGCGCCCCCTGGAGCACCCGGTAGGGCAGCCCCGCCGGCGGGTCCACTTCGAAGCACTTGTCCGCCGCAATCTGGCTCAGCCCGTCCGGGGTGCCGTAGAACAGGATCTGCCCCTGGTTCAGCACATACACCTCGTCGCACATGGCCGCTTCGTTCATATACGCCGTGCACACGATGACGCTCAGGTTCTCCTCCTGCACCATCTGGTTGATGATGATCCACAGATCCTTCCGGGACAGAGGGTCAACGCCCACGGTGGGTTCGTCCAAGAGCAGCAGGTCCGGCGACCGCACCAGGGTGCAGGCCAGGCCCAGTTTCTGTTTCATGCCCCCGGACAGCTTGCCGGCCAGCCGGTCCGTGAAGGGAGCCAGCCCCGTCATGTCCAGCAGCTTGGCGAACCGGGTCTTGCGCACATCCGCCGGCACCCCGTGGAGGTCGGCGTACAGGTCCATATTTTCCTGGATGGTCAGATCTTCATACAGGCCGAATTTCTGGGGCATGTAGCTGATCCGGCTCTGGATTTCATTGGCATCCTTCACCGAATCCAGCCCCAGCACCTGCAGGCTGCCCCCGGTGGGGTCCATGAGCCCGCAGATCAGCCGCATGGTGGTGGTCTTCCCCGCCCCGTCCGGCCCGATCAGCGCCGTCATCTTGCCCTTTTTGGCCAGGAAGTCGATGCCTTTCAGGGCGTGGGCGGTTCCCTGCTTATCGTTGAACAGCTTGTCCAGCCCTTTAGCCTGGACCACCCATTCAGTCATGGCTCTGCTCCGTGTCGATCTTTACGGTGGCGGGCATGCCCATGCGCAGCACATTGTCCGGATCGGTCACGTACACACGGACTTCATACAGCAGGGAAGTACGCAGTTCTGTGGTCTGAACCGTCTTGGGCGTGAATTCCGCCGTCGAGCTGATGTACCCGATCTGGCCGGTAATGGGGTCTTTCGGATGGCTGTCCGTGAACACCTGGGCCTTCATCCCTTCGTAGATCCGCCCCAGGTCCTTTTCGCTCACGTACACCCGCACCCATTTCTTGTCGTTCAGGGACAGCTTGAACACAGGCTTCTGGGGGGAGGCCATGTCGCCCACTTCCAGCAGCCGGGACCGGATGACCCCGTCGGCCGGTGCCTTCAGTTCCGACTGGCTCAGCAGATAATCCACATGTTTCATGTCTTCCTGCAGGGCTTTCAGCTGGGCTTCACCGCTCTTCACATCTTCGTCCCGGGGGCCTGCCTGGGCTTTTTCGTATTCCTGCTGGGCCGCTTCTGCCTGGGCCGCCGTGACGTCCACCTTGGTCTGGGCCGCATCCCGGTCCTGCTTGCTCACGGACCGGCCGTTGGAGCTGCTGAATGCATTCTCCACCCGGGCCAGATCCTGCCGGGCCTGGTCTGCCTGGGCCGCCGCTTCATCGGCTTTCGCCCGGGCCGCTTCCAGGTCTTCCGCCCGGGTACCGTTGTGGAGCTTGTCCACCACGCTCTGCTGGGCGGCAATCTGGGCCTGGAGCTTGCTCTTCTTGATCTTCAGTTCGTCGGTGTCCAGCCGGGCCAGTACCTGGCCCTTGGTCACCTTATCCCCTTCCTCCACCAGTTCCTCCGCAATCCGGTCGCTCTGGCGGAAAGCCACAGCCACTTCCCGCACGTCCACATTACCATACAGCGTCAGCTGCCGGGCCGCCTTCTGGGCCTGGTATTTCTGGTAGCCGTAGCCCCCCAGGCCGCAGATCACCACAACGGCACCGATCAGGGCCGCCAGCTTCTTTTTGTCCTCCAGGAGGCTTTTCCACAAACTTCCCATGTTATCTCTTCCCTTCTGCTGTCCGATTCAGTTCTTCCTGTTCCTGCTCACTGAGGGGCTGCCAGCCGCCCCCCAGGGCTTTATACAGATGGATCAGATCCGCCAGTTCCTGGCCCCGGCTGCGGTTCTCCTGCCGCTTCATCGTCAGCAGGGTCCGTTCGCTATCCAGTACAGGCTGATAATCACTGAGCCCGGCCTGATACCGGTTTTCCGCCAGGTCGAAGGCCTCCTGGGCGTTTTCCCGGCCCCGGATCAGGTTCTCCTTCCGATCTTTCTCCTGTACGATGCTGGCCATGGCGTCCTGGACCTCGCCAGCCGCCTTCAGCACCGTGTTCTCGTACTGTGCCTGCAGTTCCTTTGCCCGGGCATCCTGCAGCTTCACATTCTGTTTCAGTGTGCCACCGTGGAACAGGGGATACGTGACGCTGGGCGCCAGGGCAAAGGCATGGGCCCCCGCACCAAACAGGTTGCCCCCGCCCAGGGTCAAAAGTCCCAGGAAACCGGCCAGATTGAACCGGGGTTTCAGTTCGGCCCGGGCTTCCTTCGTCCGGGCGATCTGGGCCTCCAGCTGCTGTTCTGCCGCCATGATGTCCGGCCGCTGCCGCAGCTGGTTGGCCGGGATGGCGTGGTACAGTTCCGCATCCACCTGGGGCAGGCCCGAAGTGGTCAGCAGGTCATTCAGCTGCCCTGGTTCCGTCCCTGTCAAAATGGACAGCCGGGTCAGGGTCTCCTGGATGCCCTGCTGCACCCTGGGGATCTCCGCCCGAGTGCTTTCTTCCTGGGTCTTCATGGCTTCCAGAGGATACGCATCGATCAGCCCTGCCTGGAAATTGTCCTGCAGCAGGTCCCGTTTTTCCGCTTCCAGCGCAGTATGGCGCTGCAGCAGGGCCAGGTCGCTCTGCAACGTCCGCAAAGAGATATAGTTGAGGGCCGTTTCCGCGCTGAGCGTCACCCAGGTGCTGTAGAGCGCCGCATGCTGGGCCGCCAGGTTGTGGGCCGCCGTTTGTTTCTTCGCCTTCAGCCGACCGAAGAAGTCCGGTTCCCAGGAAGCGTCGATGCCCAGCCCGGCCACGGAAGAATTCCGGTCGGGCAGGTTCAGCACCCCGGGCACCCGGGCCATGTCGCCCACTTTGTCGTTGATGCCCTGGGGCGCTTCGTACCGGGCGTACCCGCCGCCGATGTTCAGCCAGGGCAGGGCTTCCCCCTTGCTGATGCCCAGTTGGGCCCGGGCCTCCTCCACCCGTGCCTGGGCCGCCTTCAGGTCCCGGTTGTTCTTTAAGGAAAGGTCGATCAGGGTATCCAGCTGGGGATCCTGGAACGTCTTCCACCAGGCTGCCAGCGTTGCTTCGTCCAGGGAAGCTTCCGGGGTGGGCCGATCATAGGCTGCCGGATGCTTTTGGGCCACGTCCGTCCAGGCCGGCTGTTTCACCGCCTGGGGCTGGGGAGATTTTTTCCCGGCCAGCGCAGGCTCCATGAGCCCGGGTACCAGGGTCAGGGACAATCCCCAGAATACAGGTTTCCACCATTTCATCTTCATCGCTCCAATCTGTACCAGAGAGGCGTAATTATTCGTTCGATTAATTATACATCCATTATAGCCCAAGTCGTGTCCCCCTGCAAGGGGAAAAGACAATCCAAAAACCTCTTGCAACTTGTCTCCAAATTTGCTATACTTCGTTTGTGGTTAGCATTTACTAACTACATTGGCTGCAAGGAATTATCTTTACGCCATTTTTATTTCAGATTAGGTTAGCGTTTACTAACCTAAAAAGGAGGTCACCCCCCATGACAATCACTCTCGAAACCGAGCTGGTCCGGCAATGTGCACCTACGCTGGCAGGGCTGAAAGCAGCCAATCTGTTCCGTTTCCGGTTTGCCTGCAGCGAGGATCCCTTTGCCCAGGTGGAAACCATCCGGCACTCCCTGGAACCCAAGGGCATCCAGGTGGAAATCCTGAGCTTTGACTGTCTCCATCGGTGTGCCCTCCTGTATGTGTATCGCCCCCACCGGCTTTCCCATCTCCTGGCGGATCCTGAAAGCAGTTCCTTCCTGAAACGCCGGGGCTACCGGGAGACCACGGCCCGGGAAATCCTTCATGAGATCTCCCTTCACCTGGCCTGCCGTGACCCGTTCCCCCACGAAATCGGCATCCTGCTGGATTACCCGCTGGAAGATGTGAAAGCCTATATGGCCGCCCCCCGGGACAAAGGCGTTTGTTCCGGGTGCTGGAAGGCCTATGGAAATCGGGAACAGGCCGAATGTTATTTTGCCAAATGCCAGAAATGCACCCGGATCTACTGGCGCTGTTACCGCGCCGGTACGCCCCTGAGCAAACTGGCAGTGGCTTAAAATATATACTTGCATTGCCGCCTGGCGGCAGAAAGGATGGAAACAACAATGAGCAAAATCGCAGTGGTATTCTGGAGTGGTACGGGCAATACGGAAGCTATGGCCAAAGCCGTGGAAGACGGTGCCAAAGGCAAAGGTGCGGATGTAACGGAATTCACCGCCTCCGACTTTTCTGCCGACAAGGTGGCCGGTTTCGATGCCATCGCCTTCGGTTGCCCGGCCATGGGGGCTGAAGTCCTGGAAGAAGGAGAATTCCAGCCCATGTGGGATGATGTGAAAGGCAGCCTGAAAGGCAAAAAGATTGCCCTGTTTGGTTCCTACGGCTGGGGTACCGGTGAATGGATGGACAACTGGAAAGCGGATGCGGAAGCAGAAGGCGCTGTCCTGGCCGCCGATCCTGTCATCGCCAACAATGCGCCGGACGATGATGCTCTGACCCAATGCAAAGGACTGGGCGAAGCGCTGGCATAAAAAGAAAAAAGCGCTGTGAAAAAATCGTCCACAGCGCCTTTATTTCGCTAGCGTCAGCTGGCTTCCATCGGCTAGTGACTAGAGACTAGTGACTAGTGACGGGTTGTGAAAAAGCATTTTTTCACAACCCCTTTTTTAATGGAAGAACAGATGCATCAGTTTCATCAGACAGTACAGCAGGCCACTGGCAATCATGGGGCCTACGGGCACCCCCTTGAACAGGAATACCCCGATGATGGTCCCGATGAGCATGGCCGCCACCACTTCCGGATCTTCTCCCATCAGATCCACGCCCCAGCGCCCCAGCAGCGCTACCAGGGCGCCGATGACCAGGGACGCGATTCCCATGGGGTTCCTGAACACCCCCAGGGTTTCAGAAAGGCCGATCTTGCCCGTGGCAATGGGCACCATCAAAGCCGCCATCAGCAGGATAATGCCCCAGTTCACGCCGTGGCTGCTGAAATACATCAATTTTTCCTCCGGCAGCACCAGCTTCATGAGAACCAGAAGCCCGGCTGCATAGGATACAGTCAGATTGTGGGCCAGATAGCCCAGGACGATCATAAATCCAAGGATCAGATATGGCTGCATGGATCCGCTTCCTTTCATTGTAGAAATAAATGGCCAGAGCCAAAGCTCTGACCATTTATTGTA
This sequence comes from Acidaminococcus timonensis, assembly GCF_900106585.1. Classification (NCBI taxonomy): domain Bacteria; kingdom Bacillati; phylum Bacillota; class Negativicutes; order Acidaminococcales; family Acidaminococcaceae; genus Acidaminococcus; species Acidaminococcus timonensis. The sequence continues at coordinate 66,828 of NZ_FNWH01000004.1, forward strand.
CCGTATTTTTTGTTATGATTCAATGGCAAGCCCGCTGGGCGACCTGGGTTCGGACGCCCCTCATGGGTCGTCCCTACGCAGATAACGCACCGTACGTTGTTTCTCCGTAGGGTCTACCCGTAAGGTGAGACCGTTCCCAGGTCTGGCAGAGCCTGCAGACCCTCCTTAAAACGACCAGTTCAGCCGGCGTTTACCTGCCACTTCTTGTTGTAGTCCCCGGCGGGTAGTGTATCCGTTGCTGCCCAGATGTCCGAATACAAACTGGGCCTGGGGTTCCACGAACCAGCCTTTATTCCCTCTGGGGATGGTCTGCCCGTATTCTACGGACAGGCTCTGTTCGTGGGCCGGTAATCAGCTGCAGGTAATGGATCACCCCGCCATTATCCACCACAGCGTTCAGCTCCAGCTGCAGTTCCTTTTCCTCCTGGGTCCTGCCCTGGCAGGCAAACTGCCGGCTGCATCCCTTCTGTCCTGCCTGGCCTTCCAAGGATATACCCACGTACCGTGGCCATGATGGGGCGCCCTGCACTGCGCAGCAGTGCCACATCCCCTACGATAATCTGTCGGGTTACCTTCAGTCGTCTGGACAGCTCTACGCCAGTAACTGGTGCGGTTTCATTTCTCAAGATTTTTGGTAATAAGCTCTATAATTCAATGATTATTTCTTATTTGTTTAGAATTAATTTAAATTCCACAACGTATATATGATATATATCACGTACAACTTTGTCAAAAGGTTAAGTTAGCTTTCACTTACTTTTCCCTTTTGCTACAGGTTTATCACATACACAAAAGACCTGGAAACAGGATCCTCTCCCAAAGAAGATCCTGTCTCCAGGTCTGCAGTTTTTCTTTTACGCCTTTTCCGCTGTTTCCTTCTCCCATTCCAGTACATACTGGACGAAATATTCCACCCCCAGGCCAAGGACTTTTTCATCGATATCAAAATAGGGGCTGTGCTGGGGATAGCGCCGGTCTTCCTCCGGGAATCCGCCACCCAGCAGCAGGATGCATTTGGGATTGTAGTACTTGGCGAAATCCTCGCCGCCCATCTGCAGCTCCCAGTCCACCACCTTGCCCGGTCCGAACACGCTGGCGCAGGCTTTCCGACCCGTGTCCACACATTCCCTGTCGTTGATCATGGGCGGGGGACCAAAATGGTATACGGTGCGGATAGATGCCCGAGTGGTGGTGCTCACGCCCCGGGCCACCCGTTCCAAGATACCCGGATAGGCGTCCCGCAACTCCTTGCTGAAGGTCCGGGCCGTACCGGACAGCTTCGCTTCCCCGGGGATCACATTGCTGGTAGTGCCGCTCTGGAACTGGGTGACACTGAGTACCGCCGGTTCCAGGGGATTCACTTCCCGGCTCACCACGGTCTGCAGGGCTGTGACAAATTCTGCCCCGGCCACGATGGGATCGATGGTCTGGTGCGGCAGAGCGCCGTGACCTCCCTTGCCTTCCACCACCACATCAAAGGTATCAGCGGCGCTCATGACCGGTCCGTACCGAAGGGAAGCCATGCCTGCAGGGATCTTGCTCCAGATGTGCAGGGCAATCAGCCGGTCGCACTCCTTCACCAGGGGTTCCTCCTTCATGTAGGCGGCACCGCTGTTGGCGATTTCCTCCTCGGCCGGCTGGAAGATCAGCCGCACGGTAACGGTGAGCTGGTCCTTCAGGGCTGCCAGTATTTTGGCTGTACCCAGCAGGATGGTGATGTGGGTATCGTGGCCACAGGCATGCATGGTGCCTTCATTCCGGCTCCTGTATTCCTCGGTGCCCAGTTCTTTGATGGGCAGGGCGTCGATGTCCGCCCGGATGCCGATGATGTGATTGCTGGAATGAGGTCCCTTCAGGGTGGCGATCACTCCGGATTTACAGGATTCCACATAGGGAATTCCCAGCTGGTCCAGGTATTTTTCGATGCTCTTCTGGGTCTCGAACTCCTGCCAGGACCGTTCCGGATATTCATGATAATGACGGCGCAGCTGCACCAGCTCAGGCTGCAGAGCCGCAATGCGTTCTTTCAGATTCATGCTGTACATCCTCCTTGACAAGCGGAAAACCCCAGCAGCCTTGGCTTCCGGGGTTTCCACCTGGTTGTTCACTTATTTCTTGGGAGCATTGGGGTCGAACCACAGACCCTTGTTGTTCTTCTTCATGTATTCCTGGAATTCAGCAGACTTGTAGGCAGCCGCCAGATCCTTGGCCCACTGGGTGTCCTTGTTCTTGTCGGCCACAACCACCTGCAGCAGCAGATGCGGCAGGATGTCTTCCTTCATCAGTGCCGTAGCCGGATCGATCTTGGCGTTGTACACGATGGAACCGGTAATGACAATGAAGGCAAAGTCGTTACGCACGGCCGGGATGTTCAGGGATTTCATTTCCACGAACTGCAGGTTGTGCGGGTTCTCTACGATATCCTTCTGGGTAACCGTGGACAGGTCCTTCTTGGGATCCAGTTTGATCCAGCCGGCCTTCTGCAGCAGGGCGTAGGCACGGGCGGTGTTGGAAGCGTCATTGGGGACGGCGATCTTATCCCCGTCGGCGATCTGGTTCAGAGCCGTCTTGGATCCGGCATAGATCCCGGCCGGTACGGTGGGGATGGCGCCGATGGCAGCCAGATGACCATTCTGCTTCTTGTTGAAGTTTTCCATATAGGCCGTATGCTGTTCCACGTTAAAGTCCACTTCCCCTTCGTTCAGGGCGATATCAGCCTGCAGCAGGTCGGACATATCCTTGCCTACGAACTTATAACCCTTCTTTTCCAGGATGGGTTTCACGCCCTTTTCGAACAGATCGGAGTACGGACCCTGGGACTTGCTGTACTTCAGTTCCTTTTTGGTGGAAGCCCCTTTGTCAGCGCTCTTGCTGTCGCTGCCGCAGCCGGCCACCAGGGCCGTAGTCATAAGAGCAGCCAGACCGACGATCAGTAATTTTTTCCATTTTCCAGTATTCATGTTTTTTACCCCCTCAAATCAATGGTTTCTGGTTTTGTATGCAAAGTGGTTGCCCACCGTTTGGATGATTTGTACGAAAATGATCAGCACCACCACCGTAAACAGCATCAGCGGCGTGTTCATCCGTTCGTAGCCATAGGTCAGTGCCAGGTCGCCCACGCCACCGGCCCCGATGGCACCGGCCATGGCCGTGGCACCGATCAGTCCGATGGTACCGGTGGTGATGGACAGGATCAGGGACCCTTTCGCCTCCGGCAGCAGGAAATACCGGACGATTTCATAATAGGAGGCGCCCATGGCCTGGGCCGCTTCCACAATGCCCTTGTTCACATCCAGGATGGAATTCTCGAACAGCCGGGTCAGGTAGGGCGTAATGAAGACGATCAGCGGAATCAGGGCGGCTGTGGTCCCGATCCGGGTCCCCACCACGGCTTTGGTCAGCGGCATGATGAATACCATCAGGATGATGAACGGGATGCTGCGGATGATGTTGATGATGGTGTTCAATACCATGTACACCGGCTTGTTCTTCAGGATGCCGTTGTCGTTGGTGAGCACCAGGATCACCGCCAGCACCATGGCCAGGAAGGATCCCACCACCAGGGAGACGAACACCATATATAAGGTCTGTTCCGCCGCCAGGACCAGTTGTTCAGGCGGTACACCCAGTTTTTCGATCATGACAGGCTCACCTCCTTCCACAGAATGCCCTGTTCGGTCAGATAGTTTTCACTCTGGGCGATTTTGTCCCCCTCATCCATACACTGGAGGATGAAGAGCCCCAGGGCTGTGGACTGCAGCTCCGTCACCGTAGCGAACACGATATTGGTCTTCAGCCCGAATTTTTCGTTCAGGACGGAAATGGACCCGTCGGAAGCCTGCCGTCCCAGGAACCGCAGGCGGATCAGCTTGAAGGGCCGTTTGTCCTTCTTCAGGTCTTCCTGCACGCTTTCCGGGATGGTATCCGGGATCACGGTACGGACAAATTTTTTCGTAATGGGTTGCTGGGGGTTGCTGAATACTTCCAGCACGCTGCCCTGTTCCACCACCCTGCCATGCTCCATGACAGCCACCTTGTTGCACAGCTGCTGGATCACCTGGATCTGGTGGGTCACGAACAGGATCGTGATTTTCAGTTCCCGGTTGATGCGGCGCAGCAGCTGCAGGATCTGTTCCGTGGTTTCCGGATCCAGGGCACTGGTGGCTTCATCGCACAGCAGGATGCTGGGATTGGTGGCCAGGGCCCGGGCGATGCCCACCCGCTGTTTCTGGCCCCCGGAAAGCTGGATGGGATAGGCATTGGCCTTGTCTTCCAGCCCCACGAACCGGAGCAGGGTCTTCACCGTCTGATCCATCTGGACCTTTTCCGTATGATTCAATTTCAGCGGAATGGCCACGTTCTCATACACTGTGCTGGATTCCAGCAGATTGAACTGCTGGAAAATCATTCCGATGTTCTTCCGGACCTTCCGAAGCTCGCTGTGAGGCAGCTGATCGATGATCTTCCCCTCAATCTCCACATGGCCCTCCGTAGGCGTCTCCAGGGCGTTCACCATGCGCAGCAGGGTACTTTTCCCGGCCCCGCTGAATCCAATGACCCCAAAGATATCCCCCTTTTCCACTTCCAGGTTCACATGCTGGAGGGCCTGGACGGCACCGCTGCCCACCTGGAAGGTCTTACTGATATCCTCGAACTTGATCAACTTCAACACCTCTCAAAAGAATAAAAGAAAAGAGCCGTCGTCTCCTTTTTGCAGAGACGATGGCTCGTGGTTCCACTCTGGTTTACCGGCATCCAAAGGCCGGCCTCCTGTGCAAGGGTAACGGCTGCAACCCCGGGGTCCTCTACTATAGATTCGAAGGCCCGGCTCACGGAGGCATTCGCGCAGGTTGTCGATCTCCCGGCTCTCAGCAGCTGCCAGGCTCTCTGTAGAAGTTCCCCTGCGGTACTCTTTCCGCTCATCGCTTTTTTCAATATGCCTATATCCTACTATGAGGGGGGTATTTTGTCAAGAGGAAATGTAGATTTTTTTCAAACAGTTGAAATATAAAAAAGGTTCTTTGTCAAATGTTGGGGTAAGATCCAATTCATCTACCACACACGGACGTGAGCGATTTTTGCTCACGTCTGTTTTTATTTTAATTTCACCATCGAAAGCAGTAAAATCCGAGAACGGAATCGTTCAAAGTTGCGAAAACCAAATGCTACTCTCTTTAACACCTTAATCTTATTGTTCATTCCTTCCGTAAAACCATTCGAATACGCTTGACTCAATCCTTCCAAAATCTCTGTCTTCCAATCAGTGAACGTCTTTATAACACTCTTGAATTCTTCAACCCCACTTTCTTCGACTAATGATAACCAACGAGATAAGAATGAAGCAATAGCAGACCGTTCTTTCATAGAAAATACCTTAAAGAATGCCTCTTTTAAGGCATAGGCTCTCTGTAATTCTGAAGACTGCTTCAAGATTTCCCGAAGGCTGGCCAGTTCTTCTTCTGTCAGACGATCACCCCTCTTGTTCAAGATATGTTTGTTTCTCTTGAAATAAATTCTTTTTTCGTCGAATAACTTTTGTACATTTTTCCTAACCCGTTCAAGCGCCCAAATGACCAGTCTCTGTATGTGGAATCGGTCACCAATAATTGTTGCACCAGGAAACATCGCTCTGATGACCTTGCGGAAAAGTGACGAAAGGTCCATTACGACAAATTTTACTTTCAATCGCTCTGCTCTTGAAAATTGGCTAAAATAACGAATCAATTCCAGCGCTGTCCTCTTTGGCAAAATATCGAGAGTTTCATGACGCTGAGGGTCATTCACAGCGACCTGGTATCTTTGCCCATGAGCGTTCCCACGAAATTCGTCTAAAGAAAGAACTTCAGGCAGATGGAGAGGCCGTTTAAAAGTAAGTCCATCAAAATACCGGATTACGGTGGAAACAGAGACACCATGGCTTCTGGCAATGGCTTTAAAGCTCGCCAGTTCAGAACAGGCTTGGATGATGCTGTTCTTTACATCGTTAGAACGCCGCTGGTAATGCTCGACGCCAGGAATTTTTTCATAAAATGTCTTATGGCAGCAAGGGCAAAAAAATCTTCTTTTATGAACAATAGCAGAAACAGGATGGGTGTTCCAGTGCCCTAAGAGGACTTTTTGGTCCCGATAGTCCTTAATATGAAGAATTTTATGATGACAGTAGGGGCAACGAGAAGCTGTAGAAGTGAATTCCACGTAAAGGAGGAGGCTGGATCCCAATTTTTCAAATTCTTTTATGGAACCCTCTTCCCAATGGAAGCTTTTTTCGATAAAATGAAAGAAAGACATATCTATTCTCCTTTCAGTTCTTCGTGGTGGTTGAGGTGAAATGTAGCTTAGATATGTCTTTATTTTATCGTAAGACAAGGGGTCTTGTGAACAGGAGTGTCCACAAGACCCCAACATTTATTATAGAACCATAAAAAAGCAGGCTGTTGCAACTTGCAACAGCCTGCTTCGGAACGTACAGCAGAAATTATTTCAGTTCTACGGTAGCGCCGGCTTCTTCCAGTTTAGCTTTCATAGCTTCAGCGTCAGCTTTGGCAACATTTTCCTTCAGGGTGTTAGGAGCAGCGTCAACAGCAGCTTTGGCTTCTTTCAGGCCCAGGCCGGTCAGTTCACGAACAACTTTGATGACGTTGATCTTGCTGGCACCAACTTCTTTCAGGACAACGTCGAAGTCGGTCTTTTCAGCAGCGGCAGCGCCGGCAGCAGGAGCAGCAGCTACAGCAACAGGAGCAGCAGCGCTGACACCGAACTTGTCTTCCATGGCTTTAACCAGGTCGGCCAGTTCCAGAACAGTCATATTTTCAATGGCTTCCATGATTTGATCTTTATCCATTTTTCATTCCTCCAAATTTTCTTATGAAATGGTTTTTGTCAGGCGATGTATTCAGCCTGTTTGACGATTAAGCAGATTCCTGCTCTTTCTTTTGACGTACAGCTTCCAGGGTATACACGAAGTTGCGGATGGTCCCTTGCAGTACGTTGACCAGCCCGGAAATGGGGGCCTGCATGCTGCCAACCAGTTTGGCCAGCAGTTCTTCTCTGCTCGGCAGTTCTGCCAGAGCCTTGACTTCCTCAACGGCGATGACTTTGCCATCCAGGACGCCGGCTTTCAGTTCCAGCGCTTTGTGATCCTTGCTGAAATCATTCAGGATTTTAGCAGGAGCAACAGGGTCTTCAGCAGAGAAGGCCAGAGCGGTATTGTGTTCCAGGACGGAGTCCAGGCCTTCGATACCAGCTTCTTTGGCAGCGATACGGATGAAGGTGTTCTTAGCAACCATGTACTTCACACCAGCTTCGCGCATCTTGGCTCTCAGTTCGGTATCTTCAGCTACGGTCAGGCCGCAGTAGTTCACCAGAACGACACCTTTAGAAGCAGTCAGCAGGTCTTTCAGTTCGGCGACTTTGCTGGCTTTTTCAGGTCTAATATCATGCATCAGTGTTACACCTCCTTGCGTAAGAAATTTGTATTAATCAATGAAAAGACCTCTCGGCGGGTCAGCCGGAGGTCATGTTTATCAACACTCCGACCTAGGCAGGTGATTGCTTCGTTAGGCTTGCGCGCCTGCTGTCTTGGGTCCGATGGTCATTTTCTATTTGATTATTTGTTGCTGTCAGCCTTCAGTACATCCACAGGTACGCCAGGGCCCATGGTGGTGCTCAGGGTTACGCTCTTGATGTATTGGCCTTTAGCGCCGGAGGGTTTCACTTTGATCAGGGTGGTGATCAGAGTCAAATAGTTTTCCAGCAGTTTGTCAGCGTCGAAAGAAGCTTTACCGATAGAGGTCTGTACGTTACCGGCTTTGTCGGTGCGGTATTCGATCTTACCAGCTTTGATTTCTTTCACGGCACGAGTGACATCCATGGTCACAGTACCCACTTTGGGGTTAGGCATCAAGCCTTTGGGGCCCAGGATTTTACCCAGACGACCTACCGTACCCATCATGTCAGGGGTAGCTACGCAGACGTCAAAGTCGGTCCAGCCGCCTTTGATCTTTTCAACATATTCGTCAGTACCCACGAAATCAGCACCAGCTGCTTCCGCTTCCTTGGCCTTGGGGCCTCTGGCGAATACCAGGACGGTCTTGGATTTACCGGTACCGTTCGGCAGAACCAGAGCACCGCGGACCTGCTGGTCAGCGTACTTGGGATCCACACCCAGACGGACGGAAACTTCAACCGTGCTGTCGAATTTGGTCACAGAAGTCTTTTTAACCAGATCAACTGCTTCCTTGGGGGAATATGCCTTGCCAGCTTCGATCAGCTTTTTGGCGTCGGTATATTTCTTACCAGCTTTTTTCATTCTTGTTCCTCCTTGTGGTCAGACGGCTTTTGCCTCCCACAACCTTAGACATCAGTCTTCAACGACAATACCCATGGAACGGGCAGTGCCTTCCACCATGCGCATAGCTGCTTCCACAGAGCCAGCGTTTAGGTCTTTCATCTTGCTTTCAGCGATTTCACGGACCTTGTCACGTTTGATCGTGGCAACTTTGGTCTTGTTGGGTTCGCCGGATGCTTTTTCGATACCGCAGGCTTTCTTCAGCAGAACTGCTGCAGGAGGAGTCTTGGTAACGAAAGTGAAAGAACGGTCTTCGAATACAGTGATTTCAACAGGGATGATCAGACCCACCTGTTTGGCAGTCCGTTCGTTGAAGTCTTTCACGAAGGCCATGATGTTGATACCAGCTTGGCCAAGGGCCGGGCCTACGGGAGGTGCCGGAGTTGCCTTACCAGCAGGAACCTGCAATTTCACCATCTTTACGACTTTCTTAGGCATAATTTACACCTCCTTACTTATTCAATAGCTTCCACTTGGGTAAATTTAACTTCAATGGGAGTCTCACGTCCGAACATTTCGACCATCACTTTGATCTTCTGTTGTTCGTCGTTGATCTCCGCTACTGTCCCCACCATATCAGTAAAGCCAGGGGCTTTGATGCGGACAGCATCATTCAAACCTACAGGGCATGCCATCCGGACAACCGGCTCTTCTGCTTCCACAGAAGCAGCAGCTTCGCCGCCTTCTTTGACTTGCGCCCCGAGGATGCGTTCTACTTCACGGTCAGATAAGGGAATGGGTTTCGTGCCAGTGCCAACGAAGCCGGTCACACCAGGGGTGTTACGCACAGCATACCAGGTCCGATCGTTGACGATCATTTCAATGAGGACATAGCCCGGGAATACTTTCCGTGCCACAACCTTCTGCTGGTCATCCTTTGCGTCCACTTCATTCTGCATGGGAACCAGCACCTGAAAGATCTGTTCTTCCATCCCCAGGGAATGGATCTTGCTTTCCAGATTCATTTTGACCTTATTCTCATAACCGGAATAAGTATGAATGACATACCAGTGCTTTTGACCTTCCATGCTTAATGCACTCCCATCACTAAACGAAACAATACGGATAAAATAGCATCAATGCCCCAGATGAGAAACGCAGCGAACAGAGAGGATACGATCACGGTGATGGTGTATCCGATCAGTTCCCGTTTCGTCGGCCAGGTCACTTTTTTCATTTCGATTTTCACATCTCGGAGAAAACCGCCTACACCAGAGGAGTTTTTCACTTCCGGGGTGAGTTGTGATGCTGTCATACTCGATCCACCTTATTTCGTTTCTTTATGCAACGTATGCTTTTTGCAGAACTTGCAATACTTTTTGATCTCGATACGTTCCGTATCGTTCTTTTTATTCTTCGTAGTCTGGTAGTTACGCTGTTTGCATTCAGTGCAAGCCAGGGTAATACCCACACGGTTTCCAGCTGCCATTCCTTAACACCTCACTTACATTCAAAACTCTTGATTCCCAAAAGCCGCCTATAAAGGTTATCATAGAACCGTCAAGATGTCAACAAAAAAGTGAGGCCGAAAATTGTATCGGCCTCATTTTTTCATCCTGTGGTTGAATTAGGCTTCGATTTCAGTAACAACACCGGCGCCAACCGTATGGCCGCCTTCGCGGATAGCGAAACGCAGACCTTGTTCGATGGCGATCGGGGTAATCAGTTCCACGTCCATCACAACGTTATCGCCAGGCATTACCATTTCGGTGCCTTCGGGCAGGTGAGCTACACCAGTAACGTCGGTGGTACGGAAGTAGAACTGCGGACGATAGCCGTTGAAGAACGGAGTATGACGGCCGCCTTCTTCTTTGGTCAGTACGTAAACCTGACCTTTGAATTTCGTATGAGGATGGATGCTGCCCGGTTTGGCCAGTACCTGACCTCTTTCTACTTCAGTACGGTCGATACCACGCAGCAGGCAGCCGATGTTATCGCCGGCTTCAGCCTGATCCAGGGTCTTGCGGAACATTTCCAGACCGGTGGCAACGGATTGTTTCTTTTCGTCTTTCAGACCTACGATTTCAACCGTGTCGCCAACTTTGATCACGCCACGTTCCACACGGCCGGTAGCAACGGTACCACGACCGGTGATGGTGAATACGTCTTCGATAGGCATCAGGAACGGTTTGGCCAGGTCATGGACAGGAGTCGGGATGTAGTCATCCACAGCTTCCATCAGTTTGCGGATGTTGTCTTCCTGTTCCTTGTCGCCTTCCAGTGCTTTCAGAGCGGAGCCCACAACGATGGGCACTTCGTCTCCAGGATAACCGTACTGGCTCAGCAGTTCACGGACTTCCATTTCAACCAGTTCGATCAGTTCAGGATCGTCGACTTGGTCGGATTTGTTCAGGAACACTACGATGGCAGGTACGCCAACCTGACGAGCCAGCAGGATGTGTTCACGGGTCTGAGGCATAGGACCATCAGCAGCGGAAACAACCAGGATGGCACCGTCCATCTGCGCAGCACCAGTGATCATGTTCTTTACATAGTCAGCGTGCCCCGGGCAGTCAACGTGTGCATAGTGTCTCTTCTGGGTTTCATATTCAACGTGGGCGGTATTGATGGTAATCCCACGTTCTCTTTCTTCCGGAGCCTTATCGATATCGGCATATGCTTCGAAAGTGGCTTTGCAGCCCGGAGTCTCGGACAGAACCTTGGTGATGGCTGCCGTCAGGGTCGTCTTACCATGATCGACGTGACCAATGGTACCAATGTTTACATGGGGTTTTGTTCTTTCAAATTTCTCTTTAGCCATTAGAATACCTCCCAACGCGTTTTCAAATTTCTTTAGATTTTAAAATAGCCCCGTAACCGGGGCTGTGTTGGTAATGGTAGCGGCGCACGGATTTGAACCGCGGACAGGCCGGGTATGAACCGACTGCTCTAGCCAACTGAGCTACGCCGCCATAAAATGGAGCTGATGACCAGAATCGGACTGGTGACCTTATCCTTACCAAGGATACGCTCTACCAACTGAGCTACATCAGCATGTGGTTGCGGGGGCTGGACTTGAACCAACGACCTTCGGGTTATGAGCCCGACGAGCTACCAACTGCTCCACCCCGCGATATTTGGTGGAGAGAGAAGGATTCGAACCTTCGAAGCCAGAGGCGGCAGATTTACAGTCTGCTCCCTTTAACCACTCGGGAATCTCTCCACATTTGTCTGTCACGAATATTTGGAGCTGGCAAAAGGAATTGAACCCTCAACCTACTGATTACAAGTCAGTTGCTCTACCATTTGAGCTATGCCAGCGCTTTTCGTTCGTAACAAGGATGATTATAAAGGACTTTGGGAAAAATGTCAACAGGTTTTTCAAAAAAAGTGTAAGAAATTTTATAAACCCCTTACAGGTAAAAATAGTACACGGTAAAAATGGCCAGAAGGATGCGGTACACCCCGAAAGCAGTCAGGGTGGAACGCTGCAGGAACTTCATGAACCATACAATGGACAGGTACCCTACAATGAAGGCCGTGACGAAACCGATGGCCAGGACCGCCAGATCCCCGGCAGTCAGGGCAGACAGGTTCTTCAGCAGTTCGAACAGGCAGGCAGCCACCATGATGGGCAGTGCCATGATGAAGGTGAAGTCCGCCCCGGCCTTCCGGTTCACGCCTACCAGCAGAGCCCCGCCCATGGTGGAACCGCTGCGGGAGAACCCGGGCCACAGGGACAGGAACTGGAAGAAACCGATATACAGAGCCTGGCGGATGCTGATATGGTCCACATCCTGCACCAGTTCGGCTTCATGGCCTTTGATCCTGTGCTCGGCATAAATCATCAGGAATGCCCCCAGGACAAGGCCGATGGCCACCGTAGCCGGAGAGAACAGGTATTTCTTGATGAAGGAGTGCACCAGAAAGGCGAAGGCCATGGTGGGTACGCATCCTGCCGCAATATGCCAGCCAGTGAGCCCCTTTCCCAGCTGCCAGCCCTCTCGGGTCAGGAACCGGGCAAAACGCTCTTTATAGAGCACCAGGACGGCCAGGATGGCCCCCAGCTGGATGACCACGTCGAAGATTTTGGCCAGGCTGCCCTGGAACCCGATCATATGGCCCACGATGATCATGTGGCCCGTGGAGGAAACGGGGATGAATTCTGTCAGTCCTTCTACAACGCCCAGCAATACGGCGATCAGATTTTCACTCATGACGATACTCCTTCTTGATTCTGCGATAGTATTTTGGCATCAGACTTTGTACATTATAGGGCATCCAGAGTCAAAAAAAAAGAGGAGTCACAGATTTTCCCCCTTTCTTCAGGAAAAATTGAACTCCTCTTTACGATTTGTTTACTTCCGGGTATCGCTGGTGTCCCCGGCCGGTTCCTCATCCCCAAAGGACACACCCACTTCCCGTGCAGTACGGATGATATCCGAATCCACCGGTACCTGATGGGGCTGAGAGGCTGCTTTGGCAATGGGTACCCGGACGATTTCGTTGGCCTGGAGGGATACCATCACATTGTATTCCTCATCCAGACAGGCTTCCACTGCCGCCGCCCCGTAACGGGTGGACAGCACCCGGTCGTAGGCCGTGGGCGAACCGCCCCGCTGGAGATAGCCCAGCACGGTGCAGCGGGATTCGATGCCCGTCCTGTCCTCGATTTCCCGGGCCAGCTTTTCGCCCACGCCCCCCAGGCGCACCGGTTCGAAGCTGCCCTTCACCAGCCGGGCCACAGTCATCTGTCCGCCGATGGGTTTGGCTCCTTCGGCCACAGTGATGATGCTGAATTTCTTGCCGTGCTGCTGCCGCTCACGAATCTTGCGGATCACTGCCTCCAGATCGTAGGGGATTTCAGGGATCAGGATCACATCCGCTCCTCCGGCGATTCCGGAGTGGAGCGCGATCCAGCCCGCATACCGGCCCATCACTTCCAGTACCATGACCCGGTGATGGGATTCCGCCGTGGTATGCAGCCGGTCCAGGGCCTCGGTGGCCATGGCCATGGCCGTGTCGAAGCCAAAGGTCCGTTCCGTGCAGGGCAGGTCGTTGTCAATGGTCTTGGGCACGCCCACCACATTCACATCGCAGTACCGGTGCAGATCATAGGCGATCTTCAGGCTGCCGTCCCCGCCGATGACAATCAGGCAGTCGATCTTCCGGTCCTTCAGGTTCTTCACCACCACATCCCGTTTGTCTTCGTAGATGGGGTTGCCGGCATCATCCTGGCCCACCATGTACTTGAACGGGTTGTCCCGGTTGGTGGTGCCCAGGATGGTCCCGCCCCTGGGCAGGATCCCGGACACGTCGGACAGGTCCATGAGTTTCATGTCCCCGTTGATGAGTCCATGGAAGCCGTTGGAAATCCCGTAGATTTCGAACCCGTGATGGATGGCCGTCTTGACCACCGCCCGGATCACTGCATTCAGTCCGGGGCAGTCGCCGCCGCCGGTAAGGACTGCCAGTGTCCCCTTTTTTTGTGCCTGCATTGGACTCACCTTCTCTGCTTTCTGTTATTCCACTTCAAAAATCGTATAATCCGCTGCGGAGATACGGATGGATTCCGTGCCATCGAATTTATCGTAGCACAGCAGCCCGTCGCTCACATAGCCCGGCCAGGCCAGGACCACCGTGTAAGCTTTGCCCAGGGCATCGATCACACTCTTGGGATCGATGTGGAATACCGGTACGAACAGGGTCTGTACCCGATCCAGCAGGATTACATCCCCCCGGTGGTCGCTCAGTTCCCGGGTCAGCATTTCCGGTGCCTGCGCCTTCCGTTCGCCAGGCAGCAGCTTCAGGAATTCTTCGGTGATCAGCAGACGGGTATCCACATAATCCCAGCCTTTGCTTTCGGCGGCTTCCCGCAGCAGTTTGCTCTTGCCGCTGCCGGGTTTTCCGGTTACGATCAGGACTTTCTCGGCTTTGGCCTTCACAGCTTCCACCTGGTTCAGGAATTCTTCCATTTGACTCATGTGTATCGTCCTCCCTTGGTTTTTTCCGCATACGATTGATTCCGCCATCGATAGTGACTTATTCGCCGGATGGAAAGGAATTTCCTGCAAACAAGCTGTTTTTTCTTTGGCGAAAAGAAATCATATCTCAGACTGTTTCAATTCTATCATTCTTTTCCTCAGACTGCAAAAGATGTTCCTTCGCCGCCATGATCAGGAGCCCCTTATTCAGGGTGGACAGATCCAGTTCATGGTGGCGGCTGGCCAGGAATTTCTCCAGTTTCTTCTTGACCCGCTGAAGGGCGTTGTCAATGGACTTCTGTCCCCGGCCCAGCTCCCGGGCAATCTGCTGGTAGGATTTATTTTCCAGATATTTGCACAGGGCCTGCCATTCCAGGGTACTGAGCATATCATTCACATTCTTTTCAATATCATCGAAAGACTCCTGGTCGATGACCAGGTTTTCCGGATCGATACCCCGGGCGGAGCCCAGCATGTCCAGCAGTGTCCGTTCCTTGCCGTCGTCGTACACCGGTTTGTCCAGGGACACGTAGCTGTTCAGGGGCTTATGCTTCTGCCGGGTGGCACTTTTGATGGCGGAGATGATCTGCCGGTTCACACACACGTCGGCAAAGACCTTGAAGGAAGCCTGCTTACCCGGGCGGTAATCCCGGATGGCCTTGAACAGACCGATCATCCCCTCCTGGATCATATCATCCTTTTCGGCCCCCACCAGAAAATAGCGGCAGGCCCGGAGTTTCACGAATTCCTTGTATTTGTCCAGCAGATAATCCTGGGCCTGGCGATCGTCCCGGTCCTGGATCAGCTGGATCAGTTCCTCGTCGGAACAGGTATCATAAAATTTACGGATTTCCTCCTGCAATGGCAGTCACCTTCTTTTGGGTTCGCTGTGCTGCTTCGCATATCATTGGACGCTGACCCTTATTTCTTTTTTCTCTCCGCCAGGATCCGCTGGCGGACGATATCATATAGCAGGATTCCGCCGGCCACGGAGGCATTCAGGCTGGATACCTGGCCCAGCATGGGGATGCGCACGATGAAGTCGCAGTTCTCCTTCACCAGCCGCCCCAGGCCCTTGCCCTCGGCGCCCACCACCAATACCAGGGGACCGGTCAGATTGGCATCGAAGTACTGGTCCCTGCCGTCCATATCCGCTCCCACGATCCAGAAGCCCTTTTCCTTCAGCTTCTTCATGGTCTGGGGAATGTTCCCGATCTGGATCACCGGCACGTACTCCACGGCCCCGGCAGAGATCTTGGCCACCACCGCATTCAGAGGGCAGCTGCGCCGCTGGGGCAGAAGGACGCCATGGACCCCTGCCGCGTTGGCGGTCCGGATCAGGGCCCCCACGTTCTGCGGATCCTGCAGTTCATCCAGCAGCAGCAGGAGCGGCGTCTCATTCCGGCTCTGCACCTGGGCCAGCACCGTATCCAGATCCTGGAAGGCCACCGGTGCTCCCTGGGCTGCCACGCCCTGGTGGCGCACCCCGTCTGCCAGACGGTCCAGCACTTCCTTTGTCACCTTTTCCACCGGGATCTTCCGTGCTTCTGCCAGGCTGATGATTTCACCCAGGCTGCCGCCATGGCTGCCTTCCTGGACCAGTACCTTATTGAAGGACCGGTTGCTGCGCAGGGCCTCCCGCACCGCATTCCGTCCCACGATCACATCTTGCATAATTCCTCCTGATATAAGGGAAGGGTTGCCGCGGTCTGCAGCAACCCCCTTCCCACTCCTTGCCATCCCCGCAGGAACGGTCTATATCCTTCATTCTCCCTTGCTGACCTTTTCCGCAAAGTCATAGCCGTATTGTTCCGCAGCTTCCAGTTCTTTCGGCAGCGGACGCCACTTCACATTGTAACCCGGCAGCAGTTCCATGCCGGATTCCTTGATCAGAGCTTCCATATCCTTTTCCGCACCGCCGGCCCAGCCGTAGGTTCCGAAGGCTGCAGCTTTCTTGCCAGTGGGTTTCAGCCCTTTCAGGTAGGTCAGGAAAGCGCCGATGGTGGGCATCATCCCGGAGTTCTGGGTAGGGGAACCGATCAGGATCCCTTTGGCGGTCAGCAGGTCGCTGACGATGGAAGCCTTCAGTTCACTGTGGTACCGGTACAGTTTTACCCGCATACCCTGTTTTTCGATGCCTTTCACCATGGCCCGGGCCATGGCTTCCGTGCCGCCCCACATGGTGTCGAACACCACCAGGACCCGGTCCATGGTCTTGCCGGTGCCCCAGTCTTCATACAGTTGCAGGATATCGTCGATGTGGCTGCGCCAGATATCCCCATGACAGGAACAGATCATCTTCAGCGGCAGGGTGCGCACCAGTTTCACTGTATTGGGCACCAGTTTGCGGTAGGGCATCAGGATGTTGGCGAAATACCGCTGGGCTTCGAAGAACATATTCTCCACTTCGGTTTCATCGTCGAACATCTTGCTGCAGCAGTAGTGCTGGCCAAACGCATCACTGGAGAACAGGATCTGTTCTTCCGGACAGTAGGTGACCATGGAATCAGGCCAGTGCAGCATGGGGATGGGCTGGAAGGCCAGGGTCCGTTTCCCCAGGCTCACCGTATCGCCCTTCTTTACAACCTTCATATTGAAGATGTCCCCGTAATGTTCCTTCAGTTCGTTGGCCCCCTGCAGGGTGATCAGGAACGTGGCCTTGGGGCAGGCTTTGGCCAGCGCAGGCAGGCTGCCGGAATGGTCCGGTTCCACGTGGTTCACCACCACATAGTCGATTTTAGCCGGGTCCACAATGGTGCGGATATTGGCCAGCTGTTCCTCGGCGAACATGGCCTTGACCCCATCGATCAGGCAGATCTTGTCATCCATGATCAGGAAAGAGTTGTAGGTCACACCCCGGGGGGTGGCAAAGCCGTGGAAGTCCCGCATGGTCCAGTCACGGATCCCTACTTCATATATATCGTTGACAACGGCACGTGCTTTCATGATATTACTCCTTTCAACACTCAGTACTGTTACTTTCGCTCATACATTATACTATTTTCCCCAATCAATGACAATTTGCAGAGAGTAAAACTTTCATGATTTTTCTTGCTGGTTTTTTCACCCCGTTCCAGACCGGAAAGCACTTTGGGGACCTACAAGAAAAAATGGGGGTGTGAAAAAATGCTTTTTCACACCCCGTCACTAGTCACTAGTCACTAGCCGATGGAAGCCAGCTGACGCTGGCGAAATAAAGGCGCTGTAGATGATTCTTTCACACCCCCATATGCCTGTTGCCTTTCTGACTGACCGACCGTGCCGGTTCCCTTCAGCTGGCTGCACCGATCAGTGGCTGCGTTCTTCCGCTTCTTCCTCCTTCTCATGCTGCAGATATTTCTTCGTTTCGGCCACCACTACACCGGAAAGCCCCAGCAGGGCAATCAGGTTGGGGATGGCCATGAGGCCGTTCACGATATCGGCCAGTACCCAGATGGCTTCCAGTTTCAGGAACGCACCGCAGCCCACCAGGATGATGAAGATGATCCGGTAGGGCATGATTCCTTTCGTACCCACCAGGTATTCCATGCACCGTTCGCCGTAGTAGTTCCAGCCCAGGATGGTGGTGAAAGCGAACAGCACCAGGCCCACCATCAGCATGTAGCCCCCGAAATGGGGATAGGCCTGCAGGAAGGCAGCGTTGGTCAGGGCAGCCCCGTTCAGGTCTCCCTTCCACAGGCCGCTGATCACCACCACCAGACCGGTCATGGTGCAGATGATGATGGTATCGATGAACGTCCCGGTCATGGATACCAGCCCCTGTTCTGCCGGCCATTTCGTTTTGGCAGCAGCGGCCACGATGGGTGCGCTCCCCAGGCCGGATTCGTTGGAGAATACGCCCCGGGCCACGCCGTTCCGCATGGCGAACAGCACACTGGCCCCCAGGAACCCGCCTACGGCAGCGGTGGGATGGAACGCATCATAGAAGATTTCCATGATGGCGCCGGGCACCTTGTCGGCGAAAATCACCAGAAAGCCCAGGGTACTGGCCATGTAGATGATGGCCATGGCCGGTACGACCTTGGAAGCCGTCTTGGCAATGCTCTGCAGTCCTCCCAGGGTAATGGCAGCCACCAGGATGGTCAGGACGATGGCAGTGTATTCCACCGGGATGCCGGCGTTCAGCTGGGTGATCTGCACGATGGAGTTCACCTGGGCGAACGTCCCGATGCCGAAGTAGGCCACCAGTACGCCGAAGAAGGCGAAGGCGATGGCCAGAGGCCGATAGGCTTTACCCAACCCGTTTTCGATGTAGTACATGGGCCCACCGGAAATCTGGCCCTTATCGTCCACCGTACGGAATTTCACGGCCAGGCAACCTTCCGCATATTTCGTGGCCATGCCGAAGAAAGCAGCCAGCCACATCCACAGGATGGCCCCCGGACCGCCTGCTTTGATGGCGGTCGCCACCCCGACGATGTTCCCGGTGCCTACCGTGGCGGCCAGTGCCGTACACAGGGCCTTGAAGGAGTCGATATCCCCTTCCCCCTTGTTCTCTGCCTTGAAGATCAGCTTCAGAGAGCGGGGCAGGTGCCGCACCTGTAAAAATCCCAGCCGGAAGCTGAGAAAGATCCCGGTCCCCACCAGCAGTACCAGGAGCGGCGGCCCCCAGACAAAGCTGTCAATGGCATTCAATGTTTCGATGTTCATGTTCTTCCCCCTTTTTCTTGAGCCCGCAGGCGCTCACAAAAACTCCTCCATCTTGTGTAAAGAAGCCGTATGTTTCGATTTATCTAAAGCCAGCACCCGTTGATGATAACGGAGCAGCGTACTTCTGTGTCCCACGCTGACCAGGGTGGTGGACTGCAGTTGGTCCCCCAGCAGCCGATACAGCGCATCTTCTGTTTCTTCGTCCAGGGCGGAGGTGGCCTCATCCAAAAACAGCCATTGGGGCCGGGTCAGTACCGCCCGGGCAAAGGCCAGGCGCTGCTGCTCCCCGATGGAGAGCACATGGCCCCAGTCTTCCTCTTCGTCCAGCCGGCCGGCCAGATACCCGATCCGGCACTGCTGCAGGACGCTCTTCAGTTCGTCGTCCCCCACGTCCCGCTTGCCGGGATACAGTACTGCCTCCCGCAGGGTGCCCAGGGGCAGATAGGGCCGCTGGGGCACGAACAGCAGCTGGTCGTGGGGCGGCAGGGCCACCCTGCCCCGGGTAAAGGGCCAGATACCCGCCAGGGCCCGGAGCAGCGTACTCTTGCCGCTGCCGCTGACCCCCTTGATCAGCACATCCTGCCCCGGTTCCAGGGTCACCGTGAACGGCTCCAGGATGGGACTGCCATCTGGAGATCCACTTCCAGGCTCTCCAGATGCAGAGCCCCATCGGTGCTTTCCTCCCGGTCCACCTGGCTGCGGGCACCGGCCTGCTGCACCCGGTCCATGTCTTCCTCAAATCCCGTGAGCCGGTCTACCACCGCCTGCCATTCTGCCAGAGAGGCGTACATATCCACAAAGTAGGACAGGGAATCCTGCACCCTGCCAAAAGCCGTGGCCACCTGCATCAGGCCACCCAGAGTCAGTTCCCGGCGCAGGAACCGGGGAATGGCCACCACGAACGGAAAGATGATGGCAATCTGGGAGTATCCGGAATTCAGCCATACCAGCTGTTTCTGCTTCAGGACGATTTTCCAGAAGTTCTCCAAAAGGAGCGCAAACCGATTCTTGAACACCCGGCCTTCCTGCTTTTCCCCCTGGTAGAATGCCACACTTTCGGCGTTTTCCCGCAGGCGCACCATGCTGAACCGGAAGTCGGCCTCCCGGCGCTGCTGGAAGAAATTCAAAGCCACCAGTTTGTGTCCCACTTTATGGGTCAGCCAGGTGCCCACGGTGGCATAGGCCACGGCCACCCACACCATGTATCCGCCGATGTGCCAGGTATGGCCCAGCAGGCTGAAGCGGAAGGGACCTGACAGCTGCCACAGGATCACCACGAAGGAGACCAGGGTGCACAGGGCCTTCAGGATGCCTACAAAGAAACCCAGCGTCTTCGTGACGAACAGGTTCACGTCTTCACTGATCCGCTGGTCCGGGTTGTCCATTTCCTTCCCGAACATTTCCAGCCGGTAATAGGTCTGGTGCTTCAGCCACCGGTCGATGTACCGGTTGGTGAGCCACCGCCGCCAGTTCAGGATCAGCACCTGCTGCAGGTAATAGGCATAGACCGCAAAGATGATATACAGGAACGCCAGGGCAGTGAACCGCCACAGCTGATGGAAGATTTCGTCCGTCTGGTAATTCTGCAGGGCCGTGTAGAACGCGTTGTTCCACTGGTTCAGCAGGACCAGCATCACCACCACCGCCAGCGTCAGCGCCAGGATGGCCAGCAGTAAGGCGTAGGCTTTTTTCTTTTCTTCGCTCTTCCAGTAGCTGCGGGTCAGCTGCCACACCTGGGAGAGTAGTTTTTTCGTACCATTTGTTTGTTTCACGTGTCCTTCACCTTACATAAACAAGAATAAAATCTATTATATCTGTTTCAATGAAAAAAAGCAAAGTTTTTCTGAACGAAAAAGAAAGGACTGCCGCAAAATATACGGCAGTCCTTGGAAGCAAAGGTTATTTCTTTTCTTCCGGAATGGGATCGTCCACAGATCCGATGGGGGTCTTGGGATGAAAGACTTTTTCAATGGTCAGGAACAGGACCGGAACCAGGAACAGGCTCAGGAAAGTGGAAGCCATCATCCCGCCGATAATGGCCGTACCAATGGAGGTACGGGAACCGGAACCGGCACCGGACGCCCAGGCCAGAGGCACAGCCCCGATAACCGTGGAAAAGGCGGTCATCAGGATGGGCCGCAGACGGACGGTAACCGTATCCACCAGAGCGGGCATGACGGCCCAGCCGTCGTCCACTCTCATCTTGGCGTATTCCACGATCAGGATGGCGTTCTTGGCCGACAGACCGATCAGCACGATCATCCCGATCTGCATGTAGATATCACTGGTAAGTCCCCGCAGGTACTGGAAACCAACGGCCCCCATAACGGCAGAAGGCACGGCGAAGATGATGCCCAGCGGCAGGCTCCAGCTTTCATACAGAGCAGACAGGCACAGGTAAACGAACACCAGGGAAATCCCGAACATCATGAAGGAGGAACTGCCGGCCGCTTTTTCGTCCCGGCTCTGATCCACCCATTCATAGGTGTAACCGGAAGGCAGGTTGCTGTTCAGCACTTCTTCAATGGCAGTGATGGCCTGGCCGGTAGATACCCCGGCAGCCGGTGCCCCTGCAATCTTGGCACCCCGGGCCCCGTTGAACCGGGTAATGACCGGTGCGGACTGGATTTCTCTGCTGGTAACCAGCGCACTCAGAGGTACCATAGCCCCGGTGTTGCTGGCCACATACAGATTGGCAAAACTCTTCACATCTCCTCTGTATTTGGGGTCAGCCTGGATAACCACTTTCCAGGTCTTGCCCAGCAGGTTGAAGTCGTTGACTTCGCTGCCGCCCAGGTTGGCCTGCAGTGCAGTAAACACACTGGATACGGGAACATTCAGGCTTTCTGCCTTGGCCCGGTCCACATCGAACTGGAGGGCAGGGGTCTGATCCGTAAAGGTGGTATAGATGGTTGCGATTTCCGGACGCTGGCGAATCTGCCCCAGGACCTTCTGCACATCGCTGGCCATTACATCGGTGTCATGACCCGTATTATCCATAATGTACAGGCTCAGGCTCCCGGTGTTGGACAGACCGGGCAGTACGGCCTGGTTAAAGGCCATCATGGTGGCTTCCGGCGTCTTGGCTCCCAGCATGTTCAGTTTCTTGATGACACTGTAAACACTCACATCATCGGTGGTCCGGTTCTGGATGTCGTCCAGTTTGACAGGCATGATCCCGGCACTGGATTTCCGGGCACCGGACAGGATATCGATACCGGAGATCTGCAGCACATGTTTCACTCCAGGGATCTGTTGGACAATCTTGGTCAAATCATTGCCCACTTTGATGGTCCGGTTGGAGGAAGCGGATTCGGGCAGGGCATAGGTCATCATGGCAAAGCTCTGGTCTTCTTCCGGCAGATAGGCGGAGGGAATCAGCTTGAAGAACATGCCGATCAGCACGAACACAATGGCAAGCCCCACCAGCCCCAGTTTAAAGTGGCGAAGCAGGCGCTTCACATTCTTGACGTATTTGCCTGTGGTCCGTTCCAGCCACCGGTTGAAGTAGCCGAACATCTTGCCCAGGAAGCCTTTGTTTCCATTGGGATCCTTGGGTTTGATCACCATGGCGCACACAGCCGGACTCAGGGACATGGCCACCACAGCAGAAATACTCAGAGACACCACGATACTCAGGGCAAACTGTTTGTACAGCACACCGGTGATGCCGCTCAGGAAAGCAACGGGCAGGAACACAGCCAGCAGTACGAAGGCTGTGGCCACAATGGCCCCGGATACTTCCCGCATGGCGGTATAGGTGGCTTCCTTGGGATCCATGCCCAGTTCATCCACATTGTGTTCCACCGCTTCCACCACGACGATGGCGTCGTCCACCACGATACCGATGGCCAGCACCAGGGCGAACAGGGTCAATGTATTGATGGTGAAATCAAAAATGATGAAGGATGCGAACGTCCCCAGCAAAGAGACCGGAATGGCCAGGGTAGGGACCAGGGTGGCCCGCCAGCTTTGCAGGAACACCCAGGTGATCAATACCACCAGGACCAGGGTTTCCACCAGGGTCACCACCACTTCCTTCAGGGACTCACGCACATAGTCGGTGTTGTCCTGTACAATGGTCAGCTTCAGATCCGGCGGGAAGTTCTTTTCCGCTTCGGCCAGCACCTTTCTCACGGCCGTCACACTTTCCAGTGCGTTGGCATCAGTGTTCAGGCTGATGGCGTAGTTCATGGCGTTCATGCCGTCCAGCTTACTGGTCACGTTGTCATCGCGGGGACCGAACTCGATCCGCGCCACATCCTTGACCCGCAGCAGATTGCCGTTCTGGTTCTTGATGATGATGTTGCCGAATTCATCGGCAGTGGTCAGACGGCCCTTCACACGGGCGGAATACTGGAATTCCTGATCCGCCTCGTTGGGCCGGGACCCGATGTTACCGGCAGGAGCCTGTACGTTCTGGCTTTGGATGGCATTCTTCACGTCAGCCGCTGTAACCCCCAAAGAAGCCATTTTCATGGGGTCCAGCCAGATCCGCATGGCCAGTTCCGGACCATATTCGTTGACTTCAGAAACACCCTTGACCCGTTTCAGGGCATCCACGAACTGGGTGGAACCGTAGGTCTTCATGAACAGGGTATCATAGGTACCGTTGGGAGAAGTCAGGGCGAAATACATGATGGTTTCGGCGGACTGCTTCTTGGTGGTCACACCATAGGTACTTACTTCGCTGGGCAGGGAGGCAGAAGCCTGGGCCACACGGTTCTGCACCTTTACGGAGTCCATATCCGGATCCGTGCCCAATTCGAATTTTACATTCAGGCTGTAGTTGCCGCTGTTGTCGCTGATGGAGTTCATATCCACCATGTTATCCACGCCGTTGACCTGTTTTTCAATGGCCTGGGCTACGGACTGTTCCACGACCTCCGCGTTGGCACCTACATAGTTGGTGCTGACGCTGATCCGCGGGTTGGAAATCTGCGGATACTGGGCAATGGGCAGGTTGTAGGCCGAAATGATACCGATCAGGGCGATGATAATGGAGAGGACGCAGGCAAATACAGGGTGATCAATAAAATACTTTGCCACTTACTGTACCTCCTTAGTTACCACTGGTACCCGTGCTTGTTGTATCCGTGGTATCCAGATCGGCTTCCGTCATGGCCGTGGGACTGACTTTCGCCCCTTCCTTCAGCTTCTGTACGCCTTCCACCACTACGGTTTCCGTGCCGTCCAGGCCGCTCTTCACCAGCCACAGTTTCCCGATCCGGGCCCCCAGCTGGACTTCCTTCATGCTGACGGTATTGTCGTCGTTGATCACATAGACAAAGTGTTTATACATCACGTCGGTGACCGCCCGCTGCGGGACCAGGATGGCATTGGGCACCAGGGAACCGGTCACGGTCAGGTTGGCGAACATGCCGGGCAGCAGCGTACCGTTGGGGTTGGGGAACTCGGCCTTCAGGGTCAGGGTACCGGTGGAATCGCTGACGCTCCGGTCCACCTGGCTGACAGTCCCTTTTTCCGGATAGGTAGTCCCGTCACTGAGCTTCATGGTTACGTTCTGCAGCTGGTTCCCGTTGTTGGTATTGCCCTTCATGATATCCAGGTAATCACCCTGGGATACGGAGAACCGTACCCGCATGGGATCGCTGCCGGAAATGGAGGTCAGGACCGTGGAGTTGGCCGTTACGAAAGCGCCATTGGCCAGCGTGGTGGTACTCACTTTCCCGGAGAAAGGCGCCACGATCTGGGTATCGCTTACATCCACCTGGGAGGACGCCACAATGGCCTGCTGGGCATCCACAGCAGCCTGGGCCTGGGCCAGCTGGGTGTTGTACTGATCCGCCGTCTGTTTGCTCACGGCTCCCTGTTCATACAGGGTCTGATACCGCTGGGCATCTTTCTGGGCATTGGCCAGGGTTGCTTCTGCATTGGCCAGATTGGCCTGCGCATTCAGCACAGAGTTCTGGTAGTTCCTGGGATCGATGACGTACAGCACCTGTCCTGCTTCCACATAGTCCCCGCCGTTCACCAGCTTCTGGACAATGGTCCCGGTTACCTTGCTCTTGATTTCCACATCGTTGGCCGCTTCCACGAACCCGGTGTAGTCGTAGGTAATGGGGGTATCACGCCGGATGACCTTCATGGACTTTACGGCCACATCTCCTGACATGGTAGCGGTTTTCTTGCCGCAACCGGCAACGCCTACCAGCAGAAGGAGTGCCATCCCGATGGATATCACTTTTTTCTTTCCTAACATGGACAATCCTCCTAAAATCCTGCCCTCCAGGGCATATACTGCAATCATGAAAAAGTTATAAATAACCTTGTATATTATAGCCTATGGAGTTTTCAGTTTCAAACGCTTTAATTTGCTGTTTTTGTTTTTGTTTCACCTGTTTTCGTGTTCTTGCTATTGTTTCCGTCGTTTGACTGGCTAGTCACAAAAACCTCACCGGGAAGGTTTTTCTTCAAATACGGAAGCACCTGTTCCGCCTCCAGGTCGAACTCCTTCTGGTCCCCATAGAGCAGGCCCAGGGCATCACCATCGAAGTAGTAGCCCGTCACATCCTTCGGGGTAAGTGTCTGACCAGCCTCCGCCGTCTCTTTGGCCACCATCTTCCAGAACTTGCCCCAGGGTTTGACCATGGCCTTCAGAGGGACTTCCTCCCCGGTCTTCACATTGAAGTTGAAGCACCGGGTAATGGCCGTGCTCCTGTCCCGTTCGGTCAAAAGGCCCAGCAGCATGATGCTGGCATAATTCTGGCCGCTGTACTTCACATCATAATCCAGATTCAGCCGGCTGCCGATTCCCAGATCCTTCAGATGGTTCCGGACAAAGGCTTCGATGCCATGGTTCAGCTTCCAGGCCAGTTTCCCGTCCAATTTCTGGAAATGAGGATATTCCACAGCCCCGTCTTCGGTGGCAACTTTCAAAGAAACGATTTCATAGCCGCTCTGGCCGGTGACCTTGTCCGTATTCACATAGGTGGGCCGGCTGTACAGTTCCGCCTGGAATCCCACCGTCCGGGGCTGCCAGCCGCCAGCCCGGTAATCCCACACCGTACGTACCACGCCCAGGGGATCGGAGTTGGTCACCCCCACCACCTTCTGCAATGTCACCACTTCGTCCATGCCATCCCCGTTCACGTCCAGGGCGCTGAGCTGGCTCAGGTTCTGGATGGTGGGACGCAGGCCCGAATCCTTCAGGCTGCCGTCGCCATTGTACACATTCAGATTCCGGTACGCTTCCTTCTCATTGCTTACATCCAGGGTGATGTCCTGGGTCAGGTTGGGGAAGGAAAGCTTCACCTGGTAATCAGGCAGATAGGTGCCCACCATGGACACCCCCTTATTCTCCTCCGGCCCGAAGATTTCTTCCATCTTTCCGTCCTGCACGTCCAGGATCCGGTAGGATACCATGCCCCCGCTGCCGCCGCTGGGGGCCGCAATGATGATGTTGGGCCAGCCGTTCCCTGTAACGTCAGCCAGGGTCAGGTACGCATTATAGCCTCCCAGGTCCCTGGGGCGGTAGTAATATTTAACCTTGCTGGGATTGGCGGCATTCACTTCTCTGGCCACCAGGTACATGTCTCCCATGAAGCTGGAGCCGTCCACCACCGGGTTTCCCATCAGGTCCACCACTTCATCCACGCCGTCCCCGTCAATGTCGCCGATGGCTTCACTGATCAGCTGGCCGTGCTGGATCACGAAATCCACCGGCCGGGTCTTGCGCAGGGAATCCCCCTTGGCCAGTTTCACAGGTCCTTCACCCCGGTCATCGGGGACTTCCGGTACTTTGCCGGCCTGGGTACCGGCCGGTTTCTTTGTCTCGTTCTTCGTCCTGCCGCCTTTTCCGGCCGTCTGTGCCGACGGTTTGCCCGCCGCGGCTTTCTCCCCCTGCAGCTGGGGGAACTGGCGCAGGTCCCTGACGGTGCCTGCCTCGGCCGGTGCCAGAGCCGGCAGGGACAGGACCCCTGCCAGGGCCAGACTGAGAAGCACCTGTTTGCGTGTATGTTGTTCCATGGTTTCCCACCTGATCCTTTCCGAAAATCACTGATTCCTTTCATTATACTATACTTTTGGTTTTGTGTCGCCCGATACGCCCCGTTGAGTTTTCACCATTTTTGAAATTTTAAGAAAGTTCTTTACGAACCAGAAGAAATTCGTTATACTTAATCTACGTTTGCGCTATAAACGAAAGGGGAATGAATAATTATGGTCGACTATCAACCAATCACTCCGGAGGTCCTGGAGGAACTCCGTGCCATCGCCGGCAGCCGGGTCCTGACTGGCGAAGATATCAACATGGACTATACCCACGATGAAATGCCCATCTATGGCATTGGCATGCCGGAGGCATCCATCGATGTAACCAGCACGGAAGAAGTATCTGCCATCATGAAGGTGTGCAATGCCCACCACATCCCTGTAACCGTACGGGGTGCCGGTACCGGCCTGGCCGGCGGCGCAACTCCCGTCCAGCGGGGACTGGTGCTGTGCACCATGAAAATGAACCAGATCCTGGGCTATGACGAAAAGAACATGAACGTACGGGTACAGCCCGGCGTGCTGCTGGACACCCTGAGCAAGGATGCTCTGAACCATGGCATGTTCTATCCTCCCGATCCGGGTGAAAAATTCGCCACCCTGGGCGGCAACGTGTCCACCAATGCCGGTGGCATGCGGGCTGTGAAATATGGTACCACCCGGGATTACGTACAGGCCATGACCGTAGTACTGCCCAGCGGGGAAATCATCCACGTGGGTGCTCCCGTATCCAAGAGTTCTTCCGGCTACAGCCTGCTGCACCTGCTCATTGGTTCCGAAGGCACCCTGGGCATCATCACCGAGCTGACCCTGAAACTGATCGCACCGCCCAAATGCCATGTAACCCTGATCGTGCCCTTCGCCGAACTGGCAGACGGCATTGGTGCCGTGCCCTCCATCAAACATTCCGGCCTGAATCCCCAGACCCTGGAATTCTTCGAAAAAGAAATCCTGGAATCCTCTGAACAGTACATGGGCAAGAGCGTATTCCCCAAACAGGTGGATGGCCAGGATGTAGGCGCCTACCTGCTGGTGACCCTGGATTCCAACGACCGGGAGCAGCTGGACAAACAAGTGGAAGAAGCCGCCGAAATGCTGCTGGAAGCCGGGGCCCTGGACGTACTGGTGGCCGATACCCCCATGTTCCTGGAAAAGACCTGGGCGGCCCGCTCCTCCTTCCTGGAAGGCATCGAAGAACAGTACAAGCTGCTGGATGAATGTGACGTGGTGGTCCCCGTTTCCTCCATCCCCGATTTCGTGCTGTACATCAAAGAAATCCAGGGAGACTTCCCCTTCGAAGTCAAGATGTTCGGCCACGCCGGCGACGGGAACCTGCACATCTATACCTGTGCCAACGATATGGAACTGCCGGTCTTCAAACAGGCTGTGGACCAGTTCATGCACAAGCTGTATGCCAAATGCACGGAACTGGGAGGCCAGATTTCCGGGGAACACGGGATCGGCTTCGGCAAGGTGCAGTACCTGGCTGAGAACCTGGGCAATACCTCCATGGCGCTGATGCAGGGCATCAAAGAGGTCTTCGATCCGAACCTGATCTTGAACCCGAACAAGGTTTGCTTCTGATAAGAAAAAGGGCTGTGATTTTTCACAGCCCCTTTTCTGTCACTAGTCACTAGTCATCAGTCACTAGTCATTGGAAGCCAGCTGACGCTGGCAAATTTAAGATTTTGCATCATCAAAAGGACCTGCCCGTCAAGGGCAGGTTCTTTCCATAAGCCAGAGACTCGAAACTAGTGACTGGAGACTTTTACAGCGTAGTCCCCCACACTTCTTCCGCCACTTCCTTCACCAGTTCCAGTTTGGCCCACTGTTCCTCCTCCGTCAGCTTGTTGCCGATTTCACAGGAAGCAAACCCGCATTGGGGACTGACACACAAATTTTCCAGGGGCACGTATTTTGCAGCCTCATGGATCCGGTCCACAAGGGCAGCCCGGTCTTCCAGGGCGGCCCGTTTTGTGGTCACCAGCCCCAGCACCACTTTTTTGCCCGGTGCCACTTCCTTGAGCGGTTCAAAGCCGCCGCTGCGTTCATCATCGAATTCCAGATAGAAGCCGTCCACGTGTTCCCGGCCGAACAACAGGGGCGCAACCGGTCCATATCCTCCTTTGGTGGCCCAGGTGGAGTGGTAATTGCCCCGGCAGACATGGGTGTTGATTGCCAGATCATTGGGATGGCCCTCCAGGGCCAGGTTGTTCAGCCGCAGGTATTCCTCGGCGATGGCCTTCAGGGATCTGGCTCCGTCCTGGCGCTTGTTCCAGTATTCCGTATCGCAGAACATGCCCCAGGTGCAGTCATCGAACTGCACATTCCGGCAGCCGGCATCGTACAGGTCACGGATCACCTGGCGGTAGGCGGCAGCAATATCCTGGATCAGCTGTTCATGGTCCGGATACACCGCATCGGTGATCTTTCCATTGTCACCCCGGTACAATTCTGCCAGCAGCTGGGCCGGTGCAGGCAGGGTCTGGCGGGCCAGGGTATTTTCATCCTCGAACTGCTTCACATACTTGAAATGTTCCACGAAGGGATGGTTTTCGCCGCTGATCCTGCCGGTGACGATGGCCGTGCCTTTGGTGGTCTCTTCTCCGTGGAAAAAGTAGCCATGGTCCAGTTCGATGTGGGTGATGCCCTGGAGCCCCCAGAAAAAGTCCAGGTGCCAGTAGCTGCGGCGGAATTCCCCGTCGGTGAGGGTATGCAGCCCGGCAGCCTTCTGCTTTTCGATCAGTTTGGCAATTTCCTCGTCTTCCACCTGCTTCAGATCCAGCGCAGCGATTTCCCCTTTGGCGAATTGTTCCCGGGCCTTTTTCAACCGGGCGGGACGTAAAAAGCTGCCAACAATATCAAAACGGAACGGTGCACGCAATGTCATTTGTATCTCCTCCAATAAGATTGTTTCGGTTGTTTGTGATGGTTCTTATTGTAGGGGATTCCCTGGTGTTTGTATAATATATAAAAAATAGCGGTTGTTATAGTTTTCAGCTATAACAACCGCTTTCATTATAGACCGGGCCTGCAAGCGGGCGGATCACGGATCCGTCCCTACATGGGTTGAGCAATACTCCCTTTCGCCTTGCACTGCCAGTCTGACATCTGACCTCTCAAAGTGAGCCCAGCGAACGCTCTATCTTCTTTCTGCGTCCGGATGCTCCTTGAAATAATGAGGGGAATCGCCCCATTCGCCGAAGCCCACCCGGTCTCCCACGCTGGCCACCCGGCCGGCCAGACAGTTCCGGCACTGGTCAGGACTGTCCTCCACGCAGGGTTTGTTGTCGTACAGCAGGTAATCGGGCCGGAATTTGGGCAGGGTCACAATGGGCATCAGGATGTTGGCCCCGGCCTTCAGCCCCAGTTCCCGTCCCAGGGGATTCAGGGCCTGGAGAGCCGTAGTGGCCGCAATGTTCCGGTCGGGCAAAAACAGCCGGGTCACGGCGATCATGTTCAGCCCCAGGATGAACCGCTCCTGCTGAGCCGCTTCCGTATTGCCGCCGGCAGCCACCACTTTCTTCCCGATAGGAGTATTATGGTGGACCACATAGGGCCCCATGCCGATCATGTCGATGTCCATGTCCCGGTAGAACAGGATATCCCCGGCCAGGTCGTCCAGGGTCTGGCCCGGCAGGCCGATCATCACGCCGGTACCCACCTGATAGCCAATCCGATGCAGGGTTTCCAGGCAGGCCTTCCGCACGGACCATTCATGGTGCCCATCCTGAGGATGGAGGGTGGCATAAAGCGCCGGATTGCTGGTCTCGATGCGCAGCAGGTACCGATGGGCTCCGGCCTGGAACCAGCGCCGATAGGTTTCCTCGGTCTGCTCTCCCACACACAGGGTAATGCCCAGCTGGCCGTGGCTCAGGTTCTTGATGTCCCGGAGCAGGCCTTCCACATAGGCGATGAACTCCTCATCCTGCCGTTCCCCGGATTGGAGGGTCAGGGAACCATACCGGTTCTCCCAGGCCCATTGGGCCATGGCCAGAAGGTCCTTCCGGTCCGTGTCGAACCGTTCCACTTCCTGGTTGTCCCGGCGGATGCCGCAGTATTTGCAGTTCTTGATGCACCGGTTGGAAAATTCCAGCAGGCCCCGGTAGTAGTCCACCCGGCCCACGGTGCGGGCCTTTACTTCATAGGCGGCATCGTACAGCCGTTTCCGGTCCTGGGCATCGGTCAGCCCCAGCAGGGTCCGCAGGTCGTCGCGGGTCATTGCCTGGCCCTTGGCCAGCAGGGTCGTCAAAGCATCGGTCATGATAATCCTTTCTGTAGCAAAACATAGGGGGAGGGGGAGTAGTTAAGTGGTTAGGGGTTAGGGGGTAGGGGTTAGGGGTTAGGGGGTAGGGGTTAGGGGGTAGTGATTAGGTGGGTAGTGAAGGAACAAATTTGCCTACGGGTGATTAGGTGGGTAGTGAAGGAACAAATTTGCCTACGGCAAATTTTATGGAATGGACAAAACCGCCGGACCTGGGAACGGACGTCCCTTATGGGCCGTCCCTACGGATTGAAGCGGAATGCACGATTTATGCGTAGCCCGGACCCAGGTCGCCCAGCGGGCCCTTTATTCATTGCCAGCTATGCTGGCATCCTCTTGTCACTATTCAGTAACCACTATCCACTAACCACTTTATGATTCTTCATTTTCCTGAATCAAACCCCGCTTCTTCTTATTGGCATACACGAAGTAATAGGGCAGGATCACCAGGCAGCCGCCCAGGCCCCAGATCAGCTGCATGGTTTTGGCGTTGGACAGCATCCAGAGGCTGGTGAGGAGGGCGATCACCGGAATGACGATGCCTCCGGGGATCTTGTAGGTCCGAGGACGATCCGCCCATTTCTTCCGGAACACGATGACCGCCAGACAGGTGGGCAGATACTGGGTGAACCGGGAAACGGCGCTGATGGCGGCCAGGGTGGTGAAACTGCCGCTCCAGGCCAGCAGGATGCTCAGTACGGCAATGACGATGCTGGCCACGTAGGGCGTTCCCCAGGGGGTCCGTCTGGCCAGTGCCGCAGGCAGCATACCGTCTTCTGCCAGGGAAGTGCAGGCCCGGGGTGCATAGAAGGATTCAGCCATGTTGATGCCGCCCATGGAAAGCAGCGTTCCCGCCAGGATGATGTACGCCCCAGCCGGCCCCAGGATCCGGCCCATGGCCGTCTGGATGGGGGCCTTGTCCGCGGCCAGTCCAGGCCCCAGGATGCCGATGGAGATGGCCACCACCAACATGTAAATCACGGTGACCAGCACCATGGTCAGGATGATGCCCCGGGGCAGATTCTTCTTGGGGTCCTTGAAGTCTTCCGCCCCCACGGCAATGGCTTCGAACCCGGTGAAAGCGAAGAACATGGTGATAGCCGCATTGGCAAAAGCCCCATCCTCCAGTTTCGCCGGCACGAACGGCGTAAAGTTGCTGCCGTTGATGAAGAAGATGCCCACAGTGATGAACAGCACCAGGGGTACCAGTTTGGACACGGTCAGGATATTGTTCAGGTACTTGGAGGCCTTGACCCCGGCGATGTTCAGCGCACTGAGGCCGCCGATCAGGATCGTGGCAATCACATCCTTGGCAAAGTCCCCGGCCAAGGCCGGGAAGGCGGCTCCCAGAGCCGTGGCGAAGCCCACCGCCATGGCAGCCCAGGCGATGATGGTCACCACCAGCTTCAGCACGCCCACTTCATACCCCCAGAAATCCCCGAAAGCCGCTTTGGCGTACAGGTACGGTCCCCCGTTCCGGGTGAAGAACCCGGCGGCTTCGGCGAAACACAGGGCCAGGGCCCCGGCCAGGCAGGCGTCGAACAGCAAAATACCCAGAGAGGCCGGCCCCATGAGGGCGTAGGCCCGGTTGGGCAGCAGGAAGATACCCGTACCGATGATGGAATTGATGCCCAGCAGGACGATGCTGAACAGGCCGAATTTCTCTTTTTTCTCCGTCATGTGCTAGTCCCTTTCTACAGCAGTGGCTGCGATGAAATCTTTAAAAATGGCTTTGGCCAGTTCATTGTTGATGGACATCATCTCCGGATGGAACTGATATCCCATCAGGTACTTTTTTCCAGTGCCTTCCAGGATCTCCACGGTGCCATCCTTGGCCCGGGCGGTGACCACCAGGTCTTTACCCACCCGGTGCACCGTCTGGTGATGGTGGGTATTGGTCACCCATTCTGTCCGGCCCAGGATCCGGGCAGCCCGGCTATCTGCCTGGATTTCGATGGTGTGGGTGGGGGTCGCCGGATCCTGGTTCTGGGAATGCTTCACATAGGAGTTTTTATCCAGAGACAGATCCTGGTACAACGTGCCGCCGTGGCCCACATTGATGATCTGGCAGCCCCGGCAGATGCCCATGACCGGGATCCCCCGGCGCTCGGCTTCCTGCAGCAGCAGCAGATCGAACCGGTCCCGGGCAGGCCACACAGGGCCGATCTGGCGGCAGGGTTCCTCCCCGTAGAGCAGGGGATACACATCATGGCCACCGCTGAGCACCAGGCCATCCACCCGGCTCATGATTTCTTTTGCTGCTTCCTCGTCTTCCGTAAAGGGCACCAGGATGGCCACCCCGCCGGCTTCGTTCACAGAACGGATATAATCATCATTCACATAGGATCTGTGATACCCGGCAAAAGGCCCATGGTCGTCCACCATATGGCTGCCGGAAATACCGATCAACGGTCTTTGCATGGAGTTCATCTTCTTTCAGTAATTGTGGCCCTCTGGGCGACCTGGGTCCGGTCTCCCCTTACGGGCAGACCCTACGCAGGAATCGTACGTCCCGCTGCAATCCGTAGGGACGGCCCATGAGGGACGTCCGTTCCCAGGTCTGTGGGGTTTATTTATGGAACAATTCGTTGGCATAATTCACGCTGGCCACCGCATTGGCACCGTAGAAATCGGCTCCAATGGTGCGGGCGTACTCGGCGGTCATGACGGCACCGCCCACCATGATTTTGCAATCGGGCAGTTCTTTATGCAGCAGCTTGATGGTATCTTCCATAGCCCCCACCGTTGTGGTCATCAGGGCACTGAGCCCCACCAGCTTCGCATCATGCTCCTTCGCCGCCTCCAGCACCGTCTCCGGCGGCACGTCCTTACCCAGATCGATGACCTGGTAGCCATAGTTCTCCAGCAGCACCTTCACGATGTTCTTGCCGATGTCGTGGATATCCCCCTTCACCGTGCAGATGACGATGGGTTCGCCTTTTTCGGTGCTGGCCCCGGTGGCGATGGACTGCTTCAGGATCTCGAACCCGGCTTTCGCCGCATCGGCACTGACAAGCAGCTGGGGCAGGAACAGCTTCTTCTTTTCGAACAGGTCCCCCACCACGTTCAGACCGGGGATCATGTCCTCATTGATGATGGCCAGAGCCGGTTTCCCATCCGCCAGTGCCTGGCGTACACCCTGTTCCACCTTGGTGGTCAGGCCCTTGATGATGGCCTGCTGGATGGAGGAACCCTGGTCCGCATTCACCGGTGCTCCGGAGCCATCGGCAGCCGGTGTTTTGGCCACCGCCACCAGCTGGGGTGCGTTGGCGAAGTATTCCACGTACTTCTTGCAGCCTGCGTCCTTGCCGCTGAGGGCCCCGTAAGCGATGTAGGCCTGCATCATGGGCGCGCTGTTGGGGTTGATGATCCCTGCCGATAGCCCGGCCTCCATGGCCAGGGCGAAGAAGGCACTGTTCACCGCATCCCGGCTGGGCAGCCCGAAGGAGATGTTGGACACCCCCATGACGGTCTTGATGTGCCGTTTTTTCAGCTGCCGGATCACCTCCAGGTCGATCTGGGCGTTCTCCCCGCCGGTGCTGATGGTCATGGCCAGCGGGTCCATGACCATATCCCTGGCCGGGATGCCATACTTTCCGGCTTCGGCGATGACCTTGTCCGCCACTTTCAGACGGCCTTCCGCCGTATCGGCGATACCGCCCTCATCCAGGCACAGGCCCACCAGCGCCGCCCCGTACTTTTTCGCCAGGGGCAGCACCTCTGCCATATTCTCCGCCTTGCCGTTCACCGAGTTCAGCAGGGGCCGGCCGTTGTAGATCCGCAGGGCCCGTTCCATGGCCTGGATGTTGGAGGTATCGATCTGCAGGGGTACGGAGGTAATGGACTGGAGGGTCAGGATCACCTTTTCGATCAGGGCCGGTTCATCCACTCCCGGCACGCCCACATTCACGTCCAGCACCTGGGCGCCCCTGTCCAGCTGCTCCAGGGCCAGCTGGCACACATAGTCCATGTTCTGGGCCTTCAGGGCTTCCTTCAGCCGTTTCTTCCCTGTAGGGTTGATCCGTTCCCCGATGATCACGGGCATGCCTTCGAAATCCACAGCCGTGCCATAGCCGCAGATGGCGCAGGGTGCTCCTGTGCGGGGTGCCGGCATGGGCAGGTCCCGGCAGGCTTTGATCAGGTTGGCGATGTGGGCCGGCGTGGTACCACAGCAGCCTCCCAGTACAGAGACTCCCGCTTCTGCAAAAGGCACCATCAAAGGCGCATAGCCCTCCGCGTCGATGTGGAACACCGTATGACCGTCCTTCTGCACGGGCAGGCCGGCGTTGGGATTGGCCACCAGAGGGATGTCCACCGCCTGCAGGGCCTGGGGAACCAGTTTCACCAGGGTATCGGGACCCTGGCCGCAGTTGAAGCCCACGGCCGCCACCCCCAGGGATTCCGCCATGACCAGGGCCGAGGTCACATCGGCTCCGTTCAGCAGCTTTCCGTCTTCATCGAAGGTGAAGGTACAGACAACGGGCAGGTCCGAGTTCTCCCTGGCTGCCAGGATGGCGGACTTGGCCTCATAGCTGTCGCTCATGGTCTCGATCAGGATCAGGTCCGCTCCTGCTGCAGCGCCGGCTTGTACCTGCTCCGCATACAGGGCCACCGCTTCTTCAAAGGGCAGGTCCCCGAAAGGCTGGAGCAGTTTGCCCGTGGGTCCCAGATCCAGGGCCACGAACCCTTCCCGGCCGGCTTCCGCAAAAGCGGCCCGGGCATTTTCCACACCGGCCTTCACCAGATCCGCCACTTCCGGCTGGTCATGGGCAGCGCCGAACTTCAGGCCGTTGGCCCCAAAGGTATTGGTCTTCAGGATGTCCACCCCGGCGTCCACATAGGACCGATGGATGGCCCGGACTTTCTCCGGGTGGAGCAGATTCCAGGTTTCCGGCAGTTCGCCGGGTTTCAGGCCGGCTTCCTGGAGCATGGTGCCCATGGCACCGTCAAAGAACAGACGCCGGCTATGCAACGCTTCTACAAAATTCATGGTTCCTCCTGACGAAAGGGACAGGTTACATTGCCGCAGGCGGCACATTTCGTCTTTTTGCCGCAGCGGCTTTCTTCTGTTTCAAAGGGGGGCTTCCCGGACCGGTCAATGCCGATCACGGCCGTGACGCTTTTGGTGGGAGCCATGATGCCTCCCGCCGTCAACGTCAGACCGATGGTCTTGGCACAATCCAGGAGCCGGAAGATTTTCTGCTGCTCGGCCAGGTCCCAGTCCCCGTAGCCCGGAGAAAACCGGGTGCGGTACTGCCACTCTGCCGGCAGGTCCTTTTTCCAGACGATTTCCTGCTGATCCAGGTAGCTTTCGATGAGGGACGCTGCCACCGCCTGGGCCGCCGCCCCCTCTGCGATGCTGCGCACACTGATCCGCCGCAGGGCGATGTCCACCCGGGTCCCCAGGGTGGCCCCGAACAGCAGCAGACGGTCACAGCCCTTGAGATGCCTGGCCAGGCCGCTGCTCACAAATTCCGTACCGTTTTCCAGGATCACCCGGCCCTTTTCGGGGCCTGCCCCCTGGACCACAGTACAGCTCCACTGCTGCAGGGTACTCCGGGGCTGCACTTCGTTGCGCAGCTGCAGGAAGGCCCGGTCCACAGTGACCACGGCCCGTTCATCCCCGGGCCGGGCTCCAAAATACCGCAGGGCCTCTTTTTCATCGAAGGGAATCCGCACTGCCATGACCGCCTCCCCCGCTTCAGCAGCGGATGATTTCGGACAGGCTGTTACGGATGCCGCCGATTACGTCCGGTTTGTTCATGGTATAGATGTGGATGTTGGAGAACCCGTTGGCGATCAGGTCCACGATCTGGCCGATGGCATAGGCCATACCGGCCTGCTTCAGGGCTGCCGGATGATCCGCGAACCGTTCTGCCATGGCCCGCAGGGGAGCCGGCACCGGCGTACCGCTCAGGGTAAAGATCTTCTCGATCTGCTTCAGGCTGGTCACCGGCATGATTCCGGCCACCACCGGCACATGGATGCCCTTGGCCAGCATCCGGTACATGAAGTTATAGAACATATCGTTGTCGAAGAACATCTGGGTCACCAGAAAGTCGCATCCGGCTTCCACCTTCATCCTGGTATGTTCCAGGTCCTCATCCAGGCTTTTGGCTTCCGGATGGCCCTGGGGATAGGTGGCCCCGCCCACGCAGAAGTCGCCGTAACTCTTGATCTTCTTTACCAGGTCACTGGCATGGGCATAGTCTCCCTGGATGCTGTCCATGCCGACAGGAAGATCCCCCCGCAGGGCCAGTACGTTCTGTACATGGGCATCCTTCAGCTGGTCCAGCACACCCTCGATGCGCTGTTCCGTTGCCCCTACGCAGGTGAGATGAGCCAGAGCCGGCACACCGCACCGCTCGATTTCAGACACCAGAGCCACGCTCTTGCCTACGGATGTACCGCCGGCCCCATAAGTGACACTCATGTAGTCCACCCCCTGGATGGCGATGGTCCGGGCGATTTCCTGGGCGTGTTCCAGTTCGCTGCCTTTCTTGGGCGGGAACAGTTCGCAGGAGACACAGACTTTTGGACTTTTTAACAGATCTATGATTTTCAAAGAAATACCCCCTCAGACAAAAAGAAACCGTATCGTTTCATTTTATAACAAAAAAGAAGCCGTCGCAAGCGACAGCTTCCATTCTCTAACGATCACTCCGCCTTGAACAGCGGCAGGTTTGCCAGGACGATGATATCCTTCCGGCCGATGGAATCCCCTTCGGCCAAAATGGCCATGTGGCCGTTCACCGTACCGCCGGCTTTGGCCACCAGTTCCTCCAGGGCTTTCATGGAACCCCCTGTACTGATCACATCGTCCACCAGTGTCACCTTGTGGCCCCGTACCAGATCGATGTCCTCATCCTGCAGGCACAGCATCTGCCGCCCCTTGGTGGTGATGGATTCATCTTCCACCACCAGCGGATGTTCCATATAGGCCTTGATGGATTTCCGGGCCACGATGTAGCGGTCCATCCCCAGGATCCTTGCCATGGCGTGGACCAGCGGGATGCCTTTGGTTTCCGCAGCCATAAGGATTTCCGTATCGGCAGGCACCTTCTTCGCCAGTTCCGCAGCAGACTTTTCCACCATTTCCGTATCGCCCAGGATCACAAATCCGGCGATGGCCAGGGTATCCGAAATATTCAGCACCGGCAGGGACCGTTTCAGCCCCGCCACTTCCAGTTCATAAAATCGTTTTGCCACGATCAGTTCCTCCCATTTCCCGACTTATCCACAATATCCACAGGGGGAATGTTCATAAGTGGATAACTCTGTGCATAACTTACAAATCGTTGGTCATCCGGGGCGGCATACTCCATTCCACCAGCACACCGGTATTGACCCACAGCCGGGTCAAGGCCTGCTGGCAGTCCTGCCAGCTTTTCTGCGGATCCACGGTCACTTCCCCAAAATGGTAGGTACACTGGTCCGTGGGAACTTCCATGGTCTTGGGGCTGGATAAGAAATCCCGCACCTTCTGGGCCGCCTCCTCCGCATCCGGAATGAAGACGGTCATTTCGTGGGTCTCTTCGTTATAATCCAGATAGCCGTAATGGCCCTGGTAATTTAAAGTAACACTTTGCACTGCCATGGTTTCTCAACGCACCTCTCTCTATGATACATCATTATATCACAAAACCATAGCTGTCGTCATTCTTCCTTGTGTTCCATGGGTTTCAGCCGCTGTTCCATGGGCATGCTCTTTTTGGGTGCGTTCTTCATGGCCCGCTGCATCAGGGCGGCCTGCACGCTGATCCGCTGGTGGCCATGGGCGTAGCTGCGGCGCCAGGTTCCGTTGGCCAGCATCACATGGGCCCCCACATTGTCCTTCAGGCACAGGTCCAGGAATTCCTTGATCCGGTCGATATGGGCCTTCCGTTCCACCGGGAACAGCAGTTCTACCCGGTCATTCAGATTCCGGGGCATCATATCTGCACTGGAAAGGTACAGCTCTTCGTTGCCGTTGTTGGCAAAGTAGTACACCCGGCTGTGTTCCAGGAAACGGCCAATGATGGAACGTACGGTGATGTTTTCGCTGACGCCCTTGATGCCCGGTCTCAGCCCGCAGATCCCACGCACGATCAGTTCGATCTTCACCCCGGCCTGGGAGGCTTCATAGAATTTCCGGATCACCGGCTGGTCGATCAGGGAGTTCATCTTGGCAATGATATGGCCCCGGCCGCCGTTCTTCACGTTGGCAATCTCCCGGTCCACCAGTTCATAGATTTTTTCCCGCAGACCGATGGGAGCCATCACCAGCCGGTTGAATACCGGCGGTTCCGAATAGCCGCTGAGTACATTAAAGAACGCGGAGGCATCCTGGCCGTACTGGTCATTGGCGGTCAGGAGGCCCAGGTCGGTGTACA
The DNA here is from genome assembly GCF_900106585.1 of Acidaminococcus timonensis. Lineage (NCBI taxonomy): Bacteria > Bacillati > Bacillota > Negativicutes > Acidaminococcales > Acidaminococcaceae > Acidaminococcus > Acidaminococcus timonensis. Next base: position 106,398 of record NZ_FNWH01000004.1, read on the forward strand.
GCCTGGCTGTCTTGTCGTTGTAGTTGCCGGTACCCAGGTGCACATAGCGCCGGATCCCATCTTCTTCCTTGCGGACGATCAGGATGATCTTGGAGTGGGTTTTCAGGCCCATGAGGCCGTAGATCACGTGGCATCCGGCCTTTTCCAGACGGCGGGCCCACACGATGTTGTTCTCTTCATCGAACCGGGCCTTCAGTTCCACCAGGGCTGTGACCTGCTTGCCGTTCTCGGCAGCCCGGGCCAGGGCAGCCACCAGAGGAGAGTTGCCGCTGACCCGGTACAGGGTCTGCTTGATGGCCAGCACCTTGGGGTCTTCCGCGGCGGTGGCCAGCAGCTTGACGATGGGGTCGAAGCTTTCGTACGGATGGTGCAGCAAAATGTCGTGTTCCCGGATCTTCCCAAACAGATCCTCGGTATCGGGCAGTTCCTCCGGCTGCTGGTTCACATAGGGCGTGAACTTCCACTGGTCCATGCCCGGCTGGTCGATGAACTTGTTCAGGAAGGTCAGGTCCAGGGGCCCGCCGATTTCATACACATCCCGGGGTTCCAGGTCCAGGCTGCGGACCAGGAAATCTTTCAGGTACCGGTCATCGGTGGTACAGATTTCCAGCCGCACTGCGACCCCCCGTTTCCGCTTCCGCAGGGACCGTTCGATTTCCTTCATCAGGTCCTGGGTGGCATCCTCCTCCACTTCCAGATCGGAGTCACGGGTGATCCGGAAGGGCACCATATCCACAATGGTAAGCCCCTTGAACAGATCCTGGCAGTGTTCCATGATCAGGTCTTCCAGGAAGATGTAGCTGCGTTTCCCTTCCTGTTCCACCAGAGAAATGAACCGGGGAAGCACGGAGGGGACCTGTACGAATGCCACCCGCTGTTCCCCCTTCTTGTTGCGCAGTTCCACGGCGATGTTCAGGGTCTTGTTGGCCAGGAAAGGGAAGGGCCGGGCCGCGTCCACCGCCATGGGGGTCAGTACCGGGAACACCATTTCCTGGTAGTAGGCTTCCAGCTCCTGCCGCTGCTCCGGGTTCACGTCCTTGACCCGCAGGAATCGGATATCGTTCTTTTCCAGCTCATTCAGCAGGGCAAAGAAATACCGGTATTTCAGTTTCATCTGGTTGTGGGCCGACAGGGAGATTTCCCGCAGCTGGTCCGCCACCGTAAGCCCGGCCGCATCCACCCTGTCCACACCGGCAGCTTCCTGCTCGATGAGCCCGGCCACCCGGACCATGAAGAATTCATCCAGGTTGGAGGCGGAAATCGCCACGAACCGCATCCGTTCCAGCAGCGGAAGGGTCCGCACCCCCGCTTCCCGCAGTACCCGCAGGTTGAATTTCAGCCAGCTCAACTCCCGGTTCACATAATATTCCGGTCTGTTCAAATCGATTTTCATCCTTATGCCTCCACTCTTTCCAGTACGGGCTGTACCCCAAACACTTCTTCAAAGAAACTGCCCCTTTTGGCAAATACCCATTCCTCCAGGGACAGATCATGCCGGCTTTTGGCTCTGATTTTCAGTTCATTGCCCTTCAGATTCATCTTGCAGCCGGTAATCTTCTGCCGGCCACTGATATCCATGGAATCAGCCAGGCGCAGGATGGCTGCCAGTTTGGCCACCAGCGGAAGGATATCCGTTCCAAAGTCCCTGGGTTCCGAACCGTTCAGTTCCGGCCGGTCCAGGGTATACAGATAAGAAATCTGGGCGATGGTGTGGCACTGCTTGACGCTGAAGCCCAGCAGGTCCGCACAATCGATCAGATAGTAGTTATACCGGTCATAGGTCCGCATGGAGGCATACTTGCCGATATTGTGCAGGTAAGCCGCCGCCCGCAGCAGGATCTTGTCCTCCTGATCCAGTCCCTGGCTGGGAGCCAGGGTATCGAACAGCTGGCAGCACATATGCTCCACCCAGGCCGCATGGGGGGCATCGTAGTGGAACCGGGCACCGATGCTGCGCACCAGGCTCATCTGCAGTTCCAGCATCTCTTCCAGAAATGCCGGATCCAGCTGCCGGGCGATGTACAGGCTCTTCATACCGTCGATGAACCGGTCCTCAGGCATAAAGAGCCGTCTGGCCCGGGTCATCTTCATCAGCAGGTGGCACAGGGAAATGGCCGGCTGGGCCACTTCCATTTCTTCCTGGGGCAGATGGAACAGCTTCTGCAGCTGTACATCATTATACCGGTGGACCTTTTCATAGAAGGCGGCCACTTCCTCCGCCGTAAAGGAAATGCTTTTTTTCTGTTTCTTCCCATCGCCGAACAGATCCAGCAGCACCTGGCTTTCCGTCCCGGTCAGCAGCAGGGTCTCGATGTCTTCTCCTTCCAGTTCCTCGGCCACCACGCCGATCCGGTCCTGGAGGTATTCGTTCAGGGCCTGTTCGAAATGGACGCTGGAGCGTTCGTTCCGGGTAAACTGTTCCTTCAGCCGTACCAGTCCCACATGGAGGTTCTGCTGGAACTTCACTTCCCTGCCCCTCAGGTAGGTCAGGCCCAGTCCGCCGGAGGAAATATCCGCCAGCAGCATGCCGGTGTTACCGTCCAGATGGATATTCTTCACTTCCATGTTCCGCATGAGGGAGGCCATCTTGGTGTAGATTTCCCGGCTCATGTTGATGACTTCGATCTGGAAACCGGTCTTCACTTTGATCTGGTCCAGGAAATACGTCCGGTTCTCCGCTTCCCGCACCGCGGTTGTGGCCTGCAGCAGATATTCCTTCACGCCATATTCCTTCATCACCTGGCGGTAGCCCTTCAGGATGGCCACGATTTCCAGCATGGTCTGGAAGGAAATCTTATGGGTCTGGAAGGTCTCTTCCCCCAGGTGTACCTTGTTCCGCAGTTCCGTTACGATCCGGACATCATCCAGACCCGTATATTCGATCAGCTGCATGGTGATGTTTTCGGACCCCAGATGGATCACCGCAGCTGAACGCAGTTTTTTCTTTGCCATAGCTTCCTCCTCACAGTCGATATAACCCGGTTCTGTCTACCCGCCGGGGGCCAATCGTGATATACTTAAATCAGTTTATCACTTCTATTTATAGAAAAGAACAGTGTTTACAGTTTCTTTGACATTTTCTGTACTGTACCAGGACGCTGTTGAATCGGGGGTTTGTATGAAACGTATTGCCATCATCGACGTAGGATCCAACTCCGCACGTCTCGTCATCATGGAGGTCCATTCCTCCACTGCCTGCAACCTGGTGTACAACCAGAAAGATCCCTTGCGGCTGGCCCTGAAAACGGACAAGAAAGGCTGCCTGACCGAGGAGGCCTTCGCCGCCACCACCCTGTGCATGAAGAACTTCGCCGCCATGTGCAGGCTGTACCATGTGGATGAGACCATTGCAGTGGCCACTGCCGCCATGCGGAATGCTCCCAACGGGGCCAAGCTGGCCAAAGCCGTTTCCCAGGCCTCAGGCATCAACCTGGAAATCATCTCCGGCAAAACGGAAGCCTCCCTGTCCTACCTGGGGGTCATCAACACCATCGATGTAAAGGACGCCGTGGTGTTCGACCTGGGTGGTGCTTCCACCGAAGTGATCCTGGTCCGGGACCGGAAGCTGGTGGAAAGCGTCAGCCTGCCCATCGGGTGCGTGAACCTGACCAAAAATTTCAAGCTGAACAATGTGGTGGACCCCGATGCCCTGAACCAGATGCGCCGGGCCATCAGCCAGCAGGTGCAGAAAGCCCCCTGGATTGCCGGCTGCGGCCTGCCTCTGGTAGGGGTAGGCGGTACGGCCCGTTCCATCGGCAAGATCGAACAGAAACGGGCCAAGTATTTCACCTCCAAGCTCCACAATTACCAGTTTGCCCTGCAGGATTTCAAGGAATGGTACAAAACCCTTCCGGGCACCACCCTGGCCACCCGGCGGCGCATCCCCGGCCTTTCCAATGACCGGGCCGATGTGATCATCGCCGGTGCCTCCATCATCAAAGCCCTGGCCGACCGGAGCAAGGCACGGAAAATGATCGTCTCCGGCTGTGGGCTGCGGGAAGGCCTGTTCTCCCAGTACCTGCACCAGCACACCAGCAAACCTCTGATCACCCCCGATATCCTGGACACCGCCCGGGAAAACATGATCCATCTGTATTCCCCCGACGAGGAACACTGCCGGCTGGTGGCCAAATACGCCCTGCAGCTGTTCGACGGCTGGCAGTCCCTGCACAAACTGGATCCGAAAAAATGGAAGCCCCTGGTGGAAACCGCCGGACTGCTCCATGACATCGGGATCACCATTAACTACTACAACCACACCCGCCACAGCGGGTACCTGATTGAAAACGGCAAGCTGTTCGGCCTGAACCATCTGGATGTGGTGTACACTGCCATCCTGGCCGCCTGGCACCATGGCATGAACCGGGGGTACCTGCGGAACAAGCCCTACCGGAAGCTGATCCCAGAAGCCGATCTGAAACGGCTGAGCAACGGATCCCTGCTGCTGGCCCTGGCTGAATGTCTGGATTATACCCAGACCGAGACCATCGAAAGCATCGAGCCGGCACTGGTCAATGGCAATGCCGTGCTGACCCTCACCACCAGCCGTACCCCCTCGGTGGAACTGCAGATGCTCCAGGGCATGACCAAATGGTTCCGCAAGAACTTCGGCTGCAGCCTGACGGTGGTGGTCAAGGAACAACAAAATTAATCGTTTGCAGGACTGCCTTCGTGCAGTCCTTTTATATACCGTTCCAAAGCGGTCACGTAGGCCTGGCCCAGGCGGCTCAGATGGGTCTGCTTGTGGGTCAGCAGCCCGATGTGCATCTCTCCCTCCTTGCGCAGGGGTACGGCGATGATGCTGGCACCGTTCAGTTTCTGGTCGATGACGCCGCTGCACACGGTATAGCCGTTCAGCCCGATCAGCAGGTTGAACAGGGTGGCCCGGTCACTGACCCGGATATTCCTGGAACGGACCACGGTGCTGAAGATTTCTTCCGAGAAGTAGAAGGCGTTGTGGTCCCCCTGGAGGTAGCTCAGATAGGGATAGGGCGCCAGCTCCTCCATGGATACGCTTTTCCGGCCCGCCAGCGGATGGTCCGAATTCAGGAACACATGGGGCTTGGCCACAAACAGCTCCCGGAACTCCAGGTCGTTGGCCTTGAAGATCTTATGGAGCACCGCCCGGTTGAACTCATTGTAATACAGGATCCCGATTTCGCTGCGCATATGGGCCACATCATCGATGATGGTATAGGTCTGGGTCTCCTGCAGGCTGAAATCATAGGTGTCGCCCCCATATTCCTTGATCAGGTCTACAAAGGCATTCACGGCAAACGAATAGTGCTGGGTGGAAACAGTGAATTCCTGTTTTCCCCCGGCTTTTTTCTTGTAGCGGGTTTCCAGCAGATCCGCCTGTTCCAGCACCTGCCGGGCGTACCCCAGGAAGATTTCCCCATCCCTGGACAGATGGACCCCCTTGTTGGTACGCTCAAAGATCTGGATGTTCATCTCTTTTTCCAGTTCCCGCACCATCTTGGTCAGGCTGGGCTGGGTGATGAACAGTTCCCGGGCCGCTGCGCTGAAGGTCCCTGCCTCCGCAATGGCCACGATGTACCGCAATTGCTGTAATGTCATACGTATACCGCCTTTTCTTGAATTTCGCTTTTGTGATTCTTTCAGATTATAGCATACCCCTTACAGATAGGGGGCAATATCCTTTCTCCGGAGCAGCCACAGGGGAATCATCCCCCCTGCGGTTCCCGCTGCGGTCAGGATCACCGGGACCAGAACTCCCTGCCACAGGGGCAGCCGGCTGATTTCCACAGCCGCGTGCTGACCGATTCCGGCCGCTGCCAGGACACTGCCGCCCCAGCCCAGGAGCCAGCCCAGTCCACTGCCCATGGCCAGAAGCAGGAACTGTTCCACCAGGAGGATTTCCTGGATCCTGGACAGATCGGCCCCCAGGGCCCGCAGCAGGGCCCATTCCTCCATACGGGATGTACCATCCCAGTACAGGGCCAGCAGGGTCACCAGGGTGGCAGCCGCCAGCAGGCCGCCGGTAATCAGCATCCAGAATTGACGGCTCTGTCCCACCATCCCGTACAGGGCGATCAGGCTCTGGGCCGGGAAGATCAGCTGGGAAGGACCGCTTTTTTTCCGCTGCCAGGCAGCCAGAAGCTGCATGGCCTGCCCGTATCCGGTGGGGCGGACCAGGATGGCTGTCACGTCTCCCTTCTGTCCCGGCTGAAGGGCTTCCCCATGGCCCTGATGGGCCTCCCAGATGTCCCTCAGAGGAACCAGGATGGCTTTGTCATAGGGACCATGGACCGGTTCCAGGATGCCCACCACCTTGTAGGGATGGTTGTGGGCCTTTCCTTTGGCGATGAATCCATGGTTGGACTGGAACGTATCCCCCAGTTTCAGGCCGGTGAGCCGGGCCGTATCAGCGCCCAGTACCGCTTCCCCCTCGCCGGTGAAGCCTCTGCCCTGGGCCGGTTTCAGCCAGGGATGCGATTCCCCGGGCACCTGATAGGTAAAAATGTCCTTTTCGGCGCCACAGAGCCGGAATCCCCGGTAACTGTCCCCGAAGGCCAGAGGCAGGACCTGGCTGGTCTTTCCGTTCTGGCGCAGGACTTCCACTTCACTGTAGGGAATGTTCCCGATGGGCCGATCCTGAAGGAACACCGTATTGAGCACCAGCTGATAGGGCGAACCCTTGGCTCCCGCCAGGATGGGAAAAGGAGCGGCCGCCCGGTTCAGCCCCTGGTACAGGCCGCCGGCCAGCTGGATCACGAATACCGGAAGGGCACAGGCGATGGCTGTCAAAAGCAGCAGGATGCCATAGCGAAGAGGCCGCCTCCACAAAGACAGCCAGGCAAAACGCAGGACCATCAGTCTTCCTCCTTCCGCAGTTCCAGGCGCCGGGCAAACCGTTTCTGTACCGCCGGATCGTGGCTGGCGCACAGCAGCATGCAGCCACTGTTTTTTTGATAAGACAGCAGCAGTTCCATCAGACGGTCGCTGTTGCGCCCATCCAGGTTGGCGGTGGGTTCGTCGGCCAGCAGCAGCCGCGGTTGGCGCACAATGGCCCGGACAAAGGCAGCCCGTTGGCGTTCGCCGCCGCTGAGCTGCCGGGGAAACCGGTCCTCACAGCCGGGCAGATCCACCTTCCGGAGCAGACTCTCCAGTTCCTCCAGGGCCACCCTGCGCCCTGCCAGCCGGGCACTGATCCGGATATTTTCCCCAATGGTCAAAAAAGGCAGCAGCTTGGGTTCCTGGAACACATACCCCAGATTCGCCCCCCGCCACCGGGCCCGTTCCTTTTCTGACAGCGTGTCCACCCTCACCCCGTCGATGCGGATTTCTCCCCGGGTGGGGGACAGCAAACCCGAAAGGCAGTGGAACAGGGTGGTCTTACCGCTGCCGGAAGGGCCTGTAACGCCGCAGGCCTCCCCATCGGCCAGCTGGAAGCTGGGCAGGACCAGGCCCCGTACTTTTTTCCCTTCTGCTTCCGGGTATTCACACAACAGATCGGTTACCTGCAACATGTTCATTCTCCTGTCTGACAAGCAAAAAAGGAGGATGCGCGACTGTTTGCACAGTCTCCATACCTCCTGATTCGCGTTATTGGTCTATGGAGTCAGCCGTAATGCGCAGCTGGCTGACAAATCCGGTATCCGGATCCGTTTCACTGCCCACTTCCAGGGTACCCGTCACCGAAATGGGGGTATCATAGGGCAGGGCCGTTACCGGATCGGACAGTTTCACCACCACAATATTGTCCGGCCAATCAGCGTCTGTGGAGCAGAACGGACACACGGACATGGGCACCTCCGTCAACACGAAGAAGCGGATGGTAGGGGTCAAAGGCGGTGCCATATATCCGGTCATGGTCACAGTGCTCCCGGCCAGGTCCTGGACTTTATCTGAAAAGGTCAACCCTTCCGAAGAATAGCCGCTGTAAAGTTCATCAAAAGACAGACCCTCTGCCGCTGCCGGGAAGGCCACTGCCACACTCAGGGCCAATGCCAGCAGGACACGTTTCAGCCAGGCCATGTTATTTCTTGTCCCTGGTCAGTTGATATTTGGTGTGGTTGGCGTCCACCCCCAGGGCCCGCAGCATCCCGAAGAAGACTTCGGTGTTGTCCATGGTGCCCTTGAAATATTCGGAACCGGGGCCGCCGGCGTTCAGCAGGATATCATCGGCACTGTGGCATTCCTGCGGATCGTCCTTCGGGGTATTGGCCGGCATCAGTTCCGCCGGATCTCCCGGATGGATACGGGCCGGGTTGGCCTTGGAGCTGGCCTTGGATACCTGATGGAATTCCACTTTGTCACCGATGGTGGACTGTTCCTGTTTGGTTTCCGTTACGGACAGGGCCGGCGGAGTCGGTTTCTTCATGAAGTGGTAGTTTTCGTAGTATTCCGGATGGTTGGCGTACTGCACGGCCAGGGTTACATCGGGATCTGGGTTGTCGGGGAAGCCATCGTGGTCTGCATCCTTGAAGGTGGGGAAGATGGAGTTCTGGTAAACCCGTACGGCTTCCGTGCCCTTCTTGCCGTCATGTTCATGGTAGGTACCGCTGATGGATACGCCGTGTGCATGGTCCGCCAGGACGATGATCAGGGTATCGTTGCCCCGTTTCTGGTTCCATTTTTCCGCATATTCGATGGCTTTGTCGAATTCAATGGTATCATACGCAGCCCGCTGCCAATCCATCACGTGCAGCTGCTTGTCGATGGATGCGCCTTCGATCATGGCGAAGAAACCGTTGGGGTTCTGGGACAGGATGTCCAGGCCCTTCCTGGTCATGTCCATCAGGTTGGGCTGATCGGTGAATCCTTTCAGCACCTGGGGATCCTTCAGCATTTCCCGGTCGATGTACACGTTCATGGTACCGGTATGGAAAAGGCCCAGCAGGGGTTTGTTGTTGGGAGCGGCCTTCATTTCGGTGGAAGTGCCGGCAAAGGTGTAGCCCAGATCCTTGAATTCGTTGATGACGTTTTCGTTGTCCTTCCGTTTGGACCCAGGGGTGCTCTTGGGGATGTACCGGGCCGAGCCGCCGCCCATGATCACATCGGGGCGATGGTAGGCTTCCAGGTAGCTGGAGGCCAGCACGTCCTGGGCAGCACGACGGCGGGTATGGCCGATCATGGCAGCAGGGGTGGCGTCTGTGGATTCCGCCTGGGTGATCACACCGATGGACATGCCCCGGGTCCGTTTCAGGATTTCAGAGATGTTTTCCACTTTGGGGTCATCCAGAGGATCCTTGGTGGAGTCTTCGTATACGCCCATGGCGTTCACCACGGATTTGTGGCCGGTGGCATAGGCAGACGCGGAGTTGGCGCTGTCGGTGACCAGGGAATCATAGCCGCTGGTGGTAATGACCGCGTTGTGGTCCAGTTTTTCCATGGCCAGCAGGTCGTTGTACTTGCCGTTGGTCATGCCCTTGGACAGGATCCGGGCGATTTCACGGGCCTGCAGACTCATGCCGTCCCCTACGAACAGGATCACGTTCCTGGCCCGTTTGGGAGCCTTTTCGTTGACCACCGTATATCCGGCAGCCGAAACGCCCTTTCCGTCAGCATCCTGGGCCGTTACTTTGACGGCGTAGGAGCCGGTCTTGGGGAAGGTCACCCCGTCAGCCCGGTAGGAAACCACACCGTTGCCCAGATCTTTGGCTTCCAGTTTCTTGCCAAAGAATTTGTCAGCCGGCTGGCCGTTGACCGTGATGTCAACGTTCTGCAGGTTCCTGGCCCCTTTCACTTCCACGTCGAAGTCGAATTTGGCCCCTGCCCAGAATTTTGCCTTGTCCACGGGCAGGATGCGGACTTCAGCCGCTTCCACACCGGGCAGCACGCCCATAAGGGAACCGCCGGCTACAACCGTCAGGATTGCGCGTTTCAGCCACTTGTTATTCATACCTTTTGCCTCCTATACTCTTCCCTGTGCTGGTAGATGCCCAGGGTTACGATTGAACTTGGTACATGATTACTATAGAAGAGGTGTGTCAGGTTTGAGTCAAGGCTTTGTATAATTTGTGTCAAATTTAAAGGGTGTGAAAAAATACTTTTTCACACCCCGTCACTAGTCACTAGTCACTAGTCACTAGCCACTAGCCACTAGCCGATGGAAGCCAGCTGACGCTGGCGAAATAAAGGCGCTGTGGATGATTTTTTCACAGCGCCTTCTTTCAATCCATGGTGAACCCGTTGTCGCCTTTCAGCAGGTTCTTTTTCATATACAGCACCCAGTTTCCGATGTTGGTCCCGTGGTCAGCCGTGCGTTCCATATATTTCAGCAGCAGCACATAGTCCACATAGGAAGCCACATCTTCCGGGTCTTTCTTGATTTCATCGGTCAGGGTGGGCAGGATCCGTTCAAAATCCGCATCCACAATATCGTCCTTGTCGCCGATGTAGCGGGCTTTTTCGTCGTCCCCTTCCAGATAGCACCGGAAGCTTTCTTCCAGCAGGGCCTGCATGTCCTCGTACATTTCCCGGAACCCTGCCGGAGCCTTCACCACCGGTTTCCGTTCCAGGATCCGGGCGATGTACAGCGCCATATCGGAGCAGTGATCCGCAATCCGTTCCAGTTCACTGAGTACCCGGAACGTACCCATCAGCAGACGCCAGTCGGAGGCCACCGGGGATTGCAGCACCTGGATGGTCAGATCCTTCCGCATGATTCCCCGGATCATTTCGTCGAACTTGTCGTCCCCGTCCCGTACCAGCCGGGCCTTGTCCAGATCCCCGGTAAACAGGGCATCCTTGGTTTCCTCCAGGGTCTTTTCCAGGGTGCCGATCAGATCCCGCACCTGGTCCTGGATTTCGATCAGATCCTTGATGTAAGCGTCTCTCATAGCGTCTCCTCTCTCAACCGAACCGACCCGTGATATACGATTCCGTCCGAGGTTCGGAAGGATTGGTGAACAGGGTTTCGGTATCATTCATTTCCACCAGCTCGCCCAGGTAGAAGAACGCCGTCTTGTCGGAAATACGGCTGGCCTGCTGCATGTTGTGGGTGACGATGACGATGGTGTACTCCTTTTTCAGTTCCAGGGCCAGGTCTTCGATCTTCTGGGTGGAAATGGGGTCCAGGGCAGAAGTGGGTTCATCCATGAGGATGACGGAAGGCTGGGCAGCCAGGGTCCGGGCAATGCACAGACGCTGCTGCTGCCCGCCGGACAGGCCCAGGGCACTTTTGTCCAGCCGGTCTTTCAGTTCGTCCCAGATGGCAGCCTGCCGCAGGCTTTTTTCCACGATTTCCGTCAGCTGGGCCTTGTTGGTGATGCCCTGCACACGGGGTCCGTAAGCCACGTTATCGAAAATGCTCTTGGGGAAAGGAGAAGGCTGCTGGAATACCATACCGACACGGTACCGCAGGGCCAGCGGATCCACTTCCTTGAAGATGTCCTTCCCCTCGAACAGGATCGTCCCTTCCACCCGGCAGCCGGACACCCAGTCGTTCATCCGGTTCAGGGTCTTCAGCAGCGTGGATTTCCCGCAGCCGGAAGGTCCGATCAGAGCGGTGATCTCGTTGCGTTTCACTTTCATATTGATATCTTTCAGCGCCTGGTGTTTGCCATAAAACAAATTCAGGTGCTGGATGTCGAAGACCAGCTCTTCCGGAGAAGCGGTCTTCTGTTCAGTCTCATTCATCTGCAGTTCCCTCCATCTTCTTTTCCAGGCGCCAGCTGATATACCGGGCCAGCACGTTGAACAGGACCACCACCAGCATCAGGATGGCGGAGGTCAGGCCGGCGATTTTCCCGGCATCGGGGCTCAGGGCCTCGGTCCGCATGACCCATACGTGCAGGGCCAGGGTTTCGCCGGGCCGAAACGGGTTCAGCGGGCACGTGGCCGAACTGAGATCCCAGTTGCTCCAGTCGATGTCCGTACTCATGCCGGCGGTAAACATCAGCGCGGCAGCTTCCCCGAACCCACGGCCGGCAGCCAGGATCAGGCCGGTCATGATCCGGGGCAGACAGGCAGGCAGCAGCACGTTCCAGATGGTCTGCCACTTGGAAGCGCCCAGTCCCAAGCTGCCCAGGGTGTATTCCGGCGGAAGGTCTTTCAGGGCGTTTTCCGTAACGGAAACCATGAGAGGCAGGGTCAGGATGGACACCGATAAGGCACCGGCCATCAGGTTCCACTGGGAACCGGTCATCACGATGAAGACCAGGTAACCGAACAGGCCGACTACAATGGAAGGCAGGGAAGACAGGGTCTCCACAGCCATCCGGATCCAGTTGGTCAGTTTCCCGTCCGTGGCATATTCTGCCAGATAGACCCCGGCAGGAATGCCCCACAGGGCACTGATGATCAGGGCCAGCACCACCAGGTACAGGGTATTGAAGAACATATCCCGGATGCCCAGCAGCATGTCACTGCTCAGGCCGGAAATGCCCTGGCCCACCACCAGGGCAATGAATGCGAAGAGCAGGATGGCAGAGCCATAGGCTCCGGCGGTGAACAGCCCGCTCATGAGCCGATTCATGGCTCTTTTATGTGCTAAACCGTTCATGGCTTACTCCTCCTCTTTCAGTTTCATGGGATCTTTTCCGAAATGGTGGATGATAAAGATCAGGATAAAGGAAATCACGAACAGCAGCAGGCCCAGGGTCCACAGGGCTGCACTGTATTCGCCGCCTTCCATGGCACCGCCCATATCGTTGGCGATCACCGTGGTCATGGTGGATGCCGGCAGGAACAGGGAGGTGGGGAACCGTTTCATCTGGCCGATGACCATGGCCACCGCCAGGGCTTCACCCAGGGCACGGGCCAGGCCCAGCACCACCCCGGTGAAGATCCCCCGCTGGGCAGCAGGCAGGATCACGTTGCGGATGGTTTCCCAGCGGGTGGCCCCCAGGCCATAGGAAGCATCCCGCCAGCTCCTGGGGACAGCCAGCATGGCGTCGGCGGCCATGGTGGTGATGACCGGGAAGATCATCACGGCCAGGACCAGTGCCGCGGCCAGCACGGAAAAGCCGAAGGGCATGGGGAAGATCTTGCGCAGGAACGGTACCAGGACCGTCAGACCCACCCAGCCGTAAATTACAGAAGGGATACCGGTGAACATTTCTACAATGGGGCGGATGATCCGCTGTACGGCCGGACCGGCCATTTCCGACATGTAGATGGCGGCTGCCAGGCTCACCGGCAGGGCAATCACCAGGCTCAGGAAGCAGGTAACCAGGGAGCCGCTGATGAACATGGCCGCCCCCACCTGGCCACCGCCTTCCATGGTATCACTGGGTTTCCAGGCTCCGGAGAACAGGAACTCGGTGATGCTGTGCCCAAAATCCCAAAAGGTGCCGCTCCCCTTCACCAGAAGGAAAGCGGCCATCAGGAAAGGAAGCAGGGCCGCTGCAATGCCACAGGCCGTGATGACGGACTGTGACAGAGCCTCTTTGCGGTGGACCTGCGTCAATTTTTTCGTTACCGTTTCATCAATCATGAGCGGCATCTTTGACTTGCATCTTGCTGCTGACACCATACCCCAGCTCCTCGATCCGTTTGCCATAGTCGGCAGACAACAGGTAATCCAGGAAAGCTTTTACAGCGGCTTTCGGATTTTTCTTGGTGTAAACATGTTCATAGCCCCACACATTGTATTTGCCGGAGTAGGTGTTTTCCAGAGTGGGAGCCACACCGTCGATGGAAATGGTGGCAACCGTGTCATTCCTGGTCAGGTAGGGCAGGGCCACATACCCGATGGCGCCCTTGTTCTGGGCTACGCTCTGTACCAGCAGGCCGGAGTTATCGGTTTCCAGGGATTTGTTGGAAGCTTCTTCCGCACCGCCCAGGGCATATTTGGCGAACAGGGCACGGGTACCGGAAGTCTTGGGCCGGGTTACCAGGGTAATGGGTTCATCCGGGCCGCCCACTTCTTTCCAGTTGGTGACTTTGGCCGTGAAGATATCGGTCAGCTGTTGTTTGGTCAGGCTCTTGACTTTTTCGGCCACGTCCTTGTTCACAATGGTGGCAACCGTCATGACGCAGATCTTATGGTCTTCCAGTTCAGCTGCTTTTTCTTTCGGCAGTTTGGAGGCTGCAGGCACATCGGAGTTCCCCATGTCTACGGAACCTTCAGAAACCTGTTTCAGGCCCATGCCGGAACCGCCGGCGTTCAGGCTGATGCTCACATCTTTATGCTGTTTCTTGAAGCTTGCCGCTGCATCCTTGACCAGAGGCAGCAGGGCAGAAGAACCGGAACCGGTAATGTTGCCGCTGACTGCAGCCGGTTTCTTGGTATCTGCCGCTTTTTGTCCGCCGCACCCTGCAGCGCCCAGGACCATCATCCCGGCCAGTACCGTAACGGCCAATTTTCTCCATTTGCTTTTCAACATCATCTCATCGCTCCCTTGTCATTCTTCAAGATGGTAGGTTTTGTTTTTGCTATAGCTATAAGATATCAGCCCAATGTAAAAACTAAAGGCAGGGTATTGTAAAGAATTGTAAAAAATGAAACGGGAGCTGTGAAGGATTTCACAGCTCCCGTTCGTGGTTAGTGATTCGTGATTAGTGACTAGCAAATTCCGTCTACGAATGACCAGTGACTATTTTTACTTCCCCAGCCTCATCTTGAAATCTTCGTACCCGAAGTGCTTCAGGACTTTCACCGTTCCGTCCTCTTCCAGCACGTCGATGTCCGGCAGGGGCATTCCGTTAAATGTGTTGTTCTTGCAGGTGGTGTAGATGGCCATATCGCCGAACAGCAGCAGGTCCCCCACTTCCAGGTCTCCGTCGAAACTGTAGTCCCCCACCACGTCTCCGGACAGGCAGGTGGCACTGCCCAGGCGCCAGGTTTTCTGCTTTTCGCCCTGGTCCCCGGCACCATAAAGCGGCGGCCGATAGGGCATCTCCAGTACGTCCGGCATATGGCAGGCAGCGCTGGTGTCCAGGATGGCAATGTTCACATCTCCGTTCCGTGTCACGTCCAGTACCCGGGTGGCCAGGTAGCCGGCGTTCAGGGCACAGGCCTCACCCGGTTCCAGGTACACGGTGACGCCCCATTGTTTCTGAGCCCACCGGATGCATTCCTCCAGCAGGGGGATGTGGTACCCCGGGCGGGTGATGTGGTGCCCGCCCCCCATGTTCACCCATTCCATCCGGGGCAGCACATCGCCGAACTTCTCTTCTACAGCCCTCAGGGTGGTCTTCAGATCATCCGCATCCTGTTCACACAGGGTATGGAAGTGGATCCCGTCCAGAAGGTCCACCAGGTCCGGCGTCATCTGGGCCTCCCACTGGGTCCGTGTGGTGCCCATGCGGCTCCCGGGGGAACAGGGATCATAGATGGCATGGCCCTCCTGGGTGGAGCACTCCGGATTGATCCGCAACCCCAGGCTCTTCCCCGCTTTTTTGGCCATGGGCCCGAAGGTGGCCAGCTGCCGGGGCGAGTTGAACACGATGTGGTCCGCCACCTGGCAGACCTCTTCCATCTGGTCCGCCCGGTAGGCGCCGCAGAACACGTGGACTTCCTTGCTGCCCATTGCCTCCCGGCCCAGCCGGGCTTCGTACAGACCACTGGCCTCGGTGCCGGCCACATAGGGTTCCAGCACCGGATACAGGTCATAGTTGGAAAAGGCCTTCTGGGCCAGCAAAATCCGGCAGCCCGTCCGGTCCTGCACCCCCTTCAGGATTTCTCCGTTGTGGCGCAGGGCCGCCTTGTCCAGGATGTAACAGGGGGTCGCCAGCTGCCCGAAGGCCTGTTCCGGCGACTTTTCCCCCAAACCGGCAAAAGCGGGACGATTGTCCCGCACCTTCTGCCAGTCCATTATTTCACCAGTTCCGGATGGCTGGATTCGCTCTTGGGCAGGCCGTATTTATCCAGCGCAGCCAGGAACGGATCCGGATCCAGTTCTTCCACAGTGTGTACGCCCGGTTTCGTCCATTTGCCGGTCAGCAGCATCAGGGCACCGCACATGGCCGGTACGCCGGTGGTGTAGCTGATGGCCTGGCTGCCCACTTCCCGGTAGCAGGCCTGATGGTCGCACACATTATAGATGTAGTAGGTCTTGTCCTTGCCGTCCTTCTTGCCGGTGAAGATGCAGCCGATGTTGGTCTTGCCCTTCGTCCGGGGCCCCAGGCTGGCCGGATCCGGCAGCAGGGCCTTCAGGAACTTGATGGGAACGATTTCATGCCCTTCGAAGTTGATGGGCGTGGTGGACAGCATCCCCACATCCTCCAGGCAGTGCATATGGTCCAGATAGCTCTGGCCGAAGGTCATGAAGAAGCGGATCCGCTTCACCCCGGGGATGTTCTTGGCCAGGCTTTCGATTTCTTCGTGATGGAGCAGGTACATGTCCTTTTCGCCCACCTGGTCGAAGTTGTATTCCCGTTTGATGCTCATGGCCGGTACTTCCACCCAGTGGCCGTTTTCCCAGTAGCTGCCGGGAGCGGAGACTTCCCGCAGGTTCACTTCCGGGTTGAAGTTGGTGGCAAAGGCATAGCCATGGTCGCCACCGTTGCAGTCCAGGATGTCGATGGTATCAATGGTGTCGAATTCATGCTTCTGGGCATAGGCACAGTAAGCCTGGGTCACGCCCGGGTCGAAGCCACAGCCCAGCAGGGCGGTCAGACCGGCCTTTTCGAATTTTTCTTTGTAGGCCCATTGCCAGCTGTAATCGAAGTAGGCAGAGAAGCCTTCCTCCTTACAGCGCTTTTCGTAAATGGCCCGCCATTTGGGATCGTCGGTGTCTTCCGGTTCGTAGTTGGCCGTATCCATGTAGTTCACGCCGCAGGCCAGGCAGGCATCCATGATGGTCAGATCCTGGTAGGGCAGGGCGATGTTCATGACCAGGTCGGGCTTGTAGCTCTTGATCAGGTCGATGACCTGGTCCACATGATCAGCGTCCACCTGGGCGGTGGTCACTTTCGTTTGGGTTTTGCCGGCCAGTTTGGCGGCCAGGGCATCGCATTTGGATTTGGTGCGGCTGGCAATGCACAATTCCGTGAACACATCACTGGCCTGGCAGCATTTCTGGATGGCGACGGAAGCCACACCGCCGCAGCCGATAACAAGTACTCTACTCATGGAAATCCCCTCCTCAGGTATACAGTGAATCTATAGGTAGAAAAGCAGTTAAAATACATTGTGTCCCCCTGCGACGGAGACGACGAATAGGAGTCTCCTAGTCCCGTGGAAAAGGGGGAAAGGACCCGCTTGCGGGTAGGGGGTCCCACACCCGATGTGCAACCCCTCCACCAGCCATTCGGCTGGTCCCCCTCCCCTTTCAGGGGAGGACAAATCTTTATTTGCACAGCGCCAATAACAGCTCGCGCACCACCTTGCAGGCCACGGCCGTGGACGTGCCGCTGGCGTCCAGCATGGGTGCCAGTTCATTCACGTCGGTGCCCACCACGTTGGTGCGGGCCACCAGCCGCAATGCGTTCAGCAGCTGCATGAACGATACGCCGCCGGCCTCCGGGGTCCCGGTGCCCGGGAACACGGACGGATCCAGGCAGTCCAGGTCGATGGTGAAATACACGGGCTTGCCGCTTTTTTCCAGCTTCTCCACCAGCTGCTGCAAGGTGCCGAAGCTGAAGGGATGCAGGTCCGTATGCTTCTTGGCGAACTGCCATTCCGCCCGTTCCCCGCTGCGGATGCAGAACTGGTGGATCTTCCCGTCCCCCACCAGGTCCCAGCACCGGCGCAGCACACAGGCATGGCTCAGTTTGGCACCCAGGTAGTCATCCCGCAGATCCGTATGGGCATCGAAATGGATGATTTCCAGATCCGGATATTTCTTGAAGACCGCCCGCACGGCCCCCAATGTCACCAGGTGTTCGCCCCCCAGCATGAAGGGAAGCTTTCCGTCCCGCAAAATGGTGGCCGTCCGCTGCTCGATGTCCTGCAGGGCCATTTCGGAACTGCCGAAGCACAGCTCCAGATCGCCGCTGTCGAAGATGTCGTAGTCTTCCAGATCCTTATCCTGGTAGGGACTGTAGGTCTCCAGCCCGAAGCTTTCATGGCGGATGGCCGAAGACCCGAACCGGGCCCCGGGCCGGAAGCTGGTAGTGGAGTCAAAGGGCGCCCCGAACAGGACGATTTTCGCATCCTCGTAGGGTGCTTCACAGGCCAGGAAGGTCTCCACATTATTTTTCAGCATTGTCTTCCACCTCTTTCAGCATCTCCTCCAGGAAGGCCGGCAGCCAGAAGGCGCCCACGTGCAGCCGGGTGGTGTAATACCGGGTATGCATGTTCAGGGCTTCCCAGGCCGGGGCGTCCAGGTCGTTGATGGGGTGGTACTTCTTGCTGGCGAAGCCGAAGGTCCAGTAGCCCGCCGCGTAGGTGGGGATGTGGGCCTGGTACACCTTGCTGATGGGGAACGTGCTGACGATGCGCTGGTGGCTCCGCTGCATGGCGATGGCGTCTTCCTTATAGAAGGGACTGCCCTGCTGGTTCACCATGATGCCGTCTTCCCGCAGTGCGTTGTAGCAGCTGCCGTAGAATTCCCGGGTGAAGAACCCTTCGGACGGTCCGAAAGGATCCACGGAATCCACGATGATCAGGTCGTAGCTGTTTTCCCGATGGCGGATGAATTTCAGCGCGTTCTCAAAATAGATATGTACCCGGCGGTCGTCCATCCGGCAGGCATTCCCCGGCAGATAGTTCCGGCAGGCTTCCACCACCATGGGATCCATCTCCACCAGGTCGATTTTCTCCACCCGGTCGTAGCGGGTCAGTTCCCGTACCACGCCGCCGTCCCCGGCGCCGATCACCAGGATGTCCTTGATGCCCTTGTGCACTGCCATGGGCACGTGGGTCATCATCTCATCGTAGATGAACTCATCCCGCTCGGTCAGCATCACATTGCCGTCCAGCGTCAGGACCCGGCCGAACTCCGGTGTCTCAAAGATATCGATCCGCTGGAAATCACTTTGCTTGGAAAACAGATGACGATCCACCCGCAGGCTGTGTTTCACATCCGGCGTATGGAATTCGCTGAACCACATTTCCATTGGTATTTTCCCCCTCTTAGGCTAACACATTCAGATGCTTCAGCTCCGGATCTTCCGAACCGGTCATGCTGCAGCCCTTCTCTTTGGCGTACCGGATATGTTCCAGCACGGTCTTCGTAATCTTTTCGCCCGGCGCCAAAAGCGGGATCCCAGGCGGATAACACATGACGAACTCGCTGCACACCCGGCCTTCGCACTGTTCCAGAGGCAGGCTCACCTTATCGGCGTAGAAGGCCTCCTGCGGGCTGGTGACCACCACCGGTTCCACATATTCCTGGGTCAGCATGCCGGTGGGATCTTTCTGGTAGCGGCGGCGGATTTCTGCCAGGGCACTGACCAGCCGTTCCAGATCCTGGATCCGGTCCCCCATGGACAGATAGGCCAGGATGTTGCCGATATCGCCGAATTCGATCTGGATGTCGTAATCATCCCGCAGGATATCATACACTTCGATGCCGGCCAGGCCGATGTCCAGGGTGTGGATGCTCAGCTTGGTATTGTCGAAATCGAACACGGAATCCCCGTTCATCAGTTCCCGGCCAAAGGCATAGTATCCGCCGATGTTGTTGATTTCCTGCCGGGCGTATTCCGCCATATCCACCACTTTGTGGAAGATTTCCCGGCCGTGGAGCGCCAGACGTCGCCGGCTGATGTCCAGGCTGCTCATGAGCAGGTAGCTGCCGGAGGTGGTCTGGGTCAGGTTGATGATCTGGCGCACATAACCTGCATGGACCTTGGGTCCGGTGAGCAGGAAGCTGCTCTGGGTCAGGCTGCCGCCGCTCTTGTGCATGGAAATGGCGGCCATGTCCGCTCCGGCCGCCATGGCCGATACGGGCAGTCCGCTGCCAAAATAGAAGTGGGTGCCGTGGGCTTCGTCCGCCAGACACAGCATGCCGGCCTCATGAGCCATGCGTACGATGGAGCGCAGATCGCTGCAGATGCCGTAGTACGTGGGGTTGTTCACCACCACCGCCACTGCATCCGGATTTTCCCGGATGGCCCTGGCCACCTGTTCCCGTTTCATGCCCAGGCTGATGCCCAGCCGGGGATCCACATCCGGGTTCACATACACCGGAATGGCACCGCACAGCACCAGAGCATTGATCATGCTCTTATGCACGTTCCGGGGCAGGATGATCTTATCTCCCCGCTTGCAGGAAGACAGGATCATGGACTGGACGGCACTGGTGGTACCTCCCACCATCAAAAAAGCCTGGGAAGCCCCGAACGCATCGGCGGCCAGTTTTTCTGCCTCCCGGATGACGGATACCGGGTGGCACAGGTTGTCCAGGGGCTTCATGCTGTTCACATCCACTCCCACACATTTTTCCCCCAGGAATTCTGTCAGTTCCGGGTTTCCCCGGCCCCGTTTGTGGCCGGGCACGTCAAAGGGCACCACCCGCATTTTCCGGAAGCGTTCCAGTGCTTCGTAGATGGGCGCCCGATCCTGTTTCAACCGATATTGCTTTTCCAAGCTGTTTCCCTCCCCAGTGCTTTTTTCCTTCAGTACAAAAAAACGCAAGCTGCCCCTTGCAGCTTGCGTTTTAAGGTCTCATCCGGTATTTCGGTTTGCTTCTTTTGGGAATCCCCGTTACGAACGACTCTTATTGACCGTTTCACAAGTCTGCGCACAGACGCATTGCGGTTATGAAGTAACCAACTTATAAAAGTTGAACCAGCAGGTTCAATCAATAAGGCTGCAAACCAGTTGCCGCCAATTCGGCAGTGGACCCGGCTGTCCGTATGGCCTTGACCGGACAGCTGCCCCGAAAGGGCAGGACCCCTGTCCAGTGGTCCTGTAATGAATCCGAAAACCCGTAACCGAATTTTCAAATCGTAAAAATTTTAACATACCCCCACCCCGTTGTCAATTTCATCTTGTCTTCCCCTCCTCCCCGTGCTACCATGGGAACAGACTTTTCGAAGGGAGCTGTTGGGATGAGGAGAGAGGAATGGGTACGGAGCCAGATACGGAGTCCCTGGCACTGGGGGAGTCTTTTGGCTCTCTGGGGGCTGGGGTATTACTCCTTAGGCTGGGCGGGCCATGGCCACATGACGGCCGCCATAGTGGGGTGGGTGCTGTTCCTGCTGGTAGAAACGGCTCCCATGCTCTGGACCATGCTGCTCTTCACCGGAGTGATGATGGCCCTGTCCAGGATTTTTCCCCCCGTGGCCCTGATTTTCATCATCATCGGCATCGTGTTCTTCATCCTCCGGATCCGCTACGTGATCCAGAACGCCCAGCTGCTGGCCAGCGGGTTCCTGGTATATATGGTCTACTATGAGCTTTTTTCCGACCGGATGCGGCTGGGCTGGGAATTGGTGGAAGCCTGCTACAGAGTGGTGACCCTGGGGCATCTCATCCCCATACCCTGGTGGCTGCTGCATTTTTTGTCCTACCTGGCCCTGCTCCTGGCCGCCGGACTGCCGGTGCTCCTGGTCCATCTGCTTCTCCGGTTTTCCTATCGGAAAGGCTACGAAAGCCGCAGCGCCCTCACGGTACTGTTCGGCCTGCCTCTGGTGGTGATTTCTTTCCTGCTGCCGTTCCTGAAGATCCTGGGGGCCTTTGAGGGAGCCGCCTTTACCGACGCCGGCCACACGGTCCACACGGGAGGGGACGGAGTCCACGGCACCGATGGTTTCCACGGCACGGGAGACGGCCATCCGGTCCCGGTCCACCACGTGAACGGCTATTTCCGATCCTCCCCCGACGGGGGTACCACCTATGTCCATCCCCATGTGGCCACCAATCCGGATGGGATCTTGGAAAACAACCTGTCCTACCACGGACCCCATCCCATGTCCGGACCGGAAGGAATCCCCCAGGTCCGATCGGCTGCCGGCCATCCATTCCAAGGGCCAAATGTGGATACAGTGCCAGGAATCGGAAAAGAGGAAAAGAAAAAGGAGGTGTGAAAAAGCATTTGATGTGACCCCAAAAAGTTAGACCTTAGTAACGAGATGGTTTTTACCGTCTCGTTACTTTTTTATGCTGCCTGCAAGGAAAGCCTGTATTGAACAGGACTTTTCCAGCCCAGTTTTTCCTTGATTCTTTGCTCGTTATAGTATTTGATGTATCGTTCGATAGCGCCTTTTAATTCTTTGTAGCTGTAGTAGGTCACTCCGTAATATATTTCCTGCTTCAGTAAGCCGAAGAAGTTTTCCATTACAGCGTTATCATGACAGTTGCCTTTTCGAGACATGCTCTGAAAAATTCGTTCGTTTTTTAGTCTTTTGGTATAGAATTTCATTTGGTATGCCCAGCCCTGATCGGAGTGAAATGTTCTTCGATACGGACAATCAGCAGTAATTTTGATTGCTTTGGCTTGAGCTTCCAGTATGCTGTTAGCCGAAGGATATTTGGCTATTCCATAGCTGATGATTTCATTATTGAACATGTCCAGGAAAGGATCCAGATAAAGCTTGCGCAGAGTCAAATGTCCCTGTGAATCTGCTTCATAGTATTTGAATTCTGAAGTGTCGGTCGTAATCTTCTGGTGAGGGATATTCGTCTCAAAACGACGATGTATCCTATTTGGAGCAATGGTTCCTACCTTACCCTTATAGGAGCTGTATTTACGGCTCTTCCGGGTAAAAGATGTTACCTGAAGGCTCAGTTTCTGCATGATACGTTGAACTTTCTTCTTGTTCACGCAAATCCCTTGGTTCTTTAGCTCACCGGTCATGCGACGGTATCCATAATCTTTATGCTGGCTGCGGATTTCCTGTATTTTCTCCTCTACTTCCTGGTCTGGATTCTCGCGGTCAAACCGTTTCTGCCAGTACATATAGGTTGCTTTGGGCATTTGCGTATAGGAGAGAATGTCTTTCAACTTGAATGATCCTCGGAGACTGGAGATGATTTTCGCAACTCTCTCATTTTTGCTTCGTCCTCTAAACGCAGTCTCCTCAGTTCTTTTAAAAAAGCATTCTCTATTCGGAGTTTAAGGTTTTCATTCTCTAACTCCTGGACATGTTCCACACTGATGTTGACCATCGGTTGTTGAACCTGGGTATCTGTTTTTTTGGGTTTTGATTGGCTCAAAGTCTTTTTCCTACCTTTTTTATGTGACCGTAACGCATCCGGCCCCGCAATTTTAAATTCATTGACCCATCTGGAAATCAATGACGGATTGTTGATTCCTACACGAATTGCCAATTCCTGATATGAGATTTCATTTGTTAAGTAAGACTCTACCACAGAAAGTTTTTCTTTGAAAGAGTATATTTTTTGAGAGCGAGATCTCTTCAGACCATTATCTCCAAATGCCTTGTAAGCAGCAGCCCACTTTAGCAGCTGGCTGCTACTTGCCATCCCATATTTACGTGAAATAGAAATACACCCTTTGTCACTGTTCAAGTATTCCAGTACTATTTTTTTCTTAAATTCATAGCTGTGTCTTGCCATAAAAAAACTAACCCCCAATTGTTAGATTTTTGGTCTAACAATTGGGGGTCAGCTCAATTTTTTCACACCCCCTTTTTGTCAATCAAATTTCCGGTCGTACAGATCGCTGTTCTGCAGGAATTCTTCCACAGTGGAGAATCCCAGCTTCTTCAGCAGCTCGATGACATAGGGATTTTCCGCCGGAGTCTTGTAGGTGGCCTGGTCTCCGTAGGCCTGTACGTTCTTCTTGCCTTCCTCCCGGTTCACCAGAGCCTTGGGACCGCCCACGCAGCCACCTTTGCAGCCCATGCCTTCGAAGAAGTTCCCCTCATGGTTCCCCTTCAGGATGTTGTCGATCATGGCCCGGCATTCAGGCACACTGTCCGCCCGGCGGATCTTCATGGGCAGGGTCCGGTTGGGGTTCAGCCGTTTCACCGTGGCATCCACGGCAGCAGCCACGCCGCCCGCATAGGCATAACAGATCCCCGCCCTGGAGGCGTGGGGCACATTTTCTTCCGGCAGGCTCTTCAGATCCAGGTTCGTGGTGCTGAACAGATCCCGCAGTTCCTCGTAGGTGAGCACATAGTCGATGGCCCCCTTCAGATCCGGTTCCTTGATTTCCGCCTTCTTGGCCATGCAGGGACCGATGAAGACGGTCCTGGCATTGGGATGGAGGACTTTGACCGTACGTCCTCCTGCAATCATGGGCGAAACCGATCCGGGCACATTGGGCATCAGCTGATGGTACAAACGGCGGATCATGGCGATCCACATGGGGCAGCAGCAGCTGGTCAGCTGGAAGTCCCCTTCCTTATTGACGTTCTTGTTGAATTCCAGGGCTTCCTTCAGGGTCAGGATATCCGCGAACACGGCTACCTCCAGCATCCCGGAAAAGCCCAGCATCTTCAGGGCGGTCCGCAGCTTGCCGGCTGTGACCTCAGGGCCGAACTGACCGGAAAAAGCCGGTGCCACCAGCGCAAAAATAGGGGTATCCCCTTGCTTCAGGGCTTCCACCACCGGAATGATGTCCTTTTTGGTCTTCAGGGATTCCAGCTTGCAGGCATCCACACAGGCCTGGCAACCCACGCATTTGTCCGGGTCGATCTGGACACCGTCCGCGCTGGGGCGCATGGCATCCCACTGGCATACCTTCACACAATCTGCCTGTTTGTCCTCAGAACAGGTGCAGGGTTTTACCCGCCACACCAGGCTGGTTTCCTCCGGATGGGCCAGGCATTCGATCAGCTTGGGATCCCCTTCCGGTACATCGGTTACGTCCTTGCCGTCCACAGCCCGTTTCAGCATTTTGTGGTACAGCTCGTCCATGGTAATGTCATGTTTTTTTTCGTTTTCGCTCATTTTGCCTCCCCTTGAAACAAATCCGTCCGTATCATTGGATTATGGTTTATGGCTGAGGATCCGTGTTCGGCCGCTGGCCGACCTGGGTCCGGACGCCCCTCATGGGTCGTCCCTACGGAATGCAGCGGATCCTTCAGTGAAATCCGTCCTGCTTTTCACTTATTATATCACACAATCTTCGTGGACCATCCTTCGATGTTCCATACCTGATCGATCCAGCCTTCGTAGAATTCCGGTTCGTGGGACACCAGGAGCAGGGTCCCCTTGTATGCCTGCAGGGCCCGCTGGAGCTCGGCCTTGGCCTCCACGTCCAGATGGTTCGTCGGTTCGTCCAGCACCAGCAGGTTCACCGGCCGCTGCATGATCTTGCACAGCCGCACCTTGGCCGCTTCCCCGCCGGAAAGGGCGGTCATCTTCGTGGTGATGTGATCATTGGTGAGCCCGCAGGCTGCCAGCGCTCCTCGCACCTCGGAGTTGCTCATGCCCGGATATTCCTGCCACAGTTCCTCCAGGGCCGTGTTCTGGTTCCCCTTCACGCTTTCCTGTTCGAAATAGCCCACAGAGACGAATTCGCCCCGTTCCACACTGCCCGCCACCGGTGGGATGAGCCCCAGCAGGGTTTTCAGCAGGGTGGATTTCCCCAGGCCGTTGGTGCCCCGCAAGGCGATTTTCTGGCCCCGCTCGATCTTCAGGTCCACCTGCTTCGTCAGGGGTACATCATACCCCAGCACCAGGTTGGTCCCGGTGAGCACGAAGCGGGAAGGGCTCCGGTCCTCCAGGAAGCGGAAATGGGGTTTGGGCTTTTCCGTCCGCTTGGTCAGCAGCTCCATTTTCTCCAGCTTCTTCATCCGGCTGTTGGCCATGCCCCGGGTGGCCACCCGTGCCTTGTTCCGGGCGATGAAATCCATTTCCTTTTTGATTTCCGCCTGCTGCCGTTCGTAGGCCGCCTCTTCCTGGCGCCGCTTCGTGGCCGCCATTTCCTGGAACTTCTCGTAGTTGCCCGTGTACCGGGTCAGCTTGAAGTTGTCCACGTGCCAGATCACATTGGTCACTGCATTGAGGAACGGCACATCATGGGAAATCAGGATAAAGGCGTTCTCGTACTCCTGCAGATAGCGGGTCAGCCACTGGATGTGTTCCACGTCCAGGTAGTTTGTGGGTTCATCCAAGAGCAGGATATCCGGATTCTCCAGCAGCAGCTTGGTGAGCAGCACCTTGGTCCGCTGGCCGCCGGACAGCTCATCCACCCGGTGTTCCAGACCGATGTCCCTTAGGCCCAGTCCACCAGCCACTTCTTCGATTTTGGAATCCAGGTTGTAGTACTCTGCCGCTTCCAGCCGCTCCTGGATTTCACCCACCTCAGCCATGAGTCGGTCCATCTCTTCCGGAGAGGCGCTTTCCATTTTATCGTAGTCCGCCAGCATCTCCTGTTCCTGTTCCACCAGGTCCTGGAAGGCCGTCCGCAGGGTTTCCCGGATGGTCTTTCCCGGTTCCAGGACCGAATGCTGGTCCAGGTACCCTACCTTCGTCCGCCGGGCCCAGGTCACCTTTCCCTCGTCGGGGCTCAGCTTGCCGGTGATGATGGCCATGAAGGTGGATTTTCCTTCTCCGTTGGCCCCTACCAGGGCCACATGCTCGCCTTTTTCCAGGCGGAAGGATACGTCGTCGAAAATCTCCCGTCCCCCGTAACTGTGGGACAGGTGGGCAACATCCAATACGCTCATGCAGTTCTCCTTTGATCAATATGCGGAACCCTCTGCCGGTTCCCGTAATCGGTTCAGTATAGCATGGAAAGCCCCGACGGTGCAATAACAGAACCATGTTGGCAGGGCAACGGACAGCGGGACCGGAGTATGCTATCATAGAAGTATTTGGGATAGTCCAGGAGTCAGGGAACGGTGTCAAAGGGCTGGGATACAGAGGATTGAGATGCCATTCCGAGACTCTGCAGGCATCCACCATCCACCATTTACACTGGGTACCTGAAGGTACAAGGGGAGAAAGACATGGGTTATCAATTGAATGAGGAAACCTTCCAGAAGGTTTTCGACGCGTGGAGCCGTGACTACGACCTCTACGCCCCCAAGCTGTATGCCGGCACCGGCCGGTTCTCGGAAACCGACGTGGTCCGCTACGGCGTGATCAAGAGCCCGGAGGACATCGTGTGGGACCAGCGGTCCGACTATTCCTGGAAAGAAGCGGTGTTGCCGGTGTGC
Organism: Acidaminococcus timonensis; assembly: GCF_900106585.1. Classification (NCBI taxonomy): domain Bacteria; kingdom Bacillati; phylum Bacillota; class Negativicutes; order Acidaminococcales; family Acidaminococcaceae; genus Acidaminococcus; species Acidaminococcus timonensis. The sequence goes on from NZ_FNWH01000004.1 coordinate 133,272, forward strand.
CAGACCCTGCTGTATTTCACGGAAGACGACGTGAACGAAGCCAGGGATCCGGAAAAGGGCAAGATCGTATTCCTGCGCAGCTGCGACCTGGCCGCCGTACAGCGGTTCGACTACATCTTCCTGCAGAACGGGCCGGAAGATTCCTATTATAAAGCCCGCCGGGACAAACTGAAATTCGTTCTCATGGGCTGCAATCATTCCTTCGACGGCTGCTTCTGCGTGTCCATGGGCACCAACCACAGCACGGATTACGACGCCGCTCTGAACAGACGGGATGGCGGCTGGGAACTGGATGTCCCCGATGCCACCCTGGCGAAAGCCCTGGACGAACTGACGGCTCCCAAAGGGGATGTAACGCCTGATTACGTGAAAGAGAATGACTTTACTGTTACCGTTCCGGAAAACCTGACCAGTGCTGTCGCCAAGAGCCACATCTGGGATGAATACGACAAGCGCTGCATCAAATGCGGCCGCTGCACCCTGGTGTGCCCCACCTGCACCTGCTGGTCCATGCAGGATCTGTACTACACGGAAAACGGCAAGGCCGGGGAACGGCGCCGGGTGCAGGCTTCCTGCATGATCGACGGCTACACCGATGTGGCCGGCGGCCTGAAGTTCCGCCAGAAAGGCGGCGAACGGATGCGCTTCAAAGTGCTGCACAAGGTGCTGGACTTCAAGAAGCGGGCCGGCTACCAGATGTGCGTAGGCTGCGGCCGTTGCGACGCCATCTGCCCGGAATACATTTCGTTCGTCCACTGCATCGAAAAGCTGGCTGACGGCATGGAGGAGGTTTCCGAGAATCATGAAAAATAATACCTATCTGCCCTTCAAATCCGAAATCCTGGAAGTCATCAAACACGCGGAACTGGAATATACGTTCCGCATGGCCTACGACCGGGGCAAGGAACATCCTGTGAAACCGGGCCAGTTCTTTGAGATCTCCATCCCCAAATACGGCGAAGCCCCCATTTCTGTCAGCGGCATCACCGACCATTCCCTGGACTTCACCATCCGTAAAGTGGGCAGCCTGACCAACGAAATCTTCGAAAACTACGTGGGTGACCACTTCTTCCTGCGGGGGCCCTACGGCAACGGCTTCGACGTGAACCTGTTCAAGGGCAGGGAAATCGTACTGGTGGCCGGCGGTTCCGGCCTGTCCCCCATCCACGGGGTCATCGACTACTTCGCCGACCATATGGACGAATGTGAACGGCTCACCGTGATTGTGGGCTTCAAATCCCCGAAGGACATCCTGTTCCGGGACGACCTGAAACGCTGGAAAAAGAGCGGCATGAACCTGATCTACACCGTGGACAAGGCGGACAACGACCCGGATTACGACGGCCATGTGGGCCTGGTGACCCAGTACATCCCCGAGATGAACCTGCAGGATCCGGACAACGCCATCGCCGTGGTGGTAGGACCTCCCATGATGATCAAGTTCTCCATCAAGACCCTGATCGATATCGGCTTCGACGAAGAGAAAATCTGGCTGTCCGAATCCCGGAAAATGTGCTGCGGCGTGGGCAAATGCGGCCACTGCCGGATCGGCGAGATCTACGTGTGCCAGGACGGCCCGGTGTTCAAATACACCCAGGTCCGTTCCTTCATTGATTAGGAGGCTGCCATGCTGGATGTGAATTGTGGAAAACTGAAGAAAAACGCCTACCGGATCACCAAGATCCGGGGCATTACCTCCGCCCGGGTGCGGGTACCCGGCGGCCATCTCACCGCAGATGTACTGGGCCAGGTCCAGCACATCGCCGAGACCTACGGCAACGGCCAGGTTCACCTGACCATCCGCCAGGGCTTCGAAATCCTGGGCATCCCCTACGAAAAGGTACCGGAAGTGAACAAGGCCCTGCAGCCCATCATCGATGAACTGGACATCAACCAGGAAATGCCCGGTACAGGCTTCCCGGCTTCCGGGACCCGGAACATCATGGCCTGCGTGGGCAACCGGGTGTGCCCCTTCGGCAACTATGACACCACGGCCCTGGCCAAACGCATCGAAAAGGCCATCTTCCCCAACGACCTGCACGTGAAAGTGGCCCTCACCGGCTGCCCCAACGACTGCTGCAAGGTGCGCATGCACGATTTCGGGATCATCGGCATGACGGAACCCCAGTTCGACCCCTCCCGCTGCATCAGCTGCGGGGCCTGCGTGAAGAAGTGCAAACAGCTTTCCGTGGAAGCCCTGCACATGGACAAATTCCGGCCCGTGCGGAACGTGGAAAAATGCATCGGTTGCGGGGTGTGCGCCCATGCCTGCCCCAACCGGGCCTGGACCCGCAGCAAGCAGCAGTATTTCCGCATCACTCTCCTGGGCCGCAGCGGCAAGAAGAATCCCCGGATGGGCGTGGACTTCATCAAATGGGCCGACGCGGACAGCGTGGTAAAGATCATTTCCAACGTATATGACTACGCCCGGAAGTACATCGATCCGGAAGCCCCCGGCGGCAAGGAACACATCGGATATATCGTGGACCGCACCGGGGTGGATACGTTCATGGAATACATCATGCGGGACGTGCACCTGCCGGAAAAGGCCGAGGTGTACAAACCGCTGTACTGGAACGGGATCCGGTACTGGGGATTGAAATAGAAGGCAAACCCGCCGCGTTTGCCTTCCCAACTGGAAAGACGTCAGACCGGCCCTAATGGGCCTCTCAGAAGTCAGACGTCAGCTTGATGGCAATAAGCAGTCGGATACTGCTGCCAGGTCGAACAAAGCTGATGTCTAAAGGCCCCCTTGGGGCCGTGTCTGAAAGGCCCTCTCGGGCCGGTCTGACGTCTTTTTTCATGCTATAATAAACCATATCCACAGAAAGGATGATGCCCATGAAATACATGATTGCCTCTGATATCCATGGGTCCGCCTTGTTCACCCGGCAGATGCTGGAACGGTTCCGTGCCGAAGGGGCCGACCGACTGCTTCTTTTGGGAGACCTGCTGTACCACGGGCCCCGGAACGACCTGCCCGAAGGCTATGCCCCCAAAGAGGTCATCCGGCTGCTGAACAGCGTCAAGGACCGGATTTTCTGCGTCCGGGGCAACTGCGAAGCCGAGGTGGACCAGATGGTCCTGGAATTCCCCGTGCTGGCCGAATACGCCCTGCTGGAATGGAACGGGCACCTGATTTTCGCCACCCACGGCCACCACTACAATACCCAGCACCCGCCCCTGCTCCAGCCTGGGGACATCCTGCTCCACGGCCACACCCACATCCCGGCCGACGAAACCTGGGGCAACGGCAATCGGTACTGGAATCCGGGCTCCATCTCCCTGCCCAAGGGCGGCAGTGCCAGGAGCTATATGGTGCTGGACGATAAAGGCCCCCAGTGGCGGGAACTGAAATGACCTTCCCCGCCCCGGCTATGGTACAATAGCCTTACAAAAATCCCTTGCAAAGGTGGATCCCAATCATGCTTCCTTCCAAAAAATTGTCTTTCTCCCTTTTTCTGGCCGTAGTGGCCCTGGCCGAGCTCCCCGCCCTTCCTGTCCGGGCACAGGAACCGTACCCGGAGAAAAGCCATGCCCAGAAAGCGGTGTCCCATCCCCAACAGGCTCCGGCGCTCCTGGGGCAGAAACCCGATAAAGAGCCTGCCTCCATCGACGCCCACAGCGCCGTATCCCATACAGATCTGATGCCGGTGGCAGCCGGCGTCACCATCATCACCCGGCAGGAAATCGCCGACAACCATTATGATTCGGTGGCCGAAGCCCTGAACTATGCCCCGGGGGTCACCGTCACCGGCGGGGTGGTGAACACGTCCCAGCGGATTGTCCGGATCGACGGGGACGAACGGGTGGCCGTGTTCATCGACGGCCACCGGATGAACCTGGAAAGCGGTCTCACCAACGGCCGGAGCACCTACGACCTGGATATGGCCGTACCTCCCTCTGCCATCGAACGGATCGAAGTGATCCACGGGATGGCAGACGGGGGCTATCTGAATTATGATACCCCCGGCGGTGCCATCAACATCGTCACCCGGAAGGGCCGGGACCACCAGATCCAGCTGGAGGGGGCCCGGGGGCCCTATGACGGATGGCGCTGGAACGCCCACCTGGAAGGCAGTTCCGAAGGCTGGAGCTGGCTGGGCACCGGAGGCCGGTCCAACCTGGATGCCCTCCACTACCGGAATGCGTCCGGCAGCCGGCACACCATGCCCGATTCCGCCCGGAACCGCCGGGAAATGTTCTACCGGTTCGACCGGCAGTTCACCGATTCCACTTCCCTCACCCTGTCCTACGCCCATTTCAGCAACAGCCGGGGACTCTGGCTGGGCCGTTCCTACTGGGACAGGCATCAGGAAGAATATGAAGCGGAAAAGCTGGCCAACAATGTGAACCTGACCTACAACTATAAGGAAGACACCCCTGCCCCGGCCTGGATCTCCTTTTCCCACTACTACAACCAGGCTGATTCCTACTATCCGGCAGGCACGGAGGAACAGGACCGGCTTCCCAGCTACAGCCGATGGAAGGCCCATACCAACAGTCTGGACTGGCGGGACGGCTGGAAGATGGGCCGGAATCTGACGGTTTCCGCCGGTGCCTCCTGGCAGCACACCTCCCTGGACACGGAACAGAACCTGCTGGATGCCCACAACTTCGCCAAGAATTACAACAAGGGCATCAGCAATCTGTCCGCCTTTGTGGCCACCAGGACCCGGTACGACAAGCTGTCCCTCCAGAGTACCTCCCTGTTCAACCACAACACCCGGTTCGACAACGAGTACGTGTACGGAAACTCCCTGGAATACCGTCCCGATGACCGGCTGACCCTCTACGGGGCCCTCCAGCGGATCTACTCCGTCCCCACCCTGGATGAGCTGTATTACAACAATTACAATCGGGATTCTGACGGTGCCTGGAAGATCCGGGGCAACCAGCATCTCCAGCCGGAAACGGGCCTCAAGTGGAACGGAGGCATCCGGTACCGGCTCAGTGCTCACAGCACCCTGGACGCCAATGCCTTTGTGTCCCACAGCAACAATCCCATTGTCTGGTACAAAGAGGCCGGAGCCTGGACGCCGAAGAATCTGGAAAGCCAGAACAAATCAGGGTTCCAGCTCACCTGGGAGGACCGGTTCAGTCCCCGGTACGGTCTCACCGCCTCCTATGCCTGGACCCGGACCGACACCACCTACGGTGGCGGTATCGATCCCCAGTACACCGATGAAGTGGCTCCCCATGCCGTCAAGGCGGCCCTGACCTACAAGGACAGCCGCTGGACCAACAGCCTGCTGTTCCAGGCCGCCTGGGGCCGGGACAAGGGCTGGTATACGGGCAATGCCTTTACCCTGGACGCCAATGTGAACTACCGGTTCAACAAGCACTGGAGCACGTACCTGAAGCTCCGGAACCTGCTGGATGAAAGCTATGAAGACGTGGGGTCCCGGACCCTGGGCGACTGCCCGGCCTACGGCCGCACGGCCCTGGTGGGAGTGATTTGGGAATATTAAAAGAGGTGTGTGAAAAATACTTTTCACACACCGTCACTAGTCTCTAGTCACTAGCCGATGGAAGCCAGCTGACGCTGGCAAAATAAAAGGGCTGTGAATGCTTTTTCACAGCTCTTTCTTTCTACCTTTTTATTTCTGGGGTTCTTCCGCGATCACACCGCCGCAGTGGGGCACCACGTTGATGGTGTAATCCGTCTTTCCCTCTGCTGCCAGCTGGGCTTTCGCCTTTTCCCAGGCTTCGGCCACCGTGGCGCAGGGAATCTGGTTCGTCTTCTTGATGGCCTCGAAGTTCTCCGGCTTCGTCACCAGGTAGATGGTGTACCGGTGGGTCATGCAGAACAGGTTGAAGGCCACGAAGAACGGAATGGTGAAGTTTTTCCGCAGGTCCTTTTCCATGTCCTGCTCGTTGTCGTACTTGAAGCTGCCCAGGTATTCCGGCGGTTCGTACAGATCGCTGGCTTCCATGATGGCAATGATGATGCCACCGTGTTTCGTGGTCACATCCGCCGGATCGTAGCATTTGCAGCCCTGGTACAGAGACACATCCTTGGGGTAGCCACCGGCACAGGCAAAGGTCACGTCGGCCCGTTCCTTGAAGGAGACCGCCTGGTTAGCGTGGACAATCTTCGTCCCTTCCAGCCAGGCCTTGTAGGGATCCCCGGCCACCATGTTGCAGATCTTGCCGTCGTTGTTGATGATGGAATGGACCAGGAACGTAGGTTTCACCATATCCATGGCATCCAGCATGTCGTAGTTCACCGGATTGTCGTCGATGATCCCGTTCCGGGTCTTGGGGTTGATGCCGGCACCGAACTTGTCGGCCAGGGCATGGCAGTGGTTCTCCTGGATGGTATCCCAGCCGGCCACCCCCGGAAGGATCAGCTTCCGGCCGCCGCCGTACCCGGCGAACAGATGGGCCGTGATGCCATCGATGATGACGATTTTATCCGCTTCCACTACTTTCTTGTTCAGCATGACCTTCGTGCCGTAACGGGTGGTGCCCACGCAAGTCAGTTCATCGTTGTTGCGGCAATGGTGCTGGAACATTTTAATGCGATGGGCCACTTCCTCGCCCACCACCCGGATATCTTCCTCCGGAGTCTGTTCCCGGTGGGTGCCCTGGGCGAACAGGATGGTCATATCTTCGTCGAGTACCCCGGCCCGATTCAGTTCGTTCACCACGTGGATCACGTACTCCGAGGACTTGTTCCAGGTCCGGGTCACGTCGGCGATGACCAGGCAGACCTTGTCCCCCTTGTGGAACATCTCCTGCATGGGTTTACAGCCGATGGGGTGGCGCAGGGCCTCCAGGGTGGCCTTTTCCACGTCCACGGCCGGGACGTCCTTCCCCTCGATGATGCTGCTGATCCGTTCCTCCGGCAGTTCCACGTCCTGGGTGGTCTTACCGAAGTTGAAAGTGAATTTCTTCAGTGCCATGATACCTTACTTCCTTTCCTAAGAGCTTTGCAGGGGTGCGACGAGTAAACTATTTATACAGAATATTATAACACGGATAAAAAGGGGCTGTGAAGGAAATACTTCACAGCCCCTTTTTGGCTGCCGGGCGATATACACCGCCCTATGTCTCTAGTCTCTGGTCTCTAGCCGAAGGGAAAAAATTTGCTGAAGCAAATTTTTGAACAGAATTCAATGCCTGCAGCTCACTATGGCGATGGATCCAAGTTCGCTGCATGCCCCCGGAGACGGTGGCAGCAACAACGTTCGCAATCCCCGCTTCCCTCTCCACTTGATTTGTGCCTTGCACCCCACCTGATTCCGCGGTATAATAAATATATTGGGGCATTAGCTCAGCTGGGAGAGCGCAAGGTTCGCAATCTTGAGGTCAGGGGTTCGATCCCCCTATGCTCCACCAATTCCAAACGCAAAGTACCCACGCCGGTTTCTTCCGGGTGGGTACTTTTTCATGTGTTCAAAACCAGCTTCGCGCTGGCAAAATATAGGCGCTGTGAATGATTTTTTCACAGCTCCTGTCCCTTACATCTTCTCTTTCTGTTTTTCCACCAGATCCGCCAGGGTGGTATTGTCCACGATATTGTCGATGGCGTCCTGGATTTCTTTCCACAGATCCAGGGTCACACAATGAGCCGCCCGGTCACAGACCACATGGCCCGGTTCCAGACAGGCCACCGGTGCCAGAGACCCTTCCACAGCCCGCAGGATCTCCCCTGCCGTGTAATCCTTGGGATCCCGTACCAGTTTGTAGCCCCCCTGGGCCCCTCGTGCGCTTTTTACCAGCTTGGCCCGGGAGAGCTGGGTAATGATCTGTTCCAGATATTTTTCTGAGATTTCCTGTCGTTGTGATACACTTTTAATGGGAACAAAGGATTCGGTCCCGTTGATGGCCAGATCGATCATCAGCCGCAGCGCGTACCGTCCCTTGGTAGAGATTTTCATGGGTTTCCTCCTTGTACAGACTTCATTCCATATCATTGTACTATAGCTTATGGAAAAAAGGAAGGGTGAATCCCTACTTATTTATAGGAATTTTATTTTCTTATACGCTGCAGGAGATGCAGGAAAAATTGAAAATTTATCTGATTTTTCCGTCCTGTCGATTGACACATTTCCACACTGCACGATAAAATAGAAACAGTTCTGTTTATTTTTTATATGTTTCTGTGGTTTTGTTTCCATAAGAGGGGGAGAATGGAGTGAGTCGCTTACAAATCGAAACGCCGGGCAGGGCCCAGACGGTCCTGAACGGTCTGTATCAGGATATGCACCGCCGGATCAGTGCCAGTTCGCCCGGTCTCTGTCCCGTGGATATGGCCCTGAACTTCCTGCGGTTCTGCCACGCCCAGAGCTGCGGCAAATGTGTGCCCTGCCGGGTAGGTCTGGGCCAGCTGGCCGTGCTCATCGAAAGGGTCCTGGAACGTACTGCCACACTGGAAACCATCGATCTGATCGAAAAAACGGCCCAGGTGATCGCCGATTCCTCGGACTGTGCCATCGGCTATGAAGCCGCCTACATGGTGTTAAAAGGGGTCCGGGGCTTCCGGGAAGATTACGAGGAGCACATCCTTACCGGGCGCTGCATCTGCGGGCTGAGCCATCCGGTTCCCTGTGTATCCGTATGCCCGGCCCATGTGGATGTTCCCGGCTACATCGCCCTGATCCGGGAGGGCCACTACGATGACGCCATGGCCCTGATCCGCAAGGACAATCCTTTTCCATCGGCCTGTGCCTATGTCTGCGAGCATCCCTGCGAGCACCACTGCCGCCGGATGATGGTGGACGCTCCGGTGAACATCTGCGGCCTGAAGCGCTTTGCCGTGGATCATTCCCAACCGGTGAAAGCCCCGGAGCCGGCTCCGTCCACAGGCAGGACTGTGGCAGTGATCGGGGGCGGCCCTGGCGGACTGACCGCAGCTTACTATCTGGCCCTGATGGGCCATGCTGTCACCGTGTACGAGCAGCGGCCCAAACTGGGCGGCATGCTGCGCTACGGGATTCCTGACTACCGGCTTCCCCTGGAGGTGCTGGACCGGGACCTGGACTACATCCAGAGCACGGGCATCCAGGTCCATACCAACGTATCGGTGGGCAAAGACCTGCCGGTGGCAGAGCTGCAAAAGCAGTATGATGCCGTGTACATCGCCATCGGAGCCCACAGCGACAAACGGCTCCATCTGGAGCATGAGGATGCCTCGGGTGTCTACAGCGCCGTGCGGCTGCTGCGGGACATCGGAGAAGGCCACATCCCTGATCTGACGGGAAAACGGGTCTGTGTCATCGGCGGCGGCAATGTTTCCATGGATGCCACCCGGACGGCCAAACGGCTGGGAGCCGCCTCCGTACAGTGTATCTATCGCCGGCGCCAGGAGGACATGACCGCCCTGCCGGAAGAAGTGGAAGCAGCCATGGCGGAAGGCTGTGAAATCGTCACCCTGGAGGCCCCTTCCCGCATCGAAGTGGACGAAAAGGGCCATGTGGCCGCGCTGATCACCCAGCCCCAGCACATCGGTCCCTATGACCACAAGGGCCGGCCCAGTCCTGAAAAGGCGGATCTGCCAGAACGGCGGTTCCCCTGTGACTGTCTGATCATCGCCATCGGTCAGGCCATCGTTACGGAACCCTTTGAAGCCATCGGTGTCACCATCCACCGGGGGACCATCCAGGCGGATCTGACCAGCAGTGTACCCGGTCTGGGCAACATTTTCGCCGGCGGGGACGCGGTCTCCGGTCCGGCCACGGTCATCAAGGCCGTAGCGGCCGGCAAGGTGGCCGCGGACAACATCGATTCCTTCCTGGGCTTCCACCACCGCATTACCTGCAAAGTGGATATCCCTCCCGCCCATTTCACCAACACGCCCCCCTGTGGCCGGGTGAACCTGAAACAGCACTGCACCCCCCATTGTGAAGGGAACTTCGAACTGGTCAGCGAAGGCATGACCCCGGAAGAAGCCCTGCAGGAGGCCAGCCGCTGTCTGCGCTGTGACCACTTTGGGTACGGCAGCTTCAAAGGAGGGAGGAACCGGGAATGGTAACCTGCACCATCGACAACCAGAAAATCCAGGTGCCGGAAGGCACCACCATCATGGAAGCCGCCCGCCAGGCCCACATTGTGATTCCCCACCTGTGCTATCTGAAAGGGCTGAACGAAATCGCCGCCTGCCGGGTGTGCTGTGTGGAAGTGGAAGGCGAACATGCCATGGTCACCGCCTGCAACAGCCCTGTCCAGGAGGGCATGGTGGTCCACACCAATTCACCCCGGGCACGGCAGACCCGCAAGACCAATGTGGAACTGATCCTGTCCCAGCATGACTGCCGGTGCGCCACCTGTGTGCGCAGCGGAAACTGCCGACTGCAGGACCTTGCCAACGGCCTGGGCATCCACGACAACCCCTACCAGGAGCAGCTGCCCAAAGGCCTGCGCCGGGCCTGGACCACCACATTCCCCCTGTTCCATGATTACAACAAATGCATCAAGTGCATGCGCTGCATCCAGGTATGCAACAAGATCCAGGACATGAACGTCTGGGATGTGGCCGGCACCGGCAGCCGCACCACCATCGATGTATCCAACAACCGGGTCATCAAGGATTCGGACTGCACCCTGTGCGGCCAGTGCATCATCCATTGCCCGGTGGCCGGCCTGCGGGAGCGGGACGATACGGACAAACTCTATGAAGCCCTGGCAGATCCGGACAAAGTGACCATCGTACAGGTCGCCCCGGCAGTCCGGACAGCCTGGGGCGAATCTTTCGGCGTTCCCCGGGAGGAAGCCACCATTGGCAAACTGGCGGCGGCCCTGCGCCGGCTGGGTTTCGACCATGTATACGACACCACGTTTGGCGCGGATCTGACCATTATGGAAGAAGCCAGCGAATTCCTGGAACGGTTCAACAGGGGCGAGACCCGGGACTATCCCATGTTCACCAGCTGCTGCCCGGGCTGGGTGCGGTTCCTGAAGGGCCAGTATCCAGAGCTGACCGGGCACCTGTCCACCTCCAAATCTCCCCAGCAGATGTTCGGGGCCATGGCCAAGACGTGGCTGGCCCAAAAGCTGGACGTTCCCCCGGAAAAACTGTACTGCGTATCCATTATGCCCTGTCTGGCCAAGAAGGCCGAATGTGCCCTGCCCACCATGCGCACGGTCCATGGACCCGATGTGGACCTGGCACTCACCACCCGGGAGCTGGTACGGATGCTGCGGGCCGACCGGCTGGACCCCGCCCTGCTGCCGGAAGAACCTCTGGATGACCCTATGGGGACCTTTACCGGCGCCGGAACCATCTTCGGCACCACCGGCGGCGTCATGGAAGCAGCCCTGCGTACGGCCTACGCCCAGCTCACCGGCCACAATCCGGATCCGGACCTGTTCAGGGATATCCGCACCGGCCCGGCCCTGCGTCAGGCCACATACACCATTGCCGGCAGGACCATCCGCTGTGCCGTGGTCAGTGGTCTTGCCAACACCCGGAAGCTGATGCAGGCCCTGAAAAAGAAGCATGTGCACTATGACTTCGTGGAAGTCATGGCCTGTCCGGGAGGCTGTGCCGGCGGAGGCGGCCAGCCCATCCCCCGGCAGGACGAGGAATTCCAGGAGGTGCGGGGAGCGCAGCTCCACCAGCTGGACAAACACAACAAGCTGCGGTATTCCCACGAAAATCCCCAGATCCAGCGGCTGTACAAGGAGTTCCTGGGCAAACCCTTAAGCGAAAAGGCAGAAGAATTGCTCCACACCGATCATTTTGCGTGGAAGATGTAAAAAAAGGTGTCGCTCGATGCGACACCTTTTTTAGTGGCTAGTGGTTAGTGATTAGATGGATCAGCAATCAGTCAGAAGTTCGATTTGCAATCCGTAGGGGCGCACCAAGATTTTTGCCGAAGGCAAAATATCGCCCGGTGCGCCCATCCCTGGCCTGTAGCCATAGGCTCTATGCCCCTAACAAACTCCCGACCACCATCCCGATGTACGTCCCGATTACGTAGCCGAAGGTCCCTACCAGCATGGAAGGCCCCACCAGCTGCACCCATCCCTGGGAAATGGCCATGCCGGCCGCTGTGGTGGGTCCGCCGATGTTGGCGTTGGACGCCAGCACGATATCTTCCAGGTTGAAGTGGAACAGCTTGCCTCCCAGGAAACAGAAGGCCATGTTCACCACCACCATGATGAAGCAGAACACGAACAACAGCGGTGCGTTGTGCAGGATTTCCGGAATGGAAGCCGGTACTCCGATGGCAAAGAAGAACATATAGATGAAGTACGTTCCGATTTCCTGGGCGCCGGACATCCTGGACGCCTCTTTTTCAAAGAACGTGGCAAACAGCATGGAAAACAGGGTGATCCATACATACTGGCTGCTGAAGAAGGTGTTGCCCATCTTCGCAAAGCCTCCGTCCGCGGGGATTACTGCTCCCAGGAATGCCCCCAGGTTCCGGCTCAGGGTGACCACCACCACCGCGTACATCAGGTTCATGGCAATGTCCTTCAGGGAAATGTCCTTCCGGCTCCAGTAAGCCGCTGCCAGGGTCTCTGCATCCCCTTTGCCCAGCTGTTCCACCCGGTCGATGTGGGGATGGGTATAGTGCGTGCGGAAGAAAGCACTGCCCACGCATTTCAGCAGCACCAGGAAGTACACGGCCATATTCAGGTTATCTGCCACCACTGTGGCGGACACCAGGGTGCCGCTGGTCTTGAAGGCATCGGACAGGGCCACGAAGTTCACGCCACCTCCGATGTAGGAGCCGGTCATCATGGCTGCCACCTTGGCCAGTCCGGGAATGCGGCTCCCCAGGATTTCATAGCCCAGTACGGCACCGCACAGGGTGCCCACGGCCCCGATCAGAAAGATGAACAGCATCCGTCCCGTCTGCTGCCAGATCCGGGCCATATTGGCCTGGAGCAGCAGCAGGGGAATGGCCACCGGCACCGCATACCCCCAGATGATGTCATCGAAAAGAGGCGCATGGCTGGGGATCACCCCCAGATTCACCAGCAGCACTGCCGCAAGCAGGCAGATGACCGCCCCCGAAATCCGGGAGGCCCAGGCATATTTCTGTTCCAGCCAGATGGCCCCTGCAATGGTCACACAGGTAATGCTCAACAACAGCCAGGTGTTTCCCGGCCCAATCAGCGATGTCATAAAACAATCCCCCATCCTCATTTTGTCAAAATAAAGCATACCTTTTAGTATACTTCTCTGTGACAAAAATGGAAAGGGGGAAATCTCTCATCAGATATATCTTCCTGTAATGCTTTCCGGACAGTTCCGGATGGCCTCCCGGGTTCCCTGGGCCACGATCCGGCCACCGGCCTGCCCACCGCCGGGCCCCAGATCGATCAGGTAATCAGCATTGCGGATCACATCCAGGTCGTGCTCGATGACCACCACGGTAGCCCCGAAATCGATCAGCCCCTGGAACACCTGCAGCAGGGTCTCCACATCCCGGGGATGGAGCCCGATGGTGGGTTCGTCGAACACGAACACTGAATCCTTCTGGCCCTTGCCCATTTCGCTGGCCAGTTTCAGCCGCTGGGCTTCCCCGCCGGAAAGGCCGGGCGTTTCCTCACCCAGGGTCAGATATCCCAGTCCCAGGTCATGGAGCACCTGCAGTCGTTTCTGTACCAGGGAAAGACCGCCACAGGCTGCCAGCACCTGGTCCACGCTCAGATTCATCAGTTCCGGAAGGCTGTATGCCTTTCCGTCCCCGGCCTTCCGTAAAAGTCCGTACGCTTCCCGTCCATAGCGGGACCCGTGGCAGTCCGGGCAGGGAATATCCACATCGGGCAGGAACTGCACGTCCAGGGTGATCTGGCCGGTGCCGTCACAGGTGGGACAGCGCAGCTTTCCCGTATTGTAGGAAAAGTCTCCGGCCCTGTACCCTTTCTCCCGGGAAAGGGCCAGACGGGCATAGGCCTTGCGCAGTTCCGCATGGACACCTGCATAGGTGGCCACGGTAGAGCGTACATTGATGCCGATGGGAGTCGCGTCGATGAGTTTCACCTGACGGATGCCCTCTGCCTGGATGGACTTTACATGAGCAGGCAGCGGCGCGCCCTGGATATGGGCGGTCAGGGCCGGGATCAGGCTCTCCAGGACCATGGTGGTCTTGCCGGATCCGGATACCCCGGTCACCACTGTCATACGTCCCTGGGGGATCCGCACATCCAGAGGCTGCACCGTATGGATCCGGTCCGTAACCAGATGGAGGGTGCCCCGGTCGAACAGCTCCTTTTCCGGGATCACCGGCCGCAGCCGCCGGCATTCCCGCTGCCGAACCGTCCTGGAAGCCCTTTCCAGGCGCTGCTCTTCCGCCAGATAGGGACCGATCAGCGAATGGGGCGTATGCTCCAGTTCCTGGACCGTCCCCTGGGCGATCACCTGCCCTCCGCCGGCTCCGGCCTCCGGCCCCATTTCCACCAGATGATCGGCATGGAGCAGCACCTGGGTGTCATGATCCACCAGCACCACAGAATTGCCGTCAGCGATCAGATCATCCATGACCCCGGTCAGCCCCTTCAGGTTATAGGGATGGAGACCAATGGATGGCTCATCCAGGACATAGAGTACCCCTGTGGTCCGGTTCCGTACGGCCCTGGCCAGCTGCACCCGCTGCCGCTCCCCGGTGGAAAGGGTGGCAGCCGCCCGATCCGGGGAAAGATACCCCAGTCCCAGGTCAAGCAGCCGTTTCGCCGTATCCAGGAAGGCTTCACAGATACTCCCGGCCATGGGAACCATGGCTTCCGGCAGGGTGGAAGGCACCCCCTTCACCCATTCCACCAGATCAGCCAGGGGCATGGCCGATGCCTGGTCCAGGCCAATGCCCCGCAGCCGAGGTGCCCGGGTGGCTTCACTCATACGGGTGCCATGGCAGTCAGGACATTCTCCTTCTTTCAGGTATTTGTCCACCCGTTTCATGCCTTTTTCATCCTTCACCTTGGCCAGCGCATTCTTCACCGTATTCACGGCACTGTAATAGGTGAAATCCAGTTCTCCCATCTGATGGGATTTTTCGTTCATATAGTGGATATGCTTTTTCACCATGGGGCCGTGGAGGACAATGTCCTTTTCCTGATCCGTCAGGTCCTTGTAGGGTACATTAGTGCGCACGCCCATCTCCCGGCATACATCCTTCATCAGGGACCACATGAGGGTGCCCCACACCGCCACGGCCCCCTCATCGATGGACAGATTTTCATCGGTGATCAGGGTGGATTCGTCCACGGTACGGATAACCCCCGTACCTCCACAGGTGGGACAGGCTCCCCGGGAATTGAACGCCAGATCCTCCGCCCCCGGTCCGTAAAATTTGGCCCCGCATACGGGACAGGTGATTTCCTGCATAGCCGCCACGGCCAGGGAAGGAGGGCAGTAGTGGCCGTTGGGACAGCGGTGGCTGGCCAGACGGGAGAACATCAGACGCAGGGAGTTGGACAGCTCTGACAGCGTCCCGAAGGTAGAACGGATGCCCGGTACACCGGGACGCTGCCGCAGGGCCAGGGCCGCCGGCACATACCGGACCTCCTCCACCTCCGCCCGTTCTGCCTGGGTCATCCGCCGGCGGGTATAGGTGGAAAGAGACTCCAGATACCGCCGGGACCCCTCCCCATAAAGGATTCCCAATGCCAGTGATGATTTACCGGAACCGGAAACACCGGCAATGCCCACGATTTGATGCAACGGGATATCCACGTCGATGTTTTTCAGATTGTGGACCCTGGCGCCCCGGACCTCGATGCAGCGGGGCAGTTTCGTATTGTGTGCGTCCATTTATTTTTCCCTCCATGATTGGCTGAATAAAAAAGACCGCCCCATGCGGTGCTTTATCCATATAGTATACCATAAGCACATCCCTGGCTTACAGCCGAAAACAGGGCACGCAGGAAAGGAATCCAAATTTTTTAAAAAACCCATTGACAAATCCCCTGATTCCATTGTATACTAAGGAAGTCGTTTGGGGGCATAGCTCAGCTGGGAGAGCGCTTGCATGGCATGCAAGAGGTCAGGAGTTCGATCCTCCTTGTCTCCACCAAATGAAATGTACAGCCCATGCGGTCGAAAGACTGCATGGGCTTTTTGTTTGCTTCCTTCTGCTTATGACATATGACAAAACCCGGTTGCTGATGCACAATGCATCAGCAACCGGGTTTCTTTTATTTCTTCAAACTGGTCCAGCCGTCCTTCTGGACGATCTTTCCTTCTTTCATCAGCCGCCCCAGGGCCCGCTTGAACGCAGCTTTGGAGATGCCAAAAGCATCTTTGATGATTTCCGGGGGCGTGGCATCGCTGTAGGGCATGGTGCCCTGGCGTTTTTCCAGGAGGGCCAGGATCCGCTCACTGTCCGTCACCATGGCCTTTTCCTTCACTTCCCGCAGGCTCATGTCCACCCGCCCGTCTTCCCGGACAAAGGTGACCCGGCCGGTGACCTTCTGACCGAAATCCAGGCGCCCGCCGGGCACTTCGCTGCGGTGGATGAAGGCCAGATACCGCTGGGTAGTCAGCAGGAAGAACCCTTCCGGCAGGATGTTGTACACCGTGCCCGTAAGTTCGTCCCCCACCTTCACGTCCTTCGCCGGTACGGAAGCCCGCACCATATCGTCCTCTACCCGCATGGTCACAGCCTGGCGGCCGCTTTTATCCCGGTACAGCTTCACCCAGACCAGCTGATCGGGAGAAACGTGGCCCCGCATTTCGCTGTAGGGCAGGAACACGCCCCGTTCGGCTCCGATATCCACGAAACCGCCCTGCCGGGTCACCGACAGCACCTTTACATACCCCAGCTGCCCTTCCCGCATTTTGGGCAGCTTCATGCTGGCCGTCATCCGTCCCTTGGCATCCAGGTACAGGTACACCTTTACCCTGTCCCCCACTTTCACCGGATGGGTCTGCTGATGCTGGTGGAGCAGGATATCGTCGGAGGTATTGCCCGTACCGGCGTCCAGGAATGCCCCGGCTTCGCCCAGCCGGGCCACGGTCATGTCACACACATCCCCCACCCGGTAGCGTCCCACCGTCTTGACCGTTACCGGTCCATGCTCTTTCCTCATGCTTCCGGCTCCGTGTAAGCTTCGCTGGGAGCGTCCGCCCACAGCTGTTCCAGATTGTAGAAATTCCGCTGGGATTCCTGGAACACATGGGCTACGCAGTCACCGTAGTCCAGCAGCACCCAGTTGCCTTCGCTGTACCCTTCCTTATGGGCGGGCAGCTTGCCTTCCTGGGCCAGCTTGTCTTCAATGCCGTCGGCGATGGCCCGCACCTGGGTGGTGCTGGGAGCCGAACAGATCATGAAATAATCCGTCACGGAAGACAGTCCTTCCATGTTCAGCAGCAGGATATCCCGTGCTTTCTTGTCCGCAGCCGCAGCTGCAATCTTGTTGGCCAGTTCTTTACCCGTCATTTCACTTTTCCTTTCGTCAGATACTGGGAATCCTTTTATGAGGGATCTTGAGCTCGTCCAGGGTCGCAGCAATCTTGGAGGGGGTGGTCACCCAGTAACTGACCCCGCCGATGTCTCCGAAATCGCCCTTCAGGCTGGCGCTTTTCACGCCGCCGTCTCCAAAGAGCCGCAGGCAGTTGGCCGCCTTCACCATCTGGATGAAGTCCATATCCGTTTTCACATATTCAGTGGCCGTTCCGATGATCATGGGCAGTTTCACCATGTTGGTCACCGTAAAGGCCTGTTTGGCCAGGGCCTTCATGAATTTCTGCTGCCGTTTCACCCGGCCGATATCGCCCATTTCGTCATGCCGGAACCGGACGTATTCTCCGGCCTTTTCTCCATTCAGGTGCTGTTTTCCCTTTTTCAGATGGATTTTCAAATCTGCATAGGGATCCTCGTAGTCCATATCCTGTTCCACGTCCAGGTCCACACCGCCCAGCATATCCACCACCTTGATGAAGCCTTTCCAATCCACCTGCATGTAGTGGTTGATGGGCACCTGCAGCAGATTGCTGACGGTTTTCCGGGCCAGAGGAACGCCCCCATACGCATAGGCCGCATTGATCTTGTCGTGGCCCCGGCGGCCGGGGATGGTCACCCGGGTATCCCGGGGCAGGCTCAGCACAGAGACCTGGTCATTCTGGGGATCGAAGCTTACCAGCAGCATGGCATCGGTCCGCTTGGGCGCATCGGTGCCAAAATCTTCACTGTCCCCGTCGTCGGTTCCCAGAAGCAGTACATTGATCCGCCGGGAAAACCCTTCGGTGGTCAGGCTGTTCTCTTTCGTATCTGCTACCTGGGCCCGGGGCCGGAAGAACCGGTTATAGATCCGCATACCGGCGGCGAAGCAGCTGCCCATCAAAAGGCAGATCAGCACCAGGGAAAAGAACAGCCGTCCCTTTCGCAGCCGTTTCTTGTAGCGCCGTCCCCCTGTCTTCTTTGGTTCAGTCATTGTTTGCGTACGCTCCTGTTATTGTTGGTTGGCTTTCTGTTCCATGATCAGTTCGTTGTATCCGGCCAGGCAGTCGGGATGGATCAGCTGCCCCTGGTCCAGCAGATAGGCCATGGTATGGGCGTAGGCTTTCAGCATGCCGAATTCCAGGCCCTGGCGCACCTGCTGCCGCAGGGTATCCACCCCTTCAAAGTCCCGGTGGGGTTCGATCAGATCGGCCAGGTAGATCACCATGGCAAGAGGGCTCATATGGGCGGCCCCGGTGGTATGGTACCGGATACTGGACAGGATGTCCGGGTCAGTGACACCGAATTCATGCTCGGCATAGTAGGCGCCCAGTTTGGCATGGATCAGGATGGGCTGGGCTTTTTCCACCGGGTCCAGCTGGATGCCCAGTTCCGCCGCCTTGGCGATAAAATCCTTTTTGGGGATCTGCCGCCCGCTGTCGTGGAGCATGCCTGCGATGGCCGCCTTCTTTTCATCCACGCCGTACAGCTTCGCCAGCTCCACAGCGGTCTGGCTCACTGCCACCGTATGGTGGAAGCGTTTGGCCGGCAATTCTTTTTCCAGCCGGGCCTGCATTTCCTCAAGTTCCATGATCATGCCTCCTATCAAAGAAAAAAACAGAGAGCCCCTACTTGCGGTAGAGGTCTCTCTGTTCGATGTATTCCGCTACTGCCTTGGGTACCAGGTTCGCAATCGATTCGCCCCGGCGGACCTTCTTCCGGATTTCCGTGGAAGAAAGGTCCAGCTCCGGTGTATCCACCCAGCACAACCGGGTGAGTCCCTGCCGGGCCAGCCTGGCACTGACCGCTTCTTTCTGCGGAGCAAACCCGGGCCGGGCCGCTGCCGCAAACGTGGCGTACTCCATGGCTTCCCGGATATTGTGCCAGGTGGGAAGCTGTTCCGCCGAATCGGCGCCGATCAAAAAGTACAGATCGTACAGCCGGTGCCAGCGCCGGTACAGCTGGCGCAGGGTATCGCTGGTGTAGGAGACCCCGCCCCGCCGCAGTTCCATATCGGAAACGGTGTACAGAGGGTTGTCCTCCGTCGCCAGCAGCGTCATGGCCAGCCGGTCCGCCGAAGGGGAGCAGTGCCAGCCCCGTTTGTGGGGAGGGATATAATCCGGAATGAACAGCACCCGGTCCAGGTGCAGCTGCTCCTGCATGGCCCGGGCGATCATCAAATGCCCGTTGTGGATGGGATCGAAGGTCCCGCCCAGGATGCCCAGCCGCTGACGGCCCATGGTTTCCACGCTCCTTTATCAGGGTGATACCCGTGTATTATAACAGGGAAAAGAAACGAAAACAAGGTTGATCCCGTGACAATTTTATGGACAAACAATGCGTTTACGTCCCTTGAAATAAACCAGCTCCAGACCGGCCGCTTCGGCAATCTTCTGCCCCACGGCGAAGTCCCGGCCCACATGCTCTTTGTAGTGGGCGTCGCTGCCCAAGGTGGCATACTTTCCACCCAGTTCGTGGAACCGCTTGTACAGCTCCACCAGAGGCGGCACCACCGCCGGATTCCCCAGCCGTCTCGTGTTGATCTCGATGGCCTTGTCCTGATCGATCAGCAGCTGGAACACCCTGTCCCACAGCTCCGGATGGTCGCTGTAGTACAGATTGGGGTCCTCATAGGGCATGTACCGGCAGATGTAATCGATGTGCCCGTAAGAGTCGAAATCCGGCTCCATCTCCAGGCACCGGACAGAATCCTCCAGATACCGGCGCACGGCCTCGTCCTTGGAGAGGCCCTTGTAGGTATCCGGTTCATACATGTCCAGCCCGTCGAAGCAGTGCATGGACCCCACCACTTCATCGAAGGGATACTGCTTCACCATGGCCTTGTCTTCGGCAATGGCTTTGGGCTGCAGCCCCACCTCGATGCCCAGCAGCACCGTAGCGCTGCGCAAGGGAGTATTGTGTTTGAAATAATCGGCGATGTCGAACAGGAAGCTTTCCGGGTAGGAGGGATAATACCGGTCCCAATGTTCTGTCAGGATGATCCCCAGGCCCAGGTTGTGGGCCGCCTCCGCCGCTTCCCCGATGGTCTGCTCCGCATCGCAGGAATAATCTGCATGGGTATGGGTATCGAACAGCATGGCATGCCCTTCTTTCTCTTGAAAATCCTCCGCTTACACGTTGAAGCGGAATTCCACTACATCCCCGTCCTGCATGATGTAGTCCTTGCCTTCCAGGCGTACCAGGCCTTTTTCCTTGGCAGCTTGTTTGGACCCGCATTTCACCAGGTCGTCGTAGGAAACGATCTCGGCCCGGATGAAACCTTTTTCAAAGTCCGTATGGATCTTGCCGGCAGCCTTGGGCGCCGTGGAACCGGCCACGATGGTCCAGGCCCGGGATTCCATTTCCCCGGCGGTCAGGAACGTCTGCAGGCCCAGCAGTTTGAACCCGGCTTTGATCAGCCGGTCCAGGCCGGCTTCCGTCAGCCCTTCCATTTCCAGGTATTCCTTGGCTTCGTCCTTGGGCAGCTGGGCGATTTCTTCTTCCACCTTGGCGGAGATCACGATCACCTGGGCGTTTTCCTTGGCGGCGTAATCTTCCAGGGCCTTCACGTATTTGTTGCCGGACCAGTCGGCGGCTTCTTCTTCCGCCACGTTGGCCACGTACAGGATGGGCTTGCTGGTGAGGAGATCCAGTTCCTTCAGGTTCTCCTTGTCGTCGTCCGTCAGTTCCAGCCGGCGCACGGGGATGCCTTCGCTCAGGTTGTCGGAGATCTTCTGGAGCAGGGCAGCCTTGGCTGCTGCCTTCTTGTCCCCGGCTTTGATCAGCTTCTGGGCCTTGGTCAGCTGTTTTTCCACGCTTTCCAGGTCGGCCAGGCACAGTTCCGTGTTGATGATCTCCACGTCACGGACCGGGTCGATGGAGCCTTCCACGTGGGTGATATTGCCGTCTTCAAAACAGCGTACCACTTCCGCGATGGCATCGGTCTGCCGGATGTGGCTCAGGAATTTGTTTCCCAGGCCTTCCCCCTTGCTGGCTCCCTTTACCAGACCGGCGATGTCCACGAATTTCATCCCGGCGGGGACAATCTTTTTGGAATGGAACATTTTGGCCAGTACGTCCAGACGGGGATCGGGAACGTCGACCACACCCACATTGGGCTCTATGGTACAGAAAGGATAGTTGGCCGCTTCGGCCCCTGCCTTGGTGATGGCGTTGAACAGGGTGCTTTTGCCTACGTTGGGCAGGCCTACGATACCCATTTCCAGATTGGTTGAACTCATGATGATCTCTCCTTCGTGCAAACTAACTTTTATTATATCATATTTCCCCAGAGGACGCACTGTATCCCACGTTTCACCCCGTCCCCTTTCGGCACTGCTCTCTTTTTACTGGATCTTGACCGGGTGGAAGCGGAATTTCTTTCCGCCGGTCAGATACTGCAGCAAAAACTGTTCAGCGGCCGGGATCCGGCCCAGCACATCCACCCGTTTGTCCGCCGGCAGTTCCGTCTTGCAGATTTCCAGTTCTCCGGCGTAGCGTCCATACCGGCCATTATCCAGCGTCACATCTCCCGGATGGCAGCGCCGGAAGGGGATTTCAGGGATATCCACCCCTTTCCACAGAGCCCGGCTGTTGACCGTGCGGATCACCTCTTCCGCCTCCTCCGGCCGGGTCTCATACACATGGGTGGCCAGGATGTCATGGCAGGGCCGCCACTGGAACACTTCCAGGGTCAGTTCCAGCACCCCTTCCTCCAGCCGGCACAGTGCCTCTACCTCTTCCGAGCTGGGGCCGTCGTCACCGATGTAGAGGGTGTCTGCACCCAGGGCGGCCAGCTGCCGGGCCCCGATGGAGACACTGCGGTGCCGGTCCTGCTCCAGGGTGGGCAGCCCTTCGTGCAGGGGTCCCCGTTTCCCGGCCTGGCTGGCCACAAAAGCGCCAGAAGGGATCCCGTACCGGCGCAGCAGGGCATTCTGTTTCAAAAAGTAAGGCACGGAAATCCCCGTATGGGGATGGGGATAAAAATTGTGGAGGGCTTCCACCCGGCCAAAATCCACCTGGGCCTGCTGCAGGGCTTCCAATTGGCTTTCCGTCACTGCCGAGGCATTCAGCACCAGGGTCCGGTCCGGATAATCACGCTGCAACTCCGCCACCCTGTCCGGAGTAAAGCCATCATCCAGCCGCAGACAGGGCAGGTTGTCCGGTACCGGTTTGCCGGGTACCAGGTCTCCCACCGCAGCAAGCCCCAGGGCCCTGGCCCGGGCCAGGAGAGGTGCCACCTGGCATTCAAACGCAGCCGGATCCGTCTCCGGGATGTGGAAGGAAAGGAACAGCCGGTCCACCCCCAGCCCGGCGGCCTCCTCCAGCCGCTGCAGCATCTCCTCCAGGCTCATGCCCAGCCCCGGATACAAAGAAATCCCTTTGTGTACTGTCATCATTCAACCTCCTCATCAAAGGCAGTCACTAGTCACTGGTCACTAGTCACTAGCCGTTGGAAGGAAATCGCACTGCGATTTCCAATATACAAAAATGGATTATACTGTACCCATAAGTGTGGACACTTTTTAAGAGTAGCACCTGCCCACAAAATTGGACAGGCTACAATTTGAATCCTTTAAAATTGACGTGCTCATTTTGGACCCAACCTATTGAACACAATCATATGTATGTGGTATCCTCAAATCCAATAAAGCCAAGGAGAATCCACATGAGCAGAAAACTTTTTACTGAGGAGCAGATTGCAGCGTTGCGCCAGAACCCTTATGTGTATAGCGTAAGCCGCTCTACCCTGGTCCTGAGGAAGTCCTTTAAAGAAATCTTTTACACCGAATATATGGAAGGAGTCTATCCCAAAGACATCTTCAAAAAATACGGCTTTGACCCTGCTGTGCTGGGCGAAAGACGCATTGGCGGTGCTCTCCAGCATATCAAAGAGGAATATGCCAAATATGGCTGTTTCTATGAAGGCAGGAGACCCGCCGACAGGTCTGACACCGCCGCCAAGGTCAAGCATGAAGATGACATTAAGGCCCTCAGACATGAAGTTGAATACTTGCGGCAGGAAGTGGAATATTTAAAAAAAATTTCCGCGATCAAGAACACAAAAAGGTAGATTCTCTGCTCATGAACGATTCCTCTTGTGTGTTCGAAATCATAGAAAAGACGGTAAGTACCAGCGAGAACAGACTTTCCATCAGCAGTTTATGCAAGATGGCAGGCGTGTCCCGAAGCGGTTATTATGCCTGGGTGAAGGCGGAAGCATTTCGGCAGGCCCAGGAAGAACAGGACCGCAAGGACTTTGAACTGATCCTTGCCGCTTACAAAAGACGAGGGTACAAGAAGGGCGCCCGCAGCATCTATATGGAGCTGCTCCACATGGATCCGCCCGTCATTATGAATGTGAAGAAAATCCGTCGTCTGATGAAAAAGTTCCACCTGCTTTGCCCCATCAGGAAGGCGAATCCCTATCGGCAGCTGGTGAAAGCCCTGAAGACCAATACGGTGGCCGATAACTTGCTGCAGCGCCAGTTTGAGGACTATGGCCCTCGCATGGTACTGCTGACAGATATTACGTACCTTCCTTACAATGGGATCTTTGCTTATCTTTCTACCATATTGGATGCCTATACCAAGCAGATTCTGGCGTATGTCCTCAGCAATTCTTTGGAGATGGATTTCGTGGTAGAAACGGTGAACAACCTGATTCGAGATCACGGCGTCTCACTGCATGCTGAAACCATCGTGCATTCTGACCAGGGTTGCCATTATACGAGTCACAGCTTCATTGATATCCTCCATGACAAGGATCTCAGACAATCCATGTCACGGCGGGGGAATTGCTGGGACAATGCGCCGCAGGAAAGCTTCTTCGGCCGTATGAAAGACCATGTGAAAAAGAAAATTGCAGCAGCAGTGAGCTTTGGGGAGGTGAAGGCCATCGTAGATGATTACATGGATTATTACAACAACGATCGCTACCAGTGGGAACTGGCGAAACTGTCGCCAAACGAGTTCTACCAATTTGTAACAACAGGGGTTTATCCGCTCGATATTCCCAAGATGCCCGAGGTTCCTACATTGAAGCGGAGAGCCTGTGAGCTGGGGAACCAGCTCACCTCATAAAATGGCAAAAGCAGCCATTTTATGAGTAAGGAGCCAGTACATGAGATTTGGATGGTTAGGGGCCTTCTGATAGACAATTACCAGACGTCCATTTTAAAGGTACCAAGATTGTTGAACTGTCTAAAACAAGGGGTCCTACTTTTATAAACTGTCCTTGACAAGGGGTACGGTTTAGATTCTGCTCTGCACTCTTCACTCTTTACTCTGCACTGGATCAGTAAACCCCAGCACCCAGGTGGCCACGAACCCCCCTGCATAGGAAATGGCCAGACCGGCCAGGTATGCCGTTACCTGGGTAGTGCTGGGCGCCAGGGGCAGACCGGAAATCCCCAGGGCTCCGGCGCCCACCTGACAGGCTGCCTGTACCGCGCCCCCCAGGGCCCCGCCGATACAGGCCCCGATGAAGGGCCGTCCCAGAGGCAGGGTCACCCCGTAGATCAGCGGCTCTCCCACACCCATGAGCCCTACGGGCAGGGCGGAAGCCACCACCCGTTTCACATCCGGGTCCTTCGTCTTCAGGTACACCGCCGCAGCGGCACCCACCTGTCCGCCTCCGGCCATGGCCAGGATGGGCAGCAGAATGGTATAGCCGTACTGGGCGATCAGCTGGGCATGGATGGGGGTCAGTCCCTGATGGACTCCCAGCATGACCAGAGGCAGGAACGTGCCACCCAGGAGGAACCCGGTGAGAGCCCCGCCCCGGGCCACCGCCTCCGTGGCTGCAAAGCCGATGCCTTCAGCGATGAAACCGCCCAGGGGCTGGAACACATATAAAGTTGCAAATGCCATGATGCCCAGCACCAAAAACGGCGTCAAAAACAAATCCAGGGCCTCGGGCACCCGCTGATGCAGTTTCTTTTCCAGCTGGGCTCCCAGGGCCGCCACGATCAGCACGGCCACCACACCGCCCCGGCCCGGAGTCAGAGCCTGTCCGTTCAATACGATGCCGGAAAGACCCGGATGGCTGATCAGCGCCCCCAGGGCCCCGCCCAGTACCGGCGACCCGCCGAATTCTCTGGCCGCGTTCCAGCCCACGAACAGGTCCATGCCCCAGAACACCGTATTGCCGGCCAGGCCCAGGATCTGAAAGGCCACGTTCTGGGCCAGCGCCGGATCCAGACGCCGGACGATGTTCAAGATTCCCGTCAAAAGGCCACAGCCGATGAAACCGGGGATCAGGGGCACGAAGATGCTGCTGATCCGTTTCAAAAACAGTTTGGCCGGCGTGGCATTCTTCGCCCGGATGGCCTCATGGAGGGCCTTGCCATCCCCCACTTCTCCCTGGGGAAAGCTGGATTTCCCCGGCTGCTCCGTGGCTTTCTTTTCCGGAGCCGGCGTCATCGCTTCCTCCGGTGCAGCCAGCAGGGCGTTGAATGCGTCCGTCACCTGGGCAGCCTTCCCCGGCCCCAGGATGATCTGCAGTTCCGGTCCGGACTGGTTCACCCCCATGACCCCGGGCAGCTTCTTCAGGGACTCCCGGTCCACATCCTGATGCTCCAGGACCAGCCGCAGCCGGGTCATGCAGTGGGTGGCCTGACGTACATTGGTCCCGGGCCCCACCACCTGCAGGATCTGACGGGCCAGTTCCTTATTTTCCATGGATGGCCTCCCATTCCTCCACAGCCTTCCGGGCACTGCCCCGGTTCCGGGCCAGGCTCAGCCGTGCTTCCTCCCGGCTGCAGCCCGTAACGGTGCACACAATGGAAAGGGCCCTTTCCAGCAGTTTCTCGTTGGTGGCCCGCACATCGATCATCAGGTTGCCCCGTACCTTGCCCAGGCGGACCATGGCTCCGGTGGTGATCATGTTCAGCACCATCTTCGTAGCCGTCCCGGCTTTCATACGGGTGGACCCGGTGATCACTTCCGGCCCGGGCAATACGGTGAGACACAGGTCGGCGATTTTTGCCATGGCGCTCCGGGCGCTGCAGCACAATCCCAGCACAGCGCAGCCCCGTTCCTTGGCTTCCTTCATACCGCCCAGGACATAGGGCGTACGGCCGGAGGCGCTGATCCCCATGACCACATCATCAGGCGTCAGCTCCTTGGCCCAGATGTCGTTACGACCCTGTTCCTCGCTGTCCTCGGCCCCTTCCCTGGCCCGGAAGATGGCTTCATAGCCCCCGGCAATCAGTCCCTGGATCTGCTCCGGATCCGTACTGTAGGTGGGCGGACATTCCACCGCGTCCAAAATGCCCAGCCGTCCGGAGGTTCCGCTGCCCATGTAGAACAACCGGCCTCCCTTTTTCAGCCGGTCAGCCACCAGATCCACGGCCAGTGCAATGGCGGGCAGGATCTTCTGCACCGCATCGGCCACCTTGTGATCCTCCCGGTTGATGATTTCCACCAGTTCCTGGGTGGATACCTTATCAATGGCTACAGATGCCGGGTTCCGCTGTTCTGTAGATAATTTGTTCAAATCGATCATGAAAAAACCTCCTGGTTCGGTTGTGCTATAATAAAGATAATTCTGTACCGTGAGAAGGAGAACAAGTATGAAAGCCATCATCAACGGCAGATTTATTTTACCACAAGAAATCATTGAGGGACAGGCACTGACCTTCGACAAGATGCTGGAGGGCTTCTCAGACCCGGACCAGCTGCCTGCCCATACCCAGATCATCGATGCCGGAGGGGCCTACGTGGCTCCCGGGTTCCTGAACCTCCACATCCACGGCTGCGGAGGCTGCGATGCCATGGACGGCACCCGGGAGGCCCTCGCCACCATGAGCCGGCTCCAGGCCTCCACCGGGGTCACAGGCTTCCTGCCCACCACCATGACCTGCAGCGAGGAAGCCATCGGAAAAGCCCTCTCGGCCATCCGGGAGGCCCGGGGCCATGAACCGGGAGCGGATATCCTGGGCGCCAACCTGGAAGGTCCTTTCATCAGTGAAACATACAAGGGAGCCCAGAAAGCCTGTCACATCCGGAAAGCCCGCTGGGACTTCATCGAGCCCTATGCGGATATCCTGAAGATCCTGACCCTGGCGCCGGAGACCCTGACGGACATGGAATTCATCCCCCGCTGCTGCAGCCACAGGATCATCGTCTCCCTGGGCCACAGCGATGCCACCTTCGAGGAGGCCTCCCGGGCCATTGCGGCCGGGGCCAGCCACATCACCCACCTGTACAACGCCATGAGCCCCCTGCACCATCGCCGGCCCGGACTGGTGGGGGCAGCCCTCACCCAGCCGGTGACCTGCGAACTCATCGCCGACGGCATCCACATCCACCCGGCCGCTCTTTGTCTGGCGGTCCGTGCCAAAGGGCTGGACAGGATCGTGCTCATCACCGATTCCATGCGGGCCTGTCTGCTGGGCGAAGGAGAAAGCGAGCTGGGCGGCCAGAAGGTGTTCGTAAAGGATGGCCGGGCCACCCTGGCAGATGGCACCCTGGCCGGCAGCATCCTGACCATGGAAAAGGCTGTGCAGAACATCTGGAGATTCGCCCACCTGACCCTGCCCCAGGCGGTACAGCTGGCTACCCTGAACCCGGCCCGGGAGCTGGGCCTCACGGACCGGGGCACCCTGGAACCAGGCAAGCGGGCCGATTTCACCATGTTCGACGACGATTTCCATATCTTACAGACCTACAAAAAAGGAACCTGTATCTTTCAGAAATGAAAGATACAGGTTCTTTTTGTTTCTCTTTTATCCAGCCATGCTCAGGGCATCCAGGCCCAGTTCTTCCCGTACTTCTTCCCAGATCACCGTTCTGGCTTTCCGGAAACCGTTGAAGGTAGTGGCAGAAGCGGAAGTGTAGGCACCGCACACGGGCACCAGCAGCACATCCCCCACTTCCAGGGGTTCCGTCATCTTCCCCCGGAACATAATGTCCAGGGAGTCGCAGCTGGGACCGGCAAAGGTGGCCGGAATCTTTCGGCCCTCCTTGAAACTGATCAGCTTGAAATCCCACTGGTCGAAAATCACACCGGAAAAAGTGCCATAAATACCGTCATCCAGGAAATACCAGGTCTGGCCATTCCGTTCATTTTCGCCGATGACCCGGGTGATCAGGTTCACAGCCGTTCCGCACATATACCGGCCCGGTTCCGCCCAGATCTCCAGGTCGCTGAAATCTTCCCGCAGCCGGGCAGCCACCTGGTCCAGCAGCGCCGTCAGATTATAATGGACGCCGGTTTCCGGAATGGGGAACCCGCCGCCGATGTCCAGCACCCGCATGGTAAGCCCTGCCTTCCGGGCTTCCTCCATCAGTTCCTTGGTAATGTCCATGGCGTGGAAGTAGGGATCCGCTGCCACCGTCTGGCTGCCTACATGGAAAGCGACGCCTGCTACATCCAGGCCGGCTTCCTTCGCCTTCAGCATCAGTTCCAGGGCACGTTCCCGGGGGCAGCCGAATTTCTTGTTCAGGTCCACATGGGCCTGGGCATTGTCGATGCGCAGCCGCAGCAGCACCGTGGCGCCAGGGCAGTGTTCAGCGATCTTTTTGATTTCACTTTCGCTGTCATAGGTCATCCGGTACACACCGGCATCCCGGCAGGCAGCAAAGCCCGCATCCAGTTTGATGGGGTTGGCGTAGATCATCCGGTCACCGGATACCCCCAGCTGGCTCAGGGTACGGATTTCCCCGTCGCTGGCCACATCGAAGCAGGCTCCTTTATTGATGAGCAGATCCAGGATGTGCAGATCCGGATTTGCTTTCATTGCATAATGGATTTTCAGTTGCGGGATGTGTTCCCGCAGGATATCATAGTTTTTCTCAACCTGCTCCAGAGAAAGCACCAAAAGAGGTGTGCCATACCGTTCAGCCAGGCTGGTGACAGCTTCTTGAGTCAATTGGAAAAAACTTTGTTCGTTCATTATCCATCCCCCTTTGGACCTTCCGGGCCCGTTGTTTCCGTGACGGCCTTTCCGGTCTTCCCTAAATTCGTAGTTCATTATACTACGGATTGGGGAAAGTGCAAGAGGAAAAACGAGGAAAAAAGAGGAGATTTGAGGAGTTCGAAGGAGTTTCAAGAAAAATATTCACAGATATGGTTTTAATCTGGAATCCGCTACTTTTTTCCCCATTGCCCGATTTTCCCCGATTGAGGGCGTATGAGTCCGTATGAGCCCGATATGTCCAGATACTAAAAAATGAAACACCCGCCCAGAAAGGCGGGTGTCGCATAATTATTCAATTGTAGCGAATAATAGAACTTTCTCAGGAGTTCACTCCGGTAATCACATCGCAGCCCATGTACTTGCGCAGCACTTCGGGGACCACCACGGACCCGTCGGCCTGCTGGTAGTTTTCCAGGATGGCAGCCACGGTACGGCCTACGGCCAGCCCGGAGCCGTTCAGGGTATGTACATATTCCGGTTTAGACTTGGCATCCCGGCGGAACCGGATGTTGGCCCGGCGAGCCTGGAAGTCTTCCGTATTGGAGCAGGAAGAGATTTCACGATACTTGTTCTGTTGCGGGAACCAGACTTCCACGTCGTAGCATTTGGCGGCAGAGAAGCCCAGGTCGCCGGTGCACAGGCAGACCACATGGTAGGGCAGACCCAGCAGCTTCAGGCATTCTTCGGCGTTGTTCACCAGTTTTTCCAGCTCGTCATAGCTGTCTTCCGGTTTGCAGAACTTCACCATTTCCACTTTGTGGAACTGGTGCTGCCGGATCAGGCCCCGGGTATCTTTCCCGGCGCTGCCGGCTTCGGCCCGGAAGCAGGGCGTCATGGCGGTCAGATAGATGGGAAGCTCTTTGCCGTCAATGATCTCATCCCGATAGTAGTTGGTCAGAGGCACCTCGGCGGTGGGGATCAGGTACATGTCCTGGCCTTCCACTTTGTACATGTCCTCATGGAATTTCGGCAGTTGCCCGGTACCGGTCATGGAAGCCGTATTCACGATGTAAGGCGGAATCACTTCGGTGTAGCCATCGTTCCGGGTGTGCTGGTCCAGGAAGAAGTTATAGACCGCACGTTCCAGACGGGCACCGGCCCCTTTGTAATAGTAGAACCGGGCACCGGAAACCTTGGCAGCCCGTTCCGAATCCAGGATGCCCAGTTTTTCGCCGATATCCCAATGGGCTTTCGGTTCAAAGTCGAAATGTTTGGGTTCGCCCCATTTGCGGATTTCCGGATTTTCCGTATCATCCTTGCCCACCGGTACATCTGCAGCCGGCATATTGGGGATGGTGAGCATCACCGCATGGAGCCGTTCCTCCACTTCCTTCAGTTCTTTATCCGTAGCAGAGATCTTATCGCCCAGGGCACGCATGGCCGTAATCTTTTCCGTAGCGTCTTCCCCGTTGCGCTTCATCTGGCTGATCTCAGCGCTGACCGTATTCCGCTGGCTCTTGTCAGCTTCCACTTCCTGGATCAGCGTACGCCGTTTGGCATCCAGCTGCTTGAATTCCACCAGATCCACCTTGGCATGGCGGTTCTTCAGCATCTGTTCCACTTTTTCCGTGTTATCCCGGACAAATTTCAAATCTAACATAATGAGTACCCCCAATAAGTCTATGCAATACTCCTGTCATTATAGCACAAATGGCCCTTACAACTCCATATCTTCTTTTTTGGCCAGGGTTGCAAAAACCTTGTCCATATCGTCGGTGATGGCCAGGGTCTGTGCCTTCAGGTGCACCCCCAGGGGATCCCGGTTCAGGATCACCAGATACCGGCCATGGAAATAGTTGATGAAGGAGGCCGCCGGATACACGGTCAGACTGGTACCGGCAATGATCATCAGATCCGCTTTGGAAATGGCCCCCACGGCCTTTTCCACCGCCTCGTCGGGCAGCATTTCCTCGTACAGGGTGATGTCGGGGCGGATCACGCCGCCACAGCTGCAGTGAGGCACCGGTTCCTTCGATTCGAAGATGTAGTCGGGTGGATACACCTTGCCGCAGCTCATGCAGTAGTTCCGCAGGGCGCTGCCGTGGATCTCGTACACTTTTTGGCTGCCCGCCTTCTGGTGCAGCCCGTCGATGTTCTGGGTCACGATGCCCAGGAACTTCTCCGGTTCCCGTTTTTCCAGGGCCGCCAGGTATTTATGGGCATTGTTGGGCTGAATCTTCCGGGTATCCATCTTCTGCCGATGGAATTCAAAATACACCTTCGGTTCATTGACCAGGCAACTGTGGCTCAGCAGATATTCCGGCCTGTACTGTTCGAACTGCACATCGTGCTGGTTGTAAAGTCCGTCCTTGCTGCGGAAATCCGGGATGCCACTGGCTGTGGAAACCCCGGCTCCGCCGAAGAAAACAATGCTCCTGGCATCCCGGATCCAGCGGTCCAGGGTGTCGATATCCTGTTTGAATTCTTTTTCATCCATGTAAATCAGCTCCTTCTTCCCCGCCTGTTTTTATCGGGAAGGCAGGGCCGTTCCCTGATCGTCCTTCTTTCCAGAGCCATCGGAAGTCCACCGCAGGCTGTCCACGCTATGGTCGATCACATCCTGCTGGTCCTTTTCCCCCAGCTGCATATAGTCCAGGGAAAGGAACATGCCATCCTGCAGGAAGACATAGCCCAGGCTTTTGCCCCCGGGGGTCACTTCCTCCTCTACGATGCAGGGCCGGCCGGCCTTTCTGGCAAAATAGGTCACATTTTTCTTCAGCCGCAGCCCGGGATGGGTTTTCTCCCACTGAGCCTGCCGGTTCGCGTTCATGAGCCGGCTCAGATTCTCCTGATCCTGGGCACACAGGCCGTCCAGGCTGTCGGGCAGGAACGCATACTCCATGGTATCCTGGAGGGGTCTGTAGATCACCCCGGTGATCAGCTGGTTGTCCAGGTGCAGCCGGTTCAGCTGGTGAGGGTCCCCCGGATCGGTGGCTTTCTGGATATCCACACTTCCATAGGGAATTTCGTAGGACACCCCGCTGTGGGGTACCTCCACCCGCTCGTAAGCAGTGGGGATCTTCAGGCTTTCCAGGCTGTTCTGGAAGGATCGTTCCAGGGCAGGATCCATCTCTTTTTCCGGGGCCAGCAAGGTGAAGGAGTACAGGTTCTTCCGGTCAGCAAAAAAATACCGGTCGGACAGTTTCCCGTCCTCCATCTGCCGGATGTGGATGCCATCCCGTCCGGCAAAAGTGCCCAGCCTGCTGTCCTCCACCGCAAGGCCCTTGGCCCTGGCTTCCTCCTGGTACGTCCGATAGGTAATGTCCAGCATGACCTTTTCCGACTGGAAGGGTTTGGCCTGGGTCTGGCCGTCCGTCTTCATCATGGCGCCGTTGGCCATGTACACCAGCACCGCATCTCCCTTCGTGGCCCGGATTAGGATGTCCTGATGGTCCTGGCCCCTGCCGTAGACTCCCTGCAGCGTAAAACCCTCCGGCAGGGTGAACGTAACTCCGTTGCGGGGATCCGTACAGGTGGCAGGTTTGTCAGGCGGGACACCGTAGCGGCTCAGTACCAGGGCCCGCAGGTCCTTTTCCGGGCTCAGGGCTGACCCCAGTTCCATCTGGGGCGCCGCCCCGGCCCAGATGGGCAGACACAGCAGCCAGCCCAGAAGCAGCACCAGTCCCTTTGGTAAACAAGATTTCATGGCATATCTCCTCAAGGGGCAGGGCCCCGTTTTCGTAAAGTCAATTCCTCCTTATTATACAACAAAAAAAAGGGTGTGAATACTTCACACCCCCGCTAAGCGGGCCTGCGGCCCTGTCACTAGTCACTAGTCACTAGTCGAAGGAAGCCAGCTGTGCTGGCAAAAATAAAAAAGGACTGTGATTGAGATTCACAGCCCTTTTAATTTACTTACGCGATGAAATCGCCGTTGATATCCACCAGTTTGCCCGGGTTCATGATGTTGTTGGGATCCAGGGCCCGTTTGATGGCTTTGATCATCTTCACTTCGCCTGCCGGCGTGCAGCGGGCGAATTCTTCCAGCTTCTTGTAGCCAATACCGTGTTCGCCGCTCATCTTGCCGCCCAGGGCATAGACGCGGGGGAACAGATCCGCATGGAAGGCCTTGATGGTCTTGAACCAGTCTTCCGGACTCATGCCATATTTATTCAAAGGCAGCACATGGATGTTGCCATCGCCGATGTGGGCCACGGTTACGGTGTACAGGTTGTATTTCTTTTCCAGTTCGGGAATCTGGGCGGTCATTTCCGCAATCTTGTCCAGAGGCACCACGAAATCTTCCGTCTGGAACATCTTGTCGATATCCCGAGCTGCTTCAGCAAACTGTTTCCGCAGGACCCAGATCCGTTCGTCCGCCTCGAATTCGTCGATGGAGCCGTTGGCTTCTGCCAGATCGCACAGCTTCTCCATTTTCCGGTCGGATTCATCCTGGTCGAAGCTTTCCACGGTTACGATCACGTAGCAGCAGCCTTCCTCCACATGGGGGAATTCCATGTGCTGGTTCAATTTGTTCAGGTATTTCACCGTCATGTCGATGGCGGAGTTGCCCATATATTCGATGGAGGTGGGGTCGATGCCGGCCTTCAGGATCTTGTTGGGCAGGGCAAAGGCTTCTTTATCGGTCTTGAAGACGCAGACCATGTTGAACGCGTAGGGAGGCAGCGGACGCAGTTTCACGGTGACTTCCGTGATGATGCCCAAGGTGCCTTCGCTGCCGGCGAATAACTGTTCCAGGCACAGGCCGGTGGAGCATTTCTTCAGCCGGGCGCCCACGTCCACGATGTCACCGGTGGGAGTGACCACCTTCAGGGCGTAGATCTGATCACGGGTGGTACCGTACCGTACAGCCCGGTTGCCGCCGGCGTTGTTGGCCACGTTGCCGCCGATCTGGCAGGATTCGGCACTGGAAGGATCCCCGGCGTACATGACGCCGGCCTTCCTGGCTTCAGCCTGCAGCTGGCCGGTAAATACGCCGGTCTGGCACACGGCGTAGAAATTGTCCGCATCCAGTTTTAGGATCTTGTTCATGCGCTGCAGTTCCACCACCATGCCGTGATAGATGGGGATGGCGCCACAGGCCACACCGGTACCGGCGCTGCGGGGAGTGATGGGAACCATGTATTTGTTGGCCAGTTTCACGATGGCGGCTACTTCTTCCGTGGTACCCGGGAATACCACCACTTCCGGTTTTTTGAAGAAGTGAGGGTTCCCCTCTTCATCTGTCTGATATTGTTCCAGATATTCCTCATCCGTCTTCACATAATGGTCGCCCACCACTTTTTTTAATTCTTCCACCAGTTCCGGAGTGACCGGATTGTACGTATGTTCCATTGATTCTTTCCTTCTCTCTGTGATTTTGTAACGTTTTTTCGCGTCCGTCTTTCTACCATTGAGGTTGATGTGTCCTAGTATACCATATCTTGTATACATGTAAAGGGCTTTTTTCTTTTATTTTATACATTTTATCGTTTTCCTTTGCATACTTCATGCAATTTCTCAAGAAAACTGTAATGTTTTTTATACAAGATCCTGAAAATCATGTATATTTTGCATCCGAATTATTTTTGTATACAGTTCTGGAAAAAGCAAAAAAAGACCCGGGAGCAAAGCTCCCGGGCCTTTTTGAAGGGAAATGGATTTTTTACAAGGAATCAACCTTGGACAGGTTTGTCGGCAATATCCAGTTCGCCACGGTCAACTTTCTTGGCCCGTTTCCAGAACAGGCAGAAGGCAACGATGGCGAAAATGATGCCAGCGGGGTAAGCAACGGACGTGCTCAGTTGCAGCCCTTCTTTAGCAACCAGGATGTAGGTGCAGGATACTGCGCTCATGAAGGTTGCAGGAATGATGGCGATCCAGGCATTGCCCTTGTTAGCATACAGGTACATGGCACCGGACCACAGCACCAGCATAGCCAGGGTCTGGTTCGTCCAGGAGAAGTATCTCCACAGGATGGTTACATCCACCTGGGTCAGGATACCGCCAACGGCGATGATGGGCACAGCCAGTTTCAGACGGGAAACCAGGGTGTGCTGATCAATCTTGAACCAG
Source organism: Acidaminococcus timonensis (assembly GCF_900106585.1). Classification (NCBI taxonomy): domain Bacteria; kingdom Bacillati; phylum Bacillota; class Negativicutes; order Acidaminococcales; family Acidaminococcaceae; genus Acidaminococcus; species Acidaminococcus timonensis. Next base: position 168,547 of record NZ_FNWH01000004.1, read on the forward strand.
TCAACCACGGTGTACCGGGCAGAACGGAAGGCCGTATCTGCGGAGGATACAGGGCAGGCGATAACACCGACCATAGCGATGACAGTACCCAGATAGCCCATCAGGCCGGAGCAGATATCATACACAACGCCGCCGGCGCCATGGTATTTCACGAATGCATCGGCCAGGCCGGAAGTATTTCCATAGAAGGAAACACCAGCAGCAGCCCAGATCAGAGCAATGATGCCTTCGCAGACCATAGCTCCGTAGAAGATCTTGTGGCAGTCCCGTTCACTCTTGATGCACCGAGCCATGATAGGAGACTGGGTGGAATGGAACCCGGAAATGGCACCGCAGGCCACGGTGATGAACATGATCGGCCAGATCGGGGTGCCTTTCGGATGCATGTTGGTCAGAGCGATTTCAGGGATATGATACCCTTCGAAAAACAGACCGCAGGCAACACCGATAGCCATGAAGATCAGGCAGAAGCCGAAGAACGGATACAGTTTCCCGATCAGCTTATCAACCGGCAGGAATGTAGCACAGAAATAATAGAGCAGCAGGATAACCAGCCAGAAGTTGTAGCTCAGCGGGGTGATCTTGGTCAGCAGGCCGGCAGGGCCAGTGGTGAAGGCAACGCCTACCAGGATCAGCAGGACAACGGAGAAGCCACGCATGATGTGACGCATGGTCGGCCCCAGGTATTTGCCGCACAGTTCGGAAATGGATGCCCCATCATTCCGTTCGGACAGTACGCCGGAAATGAAGTCATGGACACCGCCTGCAAACACAGTACCGAACGTGATCCACAGGAATACGGCAGGACCCCACATAGCACCAGCCAGAGCACCGAAGATAGGACCCAGGCCGGCGATGTTCAGCAGCTGAATCAGGAAAACTCTCCAGTTTTCCATAGGTACGTAGTCAACACCATCTTCCAGACGATAGGCAGGAGTCTTTCTGTCATCGATAGGAGGACGGAAGCAGCTTTCTACGTATCCGCCATAAATGAAATAACCAGCAATTAAGATAGCAAGACACACAAAGAAGCTAATCATTGAATAAACCCCCTTCTGCGAATCCCTTCCATTCGCAATTTTACTGTCGCGTTTATTATAATCCTTTCGTCACAAAAAATCTACAACAATTGTGGGACTTCTGTGTATATTTACTATTATTCGTAAAATAAGAGAGAGGGTGTTACCACCCTCTCTCTTATTGTAAACACATGTATCTTCTTATATGGACATTTTCTGTTTCTACTTTTTCAGGCCCCATTTGCTGTATACATGCAGTCCATCCGCTTCCGGAACCAGTCCAGTCAGTTTGACCAGATCGAACAGATTATACCCCTTCACCTTCAGCTGTGCCACCTTGCTCTTGGCCACCACTTCCGTAAAGTCCACCGTCAGGCTCTTGTCATTGAAGGTACAGATCAGGTCGTCCCGGTTCACCACCGTCATATTGAAGATGGCATTCACCAGGCTCATGATGATCCGGGTCCCCAGCAGCCGTACCAGCAGTTCGCCCAGTTTGTTGTCAGCAATGGCGAAATCGTGGATGCGGAACCGGGCATAGGAAGCCGTGTTGTTCAGGGCCAGTGCCTCGATTTCCACATCGGCAGTCAGGCTGCCGTATTTTTCGTGTTCCACGGTCACCTGCAGCTGGTGGTCGCCCTTGTACTGGCAGTCACGGAACTTGAATTCGCTGTCCTTCATGGCTTCGCCCAGGCCCCTGGCCAGGTCGGTGTAAGGCACCACCAGTTCACCCCGGCGCAGCTGTTCCCAGTTCTGGGCACTGATCCACCGGCTGGCAGCTTCCCGGAACGGGGCCACCAGGAGATTCAGGTCTTCCACATAGGTACCCATGTTTTCAGCCACTTCACCCAGTTTCACAGCGGCTTCATCGGCCCGGTCCTTCAGTTTGTCGAACAGAGGACGGGCCTTGTCGGCCACTTTCTTCCGTTCATCCCCCAGGGGCATGTTCTTCCGTTTGTCCTGGGTGAATTCCCGGAATCTGGCCATGCCTTCCTTCCGGGCCTGTTCATACAGGGTCCTGAACTGGCTCAGATCGTCGGGGCGGCCGGCATCCAGCCAGGCGTTGGCCGCCTTGCCCACAGCATAGGTGATGCCCACAGCCATGGGGACCTGCAGCGGCGGGAACGGAATCATGGTGAATACGGTCTGACCCACGAAGGAGGCCCCCAAAGAGCCTACCAGCCCGGCGATGGCGCCGGTTTCCAGTTCCACACCCCGCAGATCGCACAGCCGGGTGATCATGTACACTTCGTTGGCCATCAGGGCCAGGCTCCCCAGGAAGGGGGTCATGACGATCACACTGGCACGGGCTGCGCCCCAGCGGATGATCTGTTCCGATTCATGGGCGATATCCACCGTTTCCAGTTCTTCGTCCGGTGCTTCGTCCATGGGGCGGGCTTCTGCTTCCACAGCATCGTCCTCTTGTTCCATTTTATCCCGTTTATCCATTTCTTCTGTCATATGAATCCCTCCTAACAGGTAGCTTGGCGAATCTCGCCTGTTTCCTACAGTATAGCATATTTGCCCCACCCCGTCAGTCACCCGGAGCAAGGTACTCCAAAAGGTTCACAATCCCATCAGTCAGGGATCACGGCCACATGGCCGTCGGGATAGACCCCCCGGCAGCAGTCCGTGTACACCTCCACGAAGGCATAGCCCCCGTAGAGTGCCAGGCTGCGTCCCTTGGCAAGTCCCTCCGGAAGGGCTTCTCCCCTGTGGTAGTGCTGGAGGATGTCCTCCTTCCAGTCCAGGGTGTGTACATCATAGGTATCGTCGATATGGCATGGGGCCAGGATGCCCAGGAAGCTGCCCAGGCACTGGACTGCCGGGAATTCCTTCCGGATCCGGGCCACCACCCTGGCCGCAAATTCCGGGTCCAGCCTGGCGTCTCCGGCATCCAGTTTTCCCAGGGCGTCCATATAGGCCGGTGTCCGGTTCTGCCGCAGCAGCCGGGCGCCTTCCCCCGTCAGGGTCCCGGTCTGCTGCCGGGATCCTGTGGCGTTTGTCTGCAGGGTGCTCCCCGCCAGGGTCTGCCGTTTCTGTCTGCTCAGGAACATGGGTCACTCCTCCTTTTTCCGGACCAGCACCCGCCGCACCAGATTGCCGGTGTGGGTGGGCAGTTTCTCTTCGCCGATGGGGCGGCCGGAAGCAGGGACCGCCCGTTCTTTGCCCCAGTTCCGGATGGAATTGATTTTTTCCGGGCTGGTCTGGGAAAGCGGAACCACATTCTGGAAGGAGGACAGGATTTCCCCCCTGGTCAATTCATGCTCCGGTTCCGCCACCTTCCGATAGGCCAGCTCCCGCACGGCACTTTCCAGATCCGCACCGGTGAAGCCGTCCGTCAGGGCCACCAGCTGCCCGGCAAAATCCTCGTTGGAATGGATATCCACCTGCAGGTACCGCTGGAAGTACAGGTGCAGGATGTCCTCCCGTTCCTCTTCCGTAGGAAGGTCCACGAAGAACAGTTCGTCGAACCGGCCCCGGCGCAGCAGTTCCGAAGGCAGCATGGACACATCATTGGCCGTGGCCACCACGAACACCGCCTTGCGGCATTCCTGCAGCCAGAACAGGAACTGGCCCACCATCCGGGTGGACACACCCCCATCGTTATTGCTGCCGGCCCCGGACAGGCCCTTTTCGATTTCGTCGATCCACAGGATGCAGGGGGACACGTTCTCGGCTGTGGTCAACGCATCCCGCAGCTGCCGTTCCGACTGGCCCACATAGCTGCCCTGCACCGTGGCAAAATCCAGCCGGTAGAGAGGCAGTTCCCAGTTGGCCGCAATGGCCTTGGCAGACAGAGATTTGCCACAGCCCGGCACCCCCACCAGCAGGATGCCCCGGGGCGGCTGCAAGTGCAGTTTCCGCATGAGCTCCTTCTTTTCCGGTTTCAGCAGCGCCTTCTTCTCATCCAGCCAGGCCTGGAGTCCCTTCAGACCGCCCACTTTCTTCATGGTGGGGTCCACCGCGATCTTTTCCAGACCGGAGATATTGGAAAACAGGCGGTTCTTGGCGTTGCGCACCTCGGCCATGTCCGCCTTGGTGACGGATCCTTTGGCCAGGAGCGCCGACAGCACGTTCTCCGCTTCGATCTTCGTAACGCCGGCCAGGGTGGCAGCGGCTTCCCGCATATCCCCCTCGTCCCACTGGATGTCCACCGCATCCCGGTTACCCTCCAGCTGGTCGTGGATCACCTGGTACATCTCTTCTTCGTCAGGCATGTCCAGGGTGACGATGAGACCGTGACGCTGCAGGTTGTTCCACACCGGCCGGTGGCAGAGTACCACCAGGGTACTGTACTTTTCTGTGGCCAGGCTCACCAGGTCCAGCATCCGCTGGGCTTCACTGTTATCGTCGCTGATGTCCGGGATTTCCGTCAAGATCAGAGTCTGATCCCGCCGGTCTTCTTTCTGGAGCTTCGTAATGAAGAAATCCCCGGCTCCCAGGGTGGATTTGGCCCCTTCGTCCACAGTCTGTCCCGTACACAGGGCATACACCCCCTTGCTCAGGGTATGGGCGTAAAACGTATCCCTGCCCAGCCACTGCTCCTGGTCCAGTTCTTCCGCGATTTCCTTCAGCAGGGCCAGGGCCCGGGGCACCTCGATGGTCTGGAGCACGATGAAGGGGATCCGGGCGATCAGGTACCGGCGCAGCAGCTGTTTGGCTTCTTGTCTATTGCTCATGGTTTGCCTCCAATCGATTCACCGGGTAGAGCTGCAGCAGATGGCGCAGCTGACCCGTGGGATCCTGCAGCGCCGACTTTTCCAGACTCTGCTGCAGACGGTCAGCGCCCCGCTGGATTTCCCCGGGAAATTCCCTGCGCAGATTTTCCGGCAGGGCAGGCAGGGTCACGGCCTGTTTCAGGAAGGCCAGCCCCTGCTGCAGGTGCTTCAAGCCACTTTCCACCTGATCCGGGTTCTGGAAGCCTCCCTGTTCCTGGAACTGCTTGACCAGCCGGGCGTACCGCTTGTCCATGGCATCCTTCAGCCGGACCGTGAACCGTTCCAGCACCTCCTGGAAAAGCGGAAGCCTGCCGGCCTTTAGGGCGGCCACCACTTCCCCGTCCTGTTCCCCCCGGCCGAATTTCTCCAGTACCGGGATCCATTCTGCATAAATCGTCGGTGGTTTCATGCGTCAGCCCCCTTCCGTACAGGAGCATGGGGCGGCACCAGATCCCAGGAAGGGAAATCGTGATGCAGATCGTTTCCCTTTGTATTGGATTGTGCCGCAGCTGGTTTGCCCTGGGCAAAGGGATTCTGTTCTTTTTCAGTTTCCATAGGTACCTCCCTCAGCGATAGATCCGGCGGGGCCGGTTGAGCACAGCGTCAGATGCCAGCTGGTCCAGTTTCTCCCGCAGGGTATCTCCTTCCCTGGTGTACTGCCGGTAGTGGTCCCGAAAGTCCGCCACTTCCGCACAGGAACTGCGGATGAGTCCCTCCACCGCATCCCAGGTCTCTTTCCGTTCCTTCCGGAACTGAGCCGCCGGACCCTGTTTCCGGATATACTGCCAAAGGGCCAGCAGCAGCAAAAAGCCCACGAACAGCCACACACCCTGCCGGCCCAAAGCCAGGAGCCGCTGGAGGGTCATGCCGATGCCCATGGTGATGCCCACAGAAAGGAGACAGCCCAGCCATTTGCCCACAGCCAGGCCCAGGAAGCCCATGAGGAAGACAATCCCCAGGCCCAAAGAATCCAGCAGCGCAGGGCCCTTCCAGAACAGCAGGCCCCCTGCCAGGGCCAGGGGGACCAGCAGCCGCAGGGCACTCCGGTGCCAGTCCACCTGCTGCTGCAACCCGGCGAGGAGCCCATCCATATCAGCCCTGGCATCGGCCACCAGCCGCTCCTCCTCCAGCCCGTCGGCAATGGAACAGGTGAAGCGATGATTCTGGCGTCGAAAGGTATAGTCGAAGTGGAAGGGTATGGTCTCCGGAACCTGCCGGGCCGTTTCCCCCTGGACCTGGTCGAAGGCCTGAAGCAGCCACTCCCGGCTGCTGGCCACCAGATATCGCTGCAGCCGTGGTGACAGCTGCCGGCTGTTGTCGTTTTCCACGGTGGTAAGCCAAAACGTGAGGAAATCGCTGTAGGTGCTCTGCCAGACAGCTCCTCCAAAGCCCAGGCACTCATCCCACAGAAACCTTTCCAGCAGCTTTTCCCCGGTGGAAGCCGGAGCTTCGGCCAACGGTTCTCCATGGGTATGGCGCTCCACGAACTGTTCCACCGGTCGGGCGAGCAGTGCTCCCCGGAGCAGGGCCGCAGCCGTGGTACCATTCATCCCCGTCAGATACTGATACTGGTCGATTTCGGGCACCTGCACCCCGTCCCGGAACTTCCGGAACTGCTGCCGCCAGTGTTCCCGCTGCCGGGTTTCCCCTTCTTCGTCGAAAGCCAGGGTCTTCTTCCACTCTTCCGTGGTCCTGTTCAGACGGTCCAGGCAGTCAGTGGGCAACGCCCCCTGCATCCCCAGCTCCAGCACATAGAGGAAAGTCCCAGGCACCCGGGTGGCCGCCAGCGGACGCAGACAGGCATCCAGCCACTGGCGCTGCATGGCAGGCCGCTGCTGCCAGCTCCCTGCCAGCAGAAAGAACAGGGCTGTTTTCTCCCGATCCAGGGAAAGAGCCCTGGCCAGTGCCCGCCGGGCCTCCTCCGGTTTGTCGCAAAACCAGAATACCAGAGCCGCCATGCTGTAACTCATCCAGTCTTCCGAAGCCCGGACGATCCATTCCCGAGCCCGGGCAAGCCACATTTCGTCCGGCACCAGCCCCTGGGTCAGGTTCCGCAGCACCCCGATGTAATATTTCCCCACTTTTTCACCCCGGCAGGCCGGGTTCCCCTCACGCATGCACTCCTACGCTCCCTTCCCTTCGTCACTTTTTCCATTGTACAACAAATGGGGGCACCACACAATGCGTGATACCCCTGCGTAACGGGCCTGCCGGCCCTGTATTTGTTAAAACTGTGTCCCCCTGAAAGGGGGAAAGGACCCGCTTGCGGGTAGGGGGTCTCACATCGGGTGTGCGACCCCTCCACCAGCCATTCGGCTGGTCCCCCTCCCCTTTCAGGGGAGGACAAATAGTAGGTTACAGCCTATTTCTTCAACGCCACCGCCTCGCCCTCCTTGACCTTGACGGGCACCACCAGTTTCTGACCGGGCTGGATGGACCGCTTCAGATCCAGCCGGTTGGCTTTGGCGATCCGGTCGATGACCTCCCGCACATCTTCGCCGGGATGGGTGTACCGGCTGGCAATACCCCACAGGCTGTCACCCCGGTTCACCACCACTTTTTCTGTATGATAACTGGTGGGCGCCGCTTCCATCTGCAGCACGCCGTAACTGGAAATCCCCATCAATGCAACCAGAAGTACCAGCAACAATTTTTTCATGATTTTTCCCTCCATCATTCGAACTTTTGTTCGTTATGGATATGATATCACATTGTGTTCGCCTTTACAAGAAGTTTTGCGAAATTTTGTTCGTTATCTTTGGCAGATTGCTATAACCGTTCTCTCCCTATCCGAAAGATTGAATGTAGAGTATAATAAAAGGTAATATAACTTTGCCTTTTATCCCATTGGCTCTGTCAAAGGAGGATTTTTTGTATGTCCCTGGTATACTGTGTGGAAGATGATGAAAACATCCGGGAACTGGTACGCTATGCCCTGTGCAGCCAGAAGTTCCAGGCGGAAGCCTTTCCCGACGGTCCTTCCTTCTGGAAGGCCATGGAGGAAAAAAAGCCCGACCTGGTGCTGCTGGACATCATGCTGCCCGGAGAAAGCGGCCTGGATATCCTGAAGAAACTCCGCGGCCAGCCGGCCACTGCCGGCCTGCCCATCATCATGCTCACGGCCCGCACCAGTGAATATGACGTGGTCACCGGTCTGGACGCCGGTGCCGACGACTATATCTCCAAACCTTTCGGCATTATGGAGCTCCTGAGCCGGGTCAAAGCCGTCCTGCGCCGGGGCGGCCTGCAAAAGCCCCAGAGCCAGGACCTGCTGGTCTGTGGTGACATCACCATGGACCTGAAGAAACACCAGGTGACGACAAGTGGCAAACCCTGCGTGCTCACCGTAAAGGAATTCGACCTGCTCCACTACCTGATGGCCAACATGGGCATCGTGCTCAGCCGGGACCAGATCATGGAAGCGGTATGGGACTTTTCCTACGCCGGTGAAAGCCGCACCATCGACATGCACATCCGGAGCCTTCGCCAGAAGCTGGGCCCCGCCGGCAAGGTCATCCAGACCGTCCGGGGCGTAGGGTACCGGATCCAGTAGGAGGATTCCTATGAAGAAGCGGATTTATCTCCATCTGTTCCTGGTGGGGCTGGTGTGCATCCTGGTCACTGCCCTGGTGTGCGCCTTTGCCTCCTGGCAGACCACCAAGCGCCAGACCCTGTACGACCTGCAGCAGATGGCCCAGATCATGGCGGTGGACATGGATCACCACGACGACCCCTATCGCCTGCTCCGCCAGGCCGCCCAATCGGCTCCGGAGCTGCGGTTCACCTGGATTGACCGGAACGGACGTGTCCTGTACGATTCCTACGAACCGGCAGAAAACCTGCCCAACCACAAGGACCGGCCGGAAGTGGCCGCAGCCATCGGAGAAGGCCAGGGCAGCGACGCCCGCAGTTCCAATACCCTGCGGGAAGTGACCCTGTACGCAGCCCAGAAGCTGGAGAACGGGACCATCCTCCGGGTGGCCCGCACCCAGACAGAACTGTTCCGGCCGCTGGAACAGCTGCTGCCCTGGTGGATCATTTCCCTGCTGCTGCTCATCCTCGTCTGCCAGTTCACGGTGCGCCGGCTGACCCAGGGCCTGCTTGATCCCCTGGAACAGGCTACCCGGTACCTGTCCCAGATCGGCCAGGGGGACACCACGGAAGAAGAGAAACAGCTGTTCCACACCTCCTATCCGGAACTGCTGCCCTTCCTGGCCACCATCGATCGGCAGGGCAAGCAGCTGGGCAAGAGCCTCCACGACCTGGAACAGGAACGGAACACCATGAAACGGATCACCGACAGCCTGAAAGAGGGAGTCATCCTGCTGGATGACCAGATGCGGATCCAGTGGATCAACGCCTGGGGCCTGCAGCTGCTGCAGAATGATGAAAGCCTCTCTCCCTTCCGCCAAAAGCTGCTGGGCAAGTTCCTGATGCCTCTGCTCCCCGAAAGTTCCCGGCTTTCCACTGAGCAGACCCGGGAGAACAAGACCCGGATCTGGAACATGAAGCTGCGCAAGCGACAGTACCAGCTGACCCTGCGGCCCCTGGATCCGCCCCAGGAACGGTCCACCCGGATCCTGATCATCATGGACATCACGGAGGCCCGGGAGCGGGAACAGCTCCGCCGGGATTTCACGGCCAACGTGACCCACGAGCTGAAGACGCCGCTCACCTCCATCAGTGGATTCGCCGAACTGATGGCAGCAGGTATGTACCAGAAGAAGGAAGACATCGCCCACTTCGGCCAGCTGATCCGTCAGGAGGCCAGGCGCCTGCTGGAAATGATCAACAGCATCATCTTCCTGTCCCGGATCGAGGAGGTCCCGGCCGATTCCCTCCAGGAGGCGGTACCCCTGGGCGGGCTGATCCGGTCGGTGGTGGAATTCATGGACCCCTTCTGCAAGGAAAGGAAAGTGACCATCCACTGCCGTCTGACCGAGACCAAAGTCCGGGGCAGCAGCAGCATGCTTCGGGAAATGGCCATGAACCTGATCGACAACGGGGTGAAATACAACCGGCCCGGCGGCCATGTGTATGTGGACATGTGGCGGGATGCCGACCAGCATCAGGTGGTGCTGACGGTACGGGATACCGGCGTGGGCATCCCCGAGGATGTACAGGAACGGGTGTTCGAGCGTTTCTTCCGGGTGGATGAGAGCCGGGACAAGAAAAGCGGTGGCAGCGGTCTGGGGCTCAGCATCGTGAAGCACATCGTGGAACAGCATCGGGGCACCATTGAAATGACCAGCCGGGTGAACGAGGGGACCACGTTCGTGATCCGGCTGCCGGAAGCATAAAAAATAAGGGAGCGGTTGTACGCTCCCTTATTTTTTGTCACTAGTCTCTAGTCACTAGTCAGCAGCCGATGGAAGCCAGCTGATGCTGGCGAAATAAAGGCGCTGTGGATGATTTTTTCACAGCGCCTTTTGTCACTAGTCTCTAGTCACTAGTCAGCAGCCAATGGTTAAAATTTGCCATCGGCAAATTTTTTAGAATATCATTCCACGATCTTCCGCTCATAGGGATCGCTGCTGATCCCTTTGGCCAGGATTTCCTTGGCCCATTCCTGGGCGCAGAACAGAGAATGATCCTTGTAGTTGCCACATTCCTTCTTCTTCGTCCCCGGCACCTGCTCCCAGGTGGTCTTGGTCACCAGTTCCAGGGCTTCCTTCAGGGCCCGGGCCACTTCCTCGGCGGAATGGGTCCCCCAGCACAGCAGATGGAATCCGGTGCGGCAGCCGAAGGGGGAGCAATCCAGGTACCCTTTGATCCGGGGGCGCAGATACAGGGCCAGCAAATGTTCCAGGGTATGCATGCCGGCCGTGGGGATTTCCTGCACATTGGGCTGGGCCAGGCGGATATCATAATTGGACACGATGTCCCCGTGTTCCCCGGTTTCCTGAGAGATCAGCCGCACATAGGGAGCTTTCACTTTCGTATGATCCAGCGTAAAACTTTCAATGATGACTTTTTCCATGCGTCCATTCCTCCTACTATAAGTCTCTAGTCTCGAGTCACTAGTCTCTAGCCAATGGAAAGGACCCGTCCTTGACGGACGGATCCTTTTGATGCTGTAAAACCAGTATAACACGAAGTCATTTGTTTGTGTGATAAAACCAAAGGAGCTATGAAAAATTTCACAGCTCCTTTTATTTGCCAGCGGCAGCTGGCCTCCATCAGCTAGTGACTAGTGACCAGTGACTGGCTGTGAAAGCAAGTTTCACAGCCCTACACTTCTTCGGCCGGATTGTCCCGGCTGGCAATCCGTTTTTTGTATTCTTCCCTCACGAAGTTGGTTTCCAGCATCTGGATGTCCTCCACCGTTGCCACCCCGTGACGCAGGTTCTCCTCCAGGAACGGGTACAGCAGTTCCACCTGTTCCTTCTTGTCGATGATGGTGATGATCACCGGCAGATTGATGGCTTCCGATACACTGATGAACAGACGCCGTTCCTTGCCCCGTACCCGGCTCCCATACCCCTGGGTTCCCCGCAGCATGGTGCAGCCGGCAATCTTATACTTGCCGCATAGATCGAAGATTGCCTTGTAAAACGGTTTGTCCTTGTAGAAGAAGTCCTCCCCTACATAGATGGTCAGTTTGGTCAAGCTTAAGAATTCAGCCATTTGCTGTCCCTCCCGTCAGGTGAAAATTTTCAATTTCTTCACTATTATTGTAACATAAATTCATCTTTTGCGTAATAGAGAGAAAAAATGATCAGTTCTCCAGCTCCGCCTCTTTCTGCCGCTGCAGCCGTTTCCGCTTGCGGTAGTAGGCGTTCCCCACGCCACCCAGCACCAGGATCACCATGAGCCAGCCGGCGGCTTTCACCGGATTCAGATACGTTACGGTGGCATCCATGGGCGTCTTTTCCCCAAGGGGCAGTTTCCAGGTCAATATCTTCCGGTCATCGCTGATGCTGGTGGCGTTGGTATCATCCACCGCAGTAGGCAGCACCAGGGTGAACTGCAGATCGAACTGCTTCATCACGTTCCGCAGCAGGGCCTGGGCGTCCTTGTCCTTCAGTTCTCCCTTAGGCTCCATATTGATGCCCGTATGGACGCTGATGGTGTCGAACAGCAGCCCTCCATCCAGCCGCACCACCGGATCCCGCTTCTCTTTGGACACTTGCGGGTCCCGGGTCTTCTGCCCGGGTTTTCCCTGATCGGCGGCGGCCTGGGCGGCCTGCTGCCAGGTGCGGATGTCGAAGGTCTTCAGCACCTTGGAATCCCTGATATCCTTCAGCTGGTTATAATGCTTCCGGGCCACAAATCCTTCATACTGGCCCTTTTTGGTGTCTTCGATGGCGTACCCATCTTCTTTGAAATCCTTTGAGAAAGCGTCCACTGTGGGTTTCAGCACGGGAGCTGAAACCAGTTCACAGGTCAGATCCGCGGCACCCAGTCGGGTGATTTCCAGGGTGATGTGCCCCCTGGCACAGCCGCTGAGCAGCGTGGTCAGGACCAGGCACAGAAGGAGTACAAATTTTTTCATAAAGCCCTCCCGGCAGTTTTGTCTTTTTCCAATATCTTCAGGGTCTGTTTCCGCAATTCATTTTTCAGCAGCTTGCCCAGATGGTTCCGGGGCAGCCTGTCTGTCTGGAAGTATTTCTTCGGCACCTTGAAGGCGGCAATCTGTTTCAGCAGGGTCCTGCGCAGCGCCCGGAAATCCAGGTCAGCTCCCTGCCGCGGCACCACCCAGGCAGCCACGGCCTGACCCCGCAGGGGATCCGGAACGCCGATGACCGCAGCTTCTTCCACACCCGGGTATTCCTGGATGGCTTCCTCCACCTCCCTGGGATAGATGTTCTCCCCGCTGGAAATGATCATATCCTTCAGCCGATCCACCAGGAACAGGTACCCGTCCTCATCGAAGTACCCCACATCCTCTGTGTGGAACCAGCCGCCCCGAAAGGCTTCCTTCGTGGCTTCCGGCAGGTTCAGGTACCCCAGCATCACATTGGAGCCCCGGACCCCGATCTCACCCTTTTCCCCAGGTGGCAATACCTTTCCCTCCGGGTCCAGGATGGCGACTTCCACCCCCCGGATGGGCAGGCCGATGGATCCGAACCGGGTGTGCCCCGGCTGGTTGAAGCTCACCACCGGCGAGGTTTCAGACAGGCCATAGCCGTCCAGCAGCGGCCGATGGCACCAGGCGGTGAACCGTTGGCCCAGGTTCTCGCCCAAACTGGCTCCGCCGCTGATAAAGAGCCGTACGCTTTCCAGTTCCCCCAGGTCGGCGCCGTCCACCAGAAGCTCCATCACCGCCGGAACCCCCACGAACACGGTGACTTTTTGGGCCTGGACCAGCCGCAGGGCCGCTTTGAAGTTGTAGGTGGTCTGGATGATGATGGGACTTCCCAGGAGCAGAGAGCTGGTGACACATACGGTCCAGCCGTAGCAGTGGTACATGGGCAGCAGGCACAGCACCCGGTCCTCACACCGCTGTCCCACGGCCTCCACATAGGCCCGGGCATTGGTGATCAGGTTCCGGTGGCTGAGCATGGCCCCTTTGGGCCGGCCGGTGGTACCGGAGGTATAGATGATGGTGCAGTTGTCCGTCTCCTTCCGCGCTCCCTGCTGCAGAGGCTGATCCACCGGGGCATCCAGGTCCTCATACAGGAACTGCTGCACCCCGGAGAGTCCCTGCTCCGCCAGGGCTTCCGTCAGATCCAGGGGCTCCCGGGTGAGCAGAAAGCGGATCCCTGCGTCCTTCAGGATGTAGGTCACTTCCCGGGGCGCCAGTTGGAAGTTCAGAGGGACGATGACGCCTCCAGCCCGGATTACTGCCAGATAGGCAGCGACGAACCCACTGCAGTTACGGCTGAGCAGCCCCACCCGCTCTCCGGGCATAAGGCCCCGTGCCTGGAGGAATCGGGCCCAGTGGTCCACCCGTGCTTCCAGTTCCCCATAGGTCACCGGCCCTTGGGCATCCACCAGAGCCAGCTGCTCCGGTGCCTTCCCCTTGATCAACTCATCATAAAACATGCTGCCTCCTTGCCTTTCCAGACGAAAACGAGTAAGATGGAATTGATAAAATCCTATAGAAAGAAGTGGATCTCATGAAAGAATTTCGTATCGGCGCCGTGGGCGAAGCCACGGAAACTGTACTCCATACCAACACGGCTGCAGCCATGGGAAGCGGCTCCCTGGATGTATATGCCACCCCGGCCATGCTGGCCCTGATGGAAAAAGCGGCCTGCAACATCGTGAATCCCTGCCTGGATGATGAAACCACCAGCGTGGGCATCGGCGTGAACCTGTCCCACGATGCGGCCACTGCCGTAGGCAAGACCGTTACCGCCAAAGCCGTCCTGGTGGGCGTGGATGGCCGGAAGCTGACCTTCAAGATCACCGTTTCCGACAACTACGGCACCATCGGCCAGGCCACCCATGAACGGTTCCTGGTGAACAAAGCCAAGTTCCTGGGCAAGCTGGCCGCCAAGGACAAAAAATAACAGCCTCAGAAGCTGCGGGTAAGGGTCTCCATGACCATGAGATTGCTCACCACGCCTACACCGCCGGGAACAGGGGTATAGGCCGAAGCTTTCGCCTGTTTGGCCGCTTCGGGCACATCTCCCACCAGTTTCCCCTCTACAGAGTTGATTCCCACATCGATCACCACAGCGCCTTCTTTGATCATGTCTTCTGTGATCAGTCCGGGTTTTCCCACAGCGCTGATGATCACATCTGCCTGCCGGGTAATGGCAGGCAGATTTTTTGTGCGTGAACGGCAGACGGTCACCGTGGCATACCGTCCCATGAGCATCAGGGTGAGGGGCCGCCCCACCACTTCTCCGTACCCTACCATGGCTACGTTGCTGCCTTCCAGGGGAACGTCGTAGTGGTCCAGGATGGCCATGCAGGCCCGGGGCGTACAGGGTCCCCAGGGGGTGATTCCCAGGTACAGCCGGCCGCTGTTCATGGGATGCACACAGTCCATGTCCTTTTCCGGGTCCAGCTGCTGGATCAGGTCCAGCTTGCTGATGTGCCGGGGCAGGGGCATCAGAGGCAGGATACCGGTGATGGCCGGATCTTCGCTCAATTCCCGCAGCCGGATTTCCGCCTCTTCCTGGGTGGTTGCCTCCGGCAGTTCCACATCCCGGGTCTTCACCCCCAGGCTGGCTGCCGTCTTCAGAAGGCTTCGTTTGTACACCTTCGCCGCCGGATTGTCCCCCACCAGAAAGGTGGCCAGGGTCAGGTCCCGGCCAGCAAATTTCTCCTTCAGCTGCTGGCGGATGGCATCTGCCACCGGTTTGCCATAAAGAATCGTCTGTTCCATGCTGCTTTCCTTCCTCCGCCTTTAGCGGAAATACACTGTGACGGTATCGCCTTCATGCAGCACCGTTCCCGGTGCCGGGCTCTGTTTCCAGCTGGTACCGCTGCCCACGGGGATCAGCTGCAGGCCGGCGCCACCCAGGGCCGCAGCCACGTTCCGGATGGAATGGCCCGCCAGATTGGGCAGTTTCACTGCACCGTTGCCGTCCGCCTCCAGGGCTGCCAGAGGTGCGGCTTCCCGGGCTGTCTTGGCCAGCAGGGATTCCACCGTAGGCAGACCCTCCCAGCTGCTGGGCTCGATGCCTTCCGCC
Source organism: Acidaminococcus timonensis (assembly GCF_900106585.1). NCBI lineage: Bacteria > Bacillati > Bacillota > Negativicutes > Acidaminococcales > Acidaminococcaceae > Acidaminococcus > Acidaminococcus timonensis. The sequence continues at coordinate 183,877 of NZ_FNWH01000004.1, forward strand.
ACCAGGATCTGCTGCAGGGTATCCCGGAAAATCGGTGCGGACACCTGGGACCCGTAGAAGGCCCCCTTGGGGGAATCCAGCATGATGATCATGGCGTATTTCGGCGCATCGCTGGGCACAAATCCCACAAACGAGGCGATATACACCCCGGGGATATACCCGCCCTTGGGGGAGAGCTTTTCAGCGGTGCCGGTCTTGCCGGCAATCTTGTAGCCCTTGATCTGGGCCGTCTTGCCACCGCCCTCGGAAACCACCTTTTCCATCATGGTGCGCATTTCCTCAGCCACTTCGGGGGTGATCACCTGCTGGTCCACCTGGGTCCTGTTTTCTTTCACCACATTGCCATCCGGGTCGGTGACCTTGGCCACGATGTACGGCCGCACCAGTTTGCCCCCGTTGGCGATGGCACTGATGGCCCGGATCATCTGCAGGGGAGTCACGGCGATGCCCTGTCCGATACCCATGGTGGCCACATCGGACGGCACCATATCCTTGGGATCGTACAGGATGCCCTCTTCTTCCCCGGGCACATCCGTGCCGGTCTTGCTGCCGAAGCCGAACTGCCTGGCGTATGCAGTCTCCCGTTCGCCTCCCAGCTTCAACCCCAGGGCAGCCATACCGGTGTTCAGGGAGAATTTGATCACGTCCGTATAGGTCACATGGCCCATCCCCTTGCCGTCCCAGTTGCGGATCCGCCGTCCCCCCACATCGATGGATCCCTGGTCATCAAAAGGCGTGGTGGGGGTGATGATCCCTTCCATCAGGGCGGCGGAACCCATGATGGGCTTGAATACGGACCCGGGTTCGTAGACGATGCTCACGCCCCGGTTCAGAAATGCCCCCTGAGGTGCCTGGGAAAAATGGTTGGGATCGAAGGTGGGCCGGCTGGCCATGCCCAGGATCTCTCCGGTGTTGGGGTCCATGAGGATGGCTGCCGCACTGGCCGCATGGGTCTTGGCGATGGCATCGTCCAGGCTCTTTTCCAGGATGAACTGCATCCGGGCGTCCAGGGTCAGCTGCACCGTATCCATCCGCCGGGCCTGGACCTGGTTCATGGCACTCTGGCCCACCAGATGACCCTTGGCATCAAAGAAGCTGCGTTTCTTCTGATCCTGGCCCCGCAGGTACTCGTCCATGGCAGCCTCGATGCCTTCCAGTCCCTTGCCGTCATCTCCCACGAAGCCCAGCACCTGAGCCGCCAGTTTGTCTTTCGTATAATAGCGTTTGCTTTCTTCCTGGAAATGGAAGCCACTGAGTTTCTGGTCCTTCAATACCTTTTCCACTTCATCAGCCACATGGGGATCCAGCTGCCGTTTTACCCAGGCGAACCGCCGGTCCGGCTCAGTGAATCTCTCATACAGCGCATCGGCCTTCATGTCCAGGATGGGGGCCAGCTGATCGGCAGCCACCCGTTTCGGGTCCCGGCTGGGCATCTGGCCCAGGGGCCACCGTTCCGGATCGTCCACCAGTTCCTGGGGATCCACATACAGGGATTTGCTGATGATGCTCACGGCCAGTTCCTCCCCGTTCCGGTCCACAATGCTGCCCCGGGGGGAGATCTCCGTATGTTCACCCATGATCTGGGCATTGGCGGCCTCACTGTAATAGCCGCCCCGGACAATCTGCTTCCAGAACAGCATGACCACTACGATACCCGCTACGGCGGCCACCAGTTTGCCGATGACGATGGCTCGGCCCTTGCCCTGGAGCAGCAGATCCTGATGGACGGGGTCCAGCTTCAGCACCCGGGGATCGGCTGCCGTCATGTTCTTCTTGTTCTTTTTTTTCAGGAACCAGGGCATTTTCACGGCCGCCACCTCCTGGCTGCAGGCACTCCGGGACGGGATGCCGCCGGTTTCTCTGCCGGTATCTCCCTGGAACGCCGATGTTTTTTGTGCTCGTCCTTATAGACGGACAGCACCAGACCGATGGCCCCCATTGTCATGATCAGAGACGTACCCCCGTAACTGATGAAGGACAGGGGTACCCCGATGATGGGCAGCACCCCGCAGACCATGGCCATGTTGGCGAAGGCCTGGCCCACCACCAGGAAGTTCACACCGCTGACCAGCAGGAAGCCTTTCCGGTCCTGGGTCCGCTGTCCGATGTGGTACAGCACCACACCCAGGAGCAGGAACACCAGGATCAGGAAGACTGCTCCCAAAAAGCCCCATTCCTGGCAGTAGTTGGCGAAGGCAAAATCCGTATGGGCTTCCGGCAGGTAGAAGAACTTTCCCGTACCCATGCCGAAAGGCTCGCCGAAGAACCGGCCGCTGCCAATGGCGTTAAAAGACTGGATGGCCTGATAGCCCTTGCCCTGGGGATCCTGTTCCGGATGGAGCCAGAACAGGATCCGGTTCAGCCGGTAGGGGGCCTGGATGACAGCCGCAGCCGCACCCACGAACGCAACCCCCAGCAGGCTCCAGAATTCCTTCATGGGCAGACCGGCCAGGATGTACAGGATGATCATCAGCGTCATGATGATGGCTGCCGTACCCATATCGGGCTGGATCAGGACCAGGAACGACAGAAAGGCCGTTTCCCAGAAGGCCATGCCCGTATCCCGGCGGAGCAGGTGGGGCCGTTTCCCCTGTTCCATGAGCTGCCCCAGGTAATGGGACCCCAGCAGGATCACCGCCAGCTTCACGAATTCGGAGGGCTGAAAGGAAATGGGTCCCAGGATGACCCAGCGCTGGGCCCCCTTGGTGGCCCGGCCGAAGATGTCCACGGCGATCAGGGTACCGGTGAGCAGCACGCAGAAGATCTGATCATACTTGAACAGCCAGTGATAATCCACCTTCTTTTCGATGCCGAACATGACAAGGAGTCCGACCAGGCTGAAAATGCCATAGCGAAGGAGATAATGGTAGCCGTTGCCGAACATGTCGGCCGCCGCCACATAACTGGCACTGAACACGTTCACCGCCCCCAGCACCAGCAGGAAGAACACCAGGCTCAGCAGCGCATCCCTGGCGTTGTCCCAGAACATGATCCGTTTTCCCATAACTTGCCTCGGTCCCTAGAACTGCACTTCGCAGAAATTGATGTTCTTGCCCCGGGCGCTGAACTTCTGCTCGTATTCCGTCTGGGCCTCATTCAGGATGTCCGTGTGGTGGAGGTCCGTAGTCAGGGCCAGGATCTTCAGGCCGAACTCCTTGAATTCCTCCACGGAGAATGCAAACAGGTCATCATTATCGGTCTTGAAGCGTAAATGTCCACCCGGTTTCAGGATTTTTTTATACTCTGCCAGGAAGGTCCGGTAGGTCAGCCGCCGTTTGGCATGCCGGGCCTTGGGCCAGGGATCGCTGAAATTCAAGAAAATCTGATCCACTTCCCCGGGTTCGAACCACTCCAGCAGATGGGCCGCATCGGCGTGGATGATCCGGGCATTGGGAATTTCGGCCTCTCGCAGCTTCTTCACGGCGTAATAGCACACTTCCCGCTGGGTCTCCATGCCCAGATAGCCGATTTCAGGATGGAGCTGGCTCATGGCAGCCAGGAACTGGCCTTTGCCGCAGCCGATTTCCAGATGCACCGGCCGGCCCCCCAGCACCTGATCCGACCAGTGCCCCCTATACTGCTCCAGGTCGTCCTCCAGCAGTTCCTTTCCCCGATAGTCTTCCAGTGCCTGGGGGATCCAGGGTTTCTTTCGTAAACGCATATTGGTTCTCCTATTTTCACAGATGGGGCTGTCGCAAGGCGACAGCCCCTTTATGGTTTCCTGTTCTATGACTCATTCGTCTTTCTTTGCTTTTTTCGCCCTGGCACCCTTCTTTTCCGGCCCCAGGTTGAATTTCTTCAGGTATCTGTACAGAGTCACCCGGCTCACATCCAGCATGATGGCCAGTTTGCTGATATTGCCCCCGGCCTGTTTCCAGGCGGCCACGAAGGCGTCCTTGTCATGCTTCCAGGATTTCTCGATCCGGTGTTCTCCCGGCAGTTTGATATGGCTGGCTTCGATGACGCTGCCGGATGTATGGAAGAAGGCCTGCTCGATGACGCCCTGCAGCTGTTTGATGTTGCCAGGCCACTGGCAGCTGTTCAGCATGTGCAGGGCTTCCGGCGACAGGGTCTTGCCGGGCATGTTGTGCCGGGCGGCCATTTCCGTCAGGATGTGGTTGGCGATCACTTCCACGTCTTCCACCCGTTCCCGCAGCGGCGGAACCCGGATCACCGTACCGATGACCAGTTCGTACAGGCTCCGGGAGAACAGCCCTTTGTCCGTAAGCCGCTTCAAGTTGGAGTCACAGGCGGCGATCACCCGTACGTTGAATTTCCGGCGGGTACCGGTTTCCCGGTTCAGCACCCCGTTGCGCAGGGCATCCGCCAGCACATCTTCCAGACGGGTGGGGAATTTTTCGATTTCATCCAGGAACAGGGTCCCGCCGTTGGCCAGTTCCAGGGCCCCGGCGGTCACATGGCCGGCGCCGTCGTCGCTGCCGAAGAATTCCGCTTCCAGTTCCGCCTCCGAGCCTTCGTGGCCCCGTACGGTGATCAGAGGAGCTGCCGCCCGGGGACTGGCCTGGTGGATGCCATGGGCCAGCCGCTGTTTGCCGGTACCCGGTTCACCCTGGAGCAACAGATTGTTGTCGCCCCGGGCAACCCGGGCCGCCTTATGCTGCAGGGCCAGGAACTCGCTGGAATTCCCCACCATGCTGTACAGGCTGTACCGGGAACTGTATCCGGTGGCATGGGCGATGGTGGTCTTCAGGTCCTCGATGGACATGGTGATGATCACCACGCTGTCCACCTTGCCTCCGGCCTTCACCGGCAGTACGCTGGTCACATCTTCATAGGTCCGGTCCTGGGTGATCCAGGTGATTTCCTTGCGCAGGGTGCTCTTGCCGGACAAGCCTTTCTGGATGGGGATGTGCTCATAGTTCAGGAACACCTCATCCAGCCGTTGGCTGCCTTCCAGCCGTTTCCGGCCGTTGGTGTTGGCATAGCGCAGGCTGCCGTCCTGGTTCACCCAGTACACGGAAGCCGGGATTTCCTCGGAAATCAGGCCGCACACCTTCCAGTACGCCAGCATGGTCAGGAAGTTCTCCACCGAATACTTCATGGTCATGAGCAGGCTCAGCAGGATGTCATAGGGCAGGTTCTCCTGGTCCAGGGAAAACAGGGACAGGATGTACCGGCTCTGGCCTGCCACGTTGATGGGGGCCGAGCAGGCATCCCCGGAATGGCTGTCCCGGATCCACATTTCCGGCCCGAACATCAGGAACGGCACATTGTGGGCCCGTGCCACACAAATGCTGGAGGTACCCACGTCCTCCTCCAGGACCCGCATGCCCTGGATATCCTCGATGCTCCGCTGGAAGAAGGGCAGGGCGTAGTTCTTCAGCACATAGCCTTCCTCATCCACCAGCAGCATGCTCAGGTTGTGGGAGTTGAAGTACTGTTTGTTCTGTTCGAACAGACCGTCCACATACTTCACCACATCCTCGTTCCGTTCCAGGGCCTTCTGCAGGTCCTGGGGGCTCAGACGCACCCCATGGGCCGGCATGGTCTCGTGGTTCAGTTTTCTCGCTTCACACCGGCGCCAGGACTCAGCCACCCACGGATGGACATTGGGATCGATGATTCCCTCATCGATGAATTTATTGTAATAGCTGGTCAGCTTTTCCTTATTGCGTCGTTCCCTAATCATTGGTTTCCCCCCTGCTTATTTATACCTTTTGTGCGCCGGGACCAGGACCCGTTTGGCACCGTAGTATCTTGTTCTCCAGTATTCGTCGGACAGGCTGCACAGCCGCACCCCTGCCGAAGAGGTGGCGTTCCAGAACAGCCCGTCGCCTGCATAGATTCCCACATGGGAAGCCCCGGGTTCGTAGGTGGAGAAGAACACCAGATCCCCCGGTTTCAGCTGCCGCTGGGTCACGAACAGTCCCTTCTCATACTGCAGGTCTGCCGTACGGGGCAGCGTTGCCTTATGCTGACGGAATACATACTGCACATACCCGGAACAGTCGAAGGCCCGGGGTGTGGTACCACCGAAGCTGTAGGGCACCCCCTTGTACCGGGAAGCCGTACGGACCACGTCCTCCCCCCGGATCCCATGGATGCCCTCCTTTTCAAAAGCGGCTTCCTGGATCCGGAAATAGGTGGTATCATCCACCTTCCCGGTGGAGGGCAGCCTGTGGCTCCGCTGGAACGCCCGCACCTGGGTCTCCAGGTCCTTCGTATATTTCCCGGTGGTAGGTGTTTTCATGCCAATGGCATTCAGTTTGATCTGTACCGTCTTCACCTTCCACCCATGATCCCCCACCTTCAGGGGTGCGGTCTTATGGGCGGCGGCCCCTGCAGAAAGGGGCAGGGCCAGCAAACTCAGGAACAGTGCCAGTACCACATTGTGCAGTTTCATTTTTTATGCCTCTTTTCTTCCACGGCAATCCTTGCGGATTTATTAAAAATGATACACTCTCAATACTCCATATTAGTATAAACTTCCCAATCCGTCAATTTGGAAAGTTTGCCGATGGACACCTCCAGTTCCTGGATCAGGCGTTCTTTGTCCTGGGGCAGGGTCCCCGCCAGGGGCACATAATTGGAAATGTGGTTGCTTCGGAACAGGGTATGGCGCCCGGGTTCAATGTCCACATGCTCCAGCATGCGTTTTGCTTCCTGGGCCAGGCCCGCCGGCGACAGCAGTTCGAATTCTCCTGCCTCGAACTGGCGCAGCATTTCGGTGCCTTTGTACAGCCGCAGGGTCAGCACGCTGAGCATATTGGGCTGGATGGCCGTCACGGCTTTCCCCGTGTTGATGGCATGGCGTTCGCTGTCCGCCTTGCCGCCCAGTCCGGCAATCACCATCATGGACAGCTTCATGCCGCAGCGGACCACCTTCTGTCCGGCAGCAATGGCTTCCTGGGCGGACACTCCCTTTTTGATCCGATGCAGCAGGGCATCGTCCCCGGTCTCCAGTCCGAAATACAGCATCTTCAGACCGGCTTCCCGCAGCTGCACCATCTCCTCGTCGCTTTTGCGCAGGATATCCCGCGGACCTGCATAGGAGGTGACCCGCTGCAGGTTGGGGAACGTCTGGTAGAGTACCACCAGCAGCTTCAGCAGCTTGCTGGTGGGCAGCACCAGGGCATCCCCGTCCGCCAGGAAGATCCGCTTCACCTGGTTCCGGGCATACCGGGCCGCCAGGGCGATCTGCCGGGAGATTTCCTCATCGGGACACACGGAGAACTGCACATCCTTATACATGGCGCAGAACGTGCAGGTATTGTGGGCACAGCCACGGGTCACCCGCAGGATGAAACTGTTGGCTTCGCTGGGCGGCCGGAACACCGGCGTATCATAATCATCAAAATACAGACCGAACATCGTACATTCCTCCAGAAATCAACAACTGCCTTCCTTATATATACACGTGTTTAAAGACAGTATTTTCATAAGATTCTTCTAATTCATTTAGTTGAACAAAGTTCCACTGGTCACGTTCATTATTATAAACTATTTTACAATATTGTGCATGTTTTTTTGTAAACTTTTTGAGAAGAAAATTTCCAAAAAATTTTCATTTAGATTCCATGCCCTTTCCCAAACTGTATCCGTTCAACCCCTTGTTTTTTGTAATTTTACAATATATAATTTTTACTTGAAGTTGACACATGAAAGGTTAGAGGTGAACTGAATGTCTGCACAAGAAGCAAGTTTCATGGGTGGTGTTGAAGTACCGCCCAGCAAGTCCTTGACCGACAAAGTGGCTATCGAAAGATGCCCGGCCCCGGACATGGTGTACATTCCTCTCTCCCAGCACATTGGTGCTCCGGCAAAACCGGTGGTCAAACCGGGAGACAAAGTCACAATGGGACAGGTGATTGGGGAAGCCGGCGGCTTCGTCAGCACCAACATCCACTCCAGTGTGAGCGGCATGGTGATGAAGCTGGAGAGCCGTTACATGCCCAACGGCATGATTTCCCAATGTGTGGTCATCAAAAACGATGGCCAGGACACCCCCTGCGAGGACATGCAGCCCCGCAAGGAAGAAGACATCACGCCGGATCTGATCCGTCAGGTACTGCGTGACAGAGGCATCGCCGGTATGGGTGGTGCTACGTTCCCCACGGCAGTGAAGTATGCGCCTGTAAAGGAAGGCCATCGTCCCATCGATACCGTCCTGCTGAACGGCATCGAATGCGAACCCTTCGTTACGGCCGACCATCGCACGCTGCTGGAATACTCGGATGAGATCATCCAGGGCCTGAAGTATTTCATGCTGGCCTCCGGTGCCTCCAAGGGGATCATCGGCATCGAGGACAACAAACCCGATGCCATCGAACTGATGCAGAAGAAAGTGGCTTCTGAAGCCAACATCGAAGTCTGCGTCTGCAAAGAAAAATATCCTCAGGGTTCTGAAAAACACCTGATCTACGCCGCTACCGGCCGCACCGTCCCGGATCGGGGCCTGCCTGCCGATGTGGGCGTCATCGTGGACAACGTGGGTACGGCGGTTGCCGCCTGCCGCGCTGTGAAAAACAATGTTCCCCTGTATGAACGTGTCGTAACCATCAGCGGTGACGGCGTGAAGAAACCCGGGAACTACATCGTCCGTCTGGGTACCCTGTACAGCGACGCCGTGGAAAAAGCCGCCGGCGGCCTGGAAGGCGATCTCGGCAAGATCATTTCCGGCGGGATGATGATGGGCTTTGCCGTCAACTCCCTGGATTACCCCATTACCAAGGGTTCCAGCGGCCTGCTGATCTTCAACTCCAAATCTCCTTTCGCCCAATATGTGGAACCGGATCCCTGCGTGCACTGCGCCCGCTGCGTGGATGCCTGCCCCATGAGACTGGAACCCACCGAAATCGTCCAGGCTGTCAAGAAACAGAACTGGGATGAAGCCGAACGGTTCTTCTGTCATGCCTGCATCGAATGCGGTTCCTGTGCTTTCGTATGCCCTGCCCACATTCCTCTGGTGCAGTACATCCGGATGGGCAAGCAATTTATCAAAGGGAAAGGTGACGGCGGTCATAACCCCTTCTATAAATTCGATAAGAAATAATATCGCGAAAGGACTGGATATTGATTATGGAACCTATTAAAGAACCGAAACCGCTGGTTCTCGTTTCCTCGTCTCCCCACATGCACTGTGGGCTCACCATCAGCAAGTCCATGCGGGAAGTTATGCTGGCACTGGTACCTGCTGTCCTGGCATCTTTTTACTATTTCCGTTTTGACGCAGCCCGTGTCATCGTGTGCTGCATGGTTTCTGCCATTATCTTTGAAAAGCTGGCCAACAAGGTCATGGGCGTAAAGAAGGACACCGTAAAAGACGGTTCCGCGGCTCTGACCGGTCTGCTGCTGGCCCTGTGCCTGCCCGCCTCCCTGCCCAGCTACATGGCTGTCCTGGGCGGCATGTTTGCCGTGGTCATCGGCAAAGCCGTATTCGGCGGCCTGGGCAAGAACATCTTCAACCCGGCCCACATCGGCCGTGCCATCCTGCTGGCTTCTTTCCCCCAGCAGATGACCACCTGGGTCATCCCGGCCACCAAGGCGGCTGCTGTAACGGCTGCCACCGCAGGGGCTGACGCCACCACCGCCGCCACTCCGCTGGCTGTGATGCGTATGACCGAAAAAGTCTGGGCAGCCGGCGGTGCCGCTGCTTCCCAGCTGCCTCCCCTGTCCGATCTGTTCATGGGGAATGTGGGCGGTTCTCTGGGTGAAACCTGCGTACCGGCCCTGGTCATCGGCGGCCTGTACCTGATCTACAAGAAACTGATCGACTGGCGCATCCCTGTGTTCTATCTGGCCACGGTAGCCGTGATCACCGGCATCTACGGGGCTGTGAACGGGTATCCCTCCACGTTCCCGCTGTACCATCTGTTCGCCGGCGGCCTGATGATCGGTGCCTTCTTCATGGCAACCGACTGGGTCACCTCTCCGATCACGAAAAAAGGCAAGATCATTTACGCCATCGGCCTGGGCCTGCTGACCTCCCTGATCCGGCTGCGGGGCAGCTATACGGAAGGTGTCTGCTACTCCATCCTGATGATGAACATGGTCACTCCCATGATTGACCGGTTCGTACGGAATGTATCCTTCGGAGGAGGTCAAAAGAAATGAGCAACCTCTTTGTTAAGTATACCGGCATCCTGGCCGTCATCTGCGGCGTCAGCGTAGGTCTGGTGGCTGCAGCCAACGAAGGCACCAAGGATACCATCGCGAAAAAACATGAAGCGGACACTCGTGCCGCTTATAAAGTCGTCCTGCCCGACCTGGGCAATCTGAAGAAACTGCCGGCTCCCGGCGGCCTGATCACCGATGTGCAGGAATCTTCCAAGAACGGCAAACCCAACGGGTACATTTACACCGTGACCCCCAGCGGTTACGGCGGCAAGCTCACCCTCATGGTGGGGATCTCCAAAGACGGCAACAAAATCACCGGCATCAAGGTCATGAACCACAGTGAAACTCCTGGCCTGGGCGCCAAGAGCACCGAACCTGCATGGCAGGCCCAGTTCAAGGGCAAACCTCTGAAAGATGCACTGGTAGTCACGAAGCAGGAAGCTTCCAAGCCCAATGAAATCAAGGCCATCACTGCTGCTACCATCACTTCCAGAGCTGTCGTCACCGGCGTGAACGCTGCCCGGGATGACTACATGAAGAATCATGCCAATTGAAAGGACTGATCGAGATGCTGCATGAGTTGACCAAAGGTATCATCAAGGAAAACCCGTTGTTCGTTCAGCTGCTGGGTGTATGTCCGTCGCTGGCAACGTCTACTTCCCTGACCAACGCAATCGGTATGGGCTGTGCCTTTACCTTCGTTCTGTTTTTCACCAACATGATCATTGCCGCCATCCGGAAACTGATTCCGGATCAGATCCACATTCCCTGCTACATCGTAGTTATCGCTTCCGTGGTAACCGTGCTGGAAATGCTGATGAACGCTTTCGTACCGGCGCTGTACGCAGCCCTGGGCGTATTCGTTCCTCTGATCGTTGTTAACTGTATCGTACTGGGCCGTGCAGAAGCTTTCGCCTGCGACCACGGTATCATCGATTCTGCCCTGGATGCCATCGGCATGGGCATCGGTTATACGTTCGCCCTGTTCTGCATCGCCTTCTTCCGTGAACTGATCGGTTCCGGCAAACTGTTCGACCACGTGGTCATGCCTGCCGCCTATCAGCCTGTATTGATCTTCATCCTGCCGGCCGGCGCATTCCTGACCATGGGCTTTGTGTTCGCCGCTGTGAACTACTTCAAAGAAAGAGGTGCTCATAATGCATAGTACTTTTGGCATTCTCTTCAGTTCCATTTTCGTCACCAACATCATTTTGTCCCGGTTCCTGGGGATGTGCTCCTTCCTGGGGGTTTCCAAGAACTTCAAGAACTCCGTCGGTATGAGCGCCGCCGTGTCCTTCGTCATGCTGCTGGCCTCCATGCTGTCCTACGCCTGCTATCATCTGCTCCTGGTGCCTTATCACCTGGAATACCTGAAGACCCTGGTCTTCATCCTGGCCATCGCCACCCTGGTACAGCTGGTTGAAATGTTCATGAAAAAGGCCATGCCCTCCCTGCACAAGGCCATGGGTATCTACCTGCCTCTGATCACCACCAACTGCGCCATCCTGGGTATCGCTCTGATCAACGTGGAAAGCAATTACAACTTCCTGGATTCCTGCGTGAACTCCATCGGTACGTCCATCGGTTATACCATGGCCATCCTGCTGTTCTCCTGCATCCGTGAACGTCTGGACGAAAACGCTCTGCCCAAATGCCTGCGGAACCTGCCGATCGCTTTGATCACTGCCAGCTGCATGTCCATTTCCATGATGGGGATGAGCGGCATCCATTGAGTTAGGAGCTGAAAAACTATGATTACAACTGCTGCGATCCTGGTCGCCGTACTGGGCGGTGTATTCGGCCTGGTACTGGCTACGGCCAGCAAGAAATTTGCCGTTGAAGAAGATCCCCGTATCGGGGAAATCACCAACCTGCTGCCCGGCGCCAACTGCGGCGGGTGCGGGTATGCCGGCTGCGGCGCCCTGGCTGATGCCATCGTTTCCGGTAAGGAAAAGGATGCCACCAGATGCGTGGTCGCCAACCCCGACGCCAAGAAGGCCATTGCTGCTGTGATGGGTGTGGAAACCGATGACAACGCTGACGCTGTCCGCATCATCCCCCGCCTGCACTGCAATGGCTGCACCGCCAACCGGACCCCTGTGGCTGACCGGGAAGGCATCCACAACTGCTATGTAAAGGCTGCCACCGCCGGCGGCCCCGGCCAGTGCAACTTCGGCTGCTTTGGCGACGGTGCCTGCGTGGACGCCTGCAACTTCGGCGCCCTGAAGATCGGCAAAAACGGTCTGCCTGAATTCGACTACAACAAGTGCGTGGGCTGCGGTGCCTGCTCCAAGGCCTGCCCGCAGCTGCTGATCGAAATGCTGCCTGCCAACGAAAAAGTCCTGGTACAGTGCAACAACCGGGAAAAAGGCAAGGCTGCCATGACCAACTGCAAGGTATCCTGCATCAGCTGCGGCATGTGCGTACGGAACTGCCCGCAGAAATGCATCACCCTGGAAGATACCCCCAACGGCAGCATCCCCGTCATCGACTACACCAAGTGCGATGGCTGCGGCATCTGCGTACAGAAATGCCCGCGGAAGTGCCTGGTTGACATCGTTCCTGTGGAAGGGTCTCCGGACGCTCCCAAGAAGGCAGAACCCACCGGCTGCGCCTGCTGCGCCATGGCCGATCAATGTCCTTCCGCCCAGGCCCAGAAACAGGCCTGATAAGGAGATCCATGAAAAAACTATTAGCATCGCTTCTGGTTTTCAGCAGCCTGACTTGTGCAGGCTGCTTTTTTCAACCGGAAAAACAGGAAGATACCCGGTTCATGATGGATACCATTGTGACCATCACCACCACCGGAAACAGCAAAAAAGATCTGACGGACGCCACCAACGACGCCATGAGCCTGTTCCAGACCATTGCCACCCAGACGGACCCCTATGCGGAGCAGGGACCGGAAGACCTGTACGCCATCAACCAGGCAGCAGGCCGGGGACCCCACAAGGCCTCCCCCTACCTGATGGACATCCTGAGCCAGGTGCAGCCCCTGCAGGACCGTAACCTGGACCTGACCCTGGGCCCGGTGATCCAGGTGTGGAACCGGCATAAGGAAGACAAAACCGTGCCCGCAAAGGCAGAAATCGCCCAGGCACTGGCCAAATGCGGTCCGGAGAAGTATACTTTAGACGTAGCCGGGAACACGGTGACCCTGGCCCCCGGTGCCCAGCTGGATCTGGGAGCCGTGGCCAAGGGCTATGCCGTGGAGCAGGCTGCTGAGCTGCTGCGCCGGGACAAACGGGTGAAAACGGCCCTCATCAACGCCGGTGGAAACATCAAAGTGCTGGGCAGCAAGGAAGACGGTTCCCCCTGGAAGATCGGCGTGCAGGATCCCCGGAACCCCCAGAAGGTGCTGGGTACCCTGGCCGTGAAAGACGGGACGGCCATTGCCACCAGCGGCGACTACCAGCGGTATTATGAGGTGGACGGAAAACGGTACCACCACATCCTGGATCCCCGGACCGGCTGGCCGGCCTGGAATGCCCGTTCTGTCACCGTAGTGACCCATTCCGCCTTCTGGGCGGACTACTACTCCACCCTGCTGTTCGTACTGCCCTGGCAGAAAGCCATGGACCTGGTGGAGCAGAATCCCGATCTGGAAATGCTGTATGTGGAGGAAGACGGCACCGTCCACCTGTCCTCCGGCCTGAAAACCATCTATACCCCTGAATAAAAGGAGATTCCGTATGCGCAAGAATGATTTCTGGCTGATCCTGGTCCTTGTGATCCTGGCCCTCGGCAGCACCTTTTTCTTCCGGTCCAACACCTCCGCCAAGGATAAAGTCCTGGTGGTGAAACAGGACCAGCAGGTGATTCAGCGGATCGAACTGAAGAAGATCACCGCCGAGACCAAGCTGATCGTCCCGGTGGCGGATGGGGAACTCACCGTCCTGTACGACAGGGACGGCGCCCGGGTCACCTCTTCACCCTGCCCGGATAAAGTCTGCATCCACCAGGGCAAGATCACCCGGAGCGGCCAGACCATTGCCTGCGTACCGGAAAAAGTCCTGGTCACCATCACCACTGCTGCAAAGGAGAATGATCATGATGCCATCCTCCGGTAACCTCACCATCCACGACCTGACCCAGCTGGGGGTGCTGCTGGCTGCCGCCATCGCCCTGCGGCTGGCGGAAACCAGTCTGGCCTGGCTGCTGCCCCTGCCCGGAGCCCATCTGGGCCTGGCCAACACCGTGACCATCATCGTGCTGTACCTGTACGGGGTGCAGAAAGGTGCGCTGTTCCTGGCGGCCCGGCTGCTGCTCACCGGGCTGCTGTTCACCGGGCTCCTGACCCCGGGCTTTCTCATCGGCCTGGGCGGCGCTGTGCTCAGTTTCATCGGCATGGCCCTGGCTGTGAAATACCAGTGGTTCTCCACCGTTGGCGTGGGGCTTTTGGGAGCCTTCCTCCACAACTGTGGCCAGATCCTCATTGCCGTAGGGATCATGATGACACCGGCCCTGTTCTCCTACCTGCCCGTGCTGATTGCCATCGGCATCCCCACCGGCCTGTTCACCGGCTTTCTGGCCGGATTTTTCCTGGACAGGCTGAAAAAAGAGAAACCCTAAGGAGGCCTCATCCGTGGAATCTGCAGATTCGTTCGATACCCTGAAAAAACAGCTGGAAGACTGCACCGCCTGCCCTCTGCGGGGCGACTGTCAGGCCCCGGTAGGCTGGTTCGGCAGCCTGGAAAGCCCTCTCATGATTGTAGGCGAAGGCCCCGGCGGCGTGGAGGATGACTACGGCTGTCCTCTGATCGGCCCCAGCGGCCAGCTGCTGGACAAGGCCCTGTGGTCCGTAAGGATCACCCGGGATCGGGTGTATACCACCAATGTGATCAAATGCCGACCCAAAGGCAACCGCACCCCCACGGTGGAGGAAGGTGCCTTCTGTGCCAGACGCTGGCTGGATCAGGAAATCCGGCTGCTGCAGCCCAAAGTGATCCTGGGGCTGGGCAGCGTAGCCCTGCGGTATTTCCGGGGGCCGGATGCCCGCATCACCCGGGAACGGGGCCAGTGGTACACGACCACGGAAGGCATCCCCTTCCTGGCCACCTTCCATCCCTCCTACCTGCTGCGCCTCAGCGGCCAGGCCCAGATTGCCGCCAAATGGGAGGTATTCCACGACCTGGAGGCCGTCAAGGCCAAAGTGGAGGCCGCCGTCCCGGGCTACAACTGGAACAGCGGGGCGCCGGTGCATCTGTTTGAGCTGTTCCGGAAACGGAACTGAAAAAGAGCCTGCGGCAAATTTTTACCTGTAACGTATGACGGGGTGTGAATGATTTCACACCCCGATTTTTATGCTACAATGGGAGAAAAGAGAGGTGTTTGCCATGACCATTCTTGCATCTTTTGCCGTACCCCATCCCCCCATCATCCTGCCGGAAATCGGGCGGGGTGAAGAAAAGAAGATCCAGAAGACTATCGACGCCTACGATACAGTCATGAAGGCGGCCGCGGATCTCAATCCCGATACCCTGGTGATTACCAGCCCCCATGCGGAGCTGTACCTGGATTATTTCCACATCGCCCCCGGCTCCCGTGGCCGGGGCAGTTTCGCCCAGTTCCGGGCACCCCAGGTGGAAATCGCCGTGGACTACGACACCACCCTGGCTTCCCTGATCGCCGATGATGCCCAAAAAGCCGGTATCCCGGCCGGGTTCGAAGGGGAACGGAATCCGGAACTGGATCATGCCACCATGATCCCCCTGTACTTTTTCCGCAAATACAAGCCCCTGGACCAGGTGAAGGTGGTCCGCATCGGCCTGTCCGGTTTTCCGGCGGACGTACACTACAAACTGGGCCAGTGCATCCGCCGGGCCGTGGACCAGCTGGGCCGCCGGGTGGTGTTCATCGCCAGCGGGGATCTCTCCCACAAACTGCTGCCGGAAGGTCCCTACGGCGCAGTGCCCGAAGGTCCGGTATTCGACAGGGCCTGTACAGAATGCCTGGAAAAAAGCGACTTCCTGCGCCTGCTGACCCTGGATGACTCCCTGTGCACCCGGGCCGCCGAATGCGGCCTGCGTTCCTTCTGGATCATGACCGGAGCCTGGGACGAGGTGGCCCTGAAGTCCCGCCTGCTGTCCTATGAAGGCCCCTTCGGCGTGGGCTACGGGGTGGCCTCCTTCTATCCGGAAGGGCCGGATCCCAGCCGCCAGTTCCTGCTGCCCCTGCTCCAGTACCAGAAAAAGCAGAAGGAAGAACGGATCGCCCACGAGGATCCTTATGTGAAACTGGCCCGGCTGTCCGTGGAAACCTTCGTAAAGACCGGGGAACCGGCCCGGCTTCCCGCCCAGCTGCCGGATGAAATGCGGACCACCCGGGCCGGTGCCTTCGTGTCCCTCCACCTCCACGGCCAGCTGCGGGGCTGTATCGGCACCATCAGTCCGGTGCGCTCCTGTGTGGCGGAAGAGATCCTGCAGAACGGCATCTCTGCTGCCACCCGCGATCCCCGGTTTCCCCCGGTACAGCCCTGGGAACTGTCCGACCTGGAATACAATGTGGACGTGCTGGGCAAGCCCGAGCCGGTGGCCGATGCCGGCCAGCTGGACCCAAAGAAGTACGGTGTCATCGTGAAAAGTGCCTGTGATGAACGGAAAGGCCTCCTGCTGCCCGATCTGGACGGGGTGGATACAACGGCTGAGCAGATCAGCATCGCCCGTCAGAAAGGCAATATCGGCGCCAGAGAGCCCGTTGAACTGTACCGGTTCCAGGTGGTGAGACACAAATGACCCAGGAGGCCAAACGCACCTGTACCCTGTGTCCCCACCACTGTACCCTGGCGCCGGGGGCTGTGGGGTTCTGCCGGGCCCGGGAGAACGCGGAGGGAACAATCATAGACCGGAATTACGGTCTCCTTACCTCCCTGGCGCTGGACCCCATCGAAAAGAAACCCCTGCGCCGGTTCCATCCGGGCAGCCTGATCCTGTCCGTGGGCAGCTTCGGCTGCAACCTGCGCTGTCCGTTCTGCCAGAATGCCTCCATCTCCCAGGCAGGCCCGGAGACCGCCCGGCTGAAAGTACTGCCCCGGCAGCTGCTGCAGCTGGCCCTGGAATACAGGGAAAAAGCCGGGAACATCGGGGTGGCCTTCACCTACAACGAGCCCCTGACAGGGTACGAATATGTGCGGGACTGCTGCCGCCTGCTGAAAGAAAATGATCTTTCCACCGTCCTGGTCACCAACGGCATGATCGATTCCCGGGCCTGGCAGGAGCTGCTGCCCCTGATCGACGCCGCCAACATCGACCTGAAGGGGTTCACACCGGCGTTCTACCACTGGCTCCAGGGAGACCTGGAAACCGTAAAAACGAACATCAAACTGGCAGTGGAAGCCGGCTGTCACGTGGAGGTGACCACCCTGGTCATCCCCGGCAAAAACGACAGTGTGGACGAAATGGAGCAGGAAGCCGCCTGGCTGGCCGGCATATCCCCGGACCTGCCCCTGCACCTGTCCCGGTACTTCCCCCGCTGGCAGCTAAGCACCCCCGCCACCCCGGTGCCCACGGTGTACCATTTGGCCAGGGTGGCCCGGAAATGGCTGAAACACGTGTATGAGGGAAATTGCTGAACGCATACAAAAACAGCGATAGAGTTGCGCTTCTCTATCGCTGTTTTTGCTTGAAGGTTGACAATAAAAATGGTTCGGGTTGGAGAAACCTGAGGAGTGGTGGTTCCTCCAAATGAGAGGGAGTGGAATGTCCAGGGGCACACAACCTGTCATTCCTATGACAATGATTTCAGAAGATCCCGGAGGACCTTCCAAAAACGACAATAAGTAAGGGGAGTGGTATGGGTTAGTTTTTGCTAACCCATACCTTGAAAAAAATAAAGACAATGCGGTTAGTCTTTACTTACAGGAGTGATTCTAGCATATTGTTAGGAAATATGCAAGCTTTTTTCAAAAAAACTTGAAAAAGGTTTGAATCATTTTTTCTCTCCCCAACCAGAATTGTACCACTTATCCCCTAAAAATCAAGGTATTATGCGGATTTATCTGTTCTTTTTCCATATATAGTTTAGGCTAACTTATTTCATTAAAATTTGCCTATGACAAATTCTATATCCTGTTGTATCCGACTCTTTCACCCCCATTTCATTTTTCTCCTTTATCCTATAAAATGAAAGAAACTGGATTCACAGGAGGTTACGCATATGAAAATCCTTGTTGCAGAAGATGAACCCACGTTAAATAAGATCATTGCCAAGCGGCTGAAAATCGAGACCTATTCGGTGGACAGTGCCTTCAACGGCAAAGAAGCCCTGGAATATCTGAATGCCGCCGAATATGACCTGCTGATCGTGGATATCATGATGCCCGAGATGGATGGCCTGACGCTGGTAAAGACCATCCGGCAACAGGGCTCCCAGGTGCCCGTCCTGTTTTTGACCGCACTGGACAGCACCCAGGACAAAGTCACCGGTCTGGACAGCGGCGGTGACGATTATCTGGTGAAGCCCTTTGAATTTGACGAGCTGCTGGCCCGTATCCGCAGCCTGCTCCGGCGCAGCAATCCCCAGCAGACCGCCAGCACCCAGCTTTCCCTGGCTGATCTGACCCTGGATACCCGGACCCATACTGTAACCCGGGCCGGCAAGGAAATCGCCCTGACCCCCAAAGAATTCTCCGTGCTGGATTACCTGCTGCGGAACCAGGGCACCGTCCTTTCCCGGGAACAGATCCTGGAGCATGCCTGGGATTTTTCCTATGAAGGGTATTCCAACATGGTGGATGTGTACATCAAGACCCTGCGAAAAAAGATCGACAGGGATTTTACGCCCAAGCTGCTGCACACCGTAAGAGGAGCGGGCTATGTGCTCAAAGTGTAAAAAGGTGCCGGAATTTTTCCGGCAGCTGGGACGGAACCTGTGGCACCGGCTGAACACCCTGCCCGTATCCGCCCGGGTGACCCTGTGGTACACCCTGTTCCTGACTCTCATCCTGGTACTGTTCACCGGGGTGCTGCTGAATATGGGTGAGGACTATGAGCGGCGAACCTCCGGACGTACCCTGATCAAAGCCGTGGAAAAAGCCTCTGACCGGTATGAAAAGAAAGAGGGGAAATTCAAAGCCTTCGACAACAATGTCTACCTGTCCCTGCGGGATCATACCGGGAAGCTGCTCAAAGGAGCAGAACCTGAGGGTGCCCCGGAACTGCCCATCAACTTCAACAAAGGTCCCCAGCAGGTGATCATCCAGGGAGAAAGCTATCATTACATCGATCATCCTCTGCCTCCCGATCAGAAGGATTTCCGACCGGAGATGGGCAAATGGCCACCCTTTGTACGGGGGTACCTGCCAGACAGGGCTTACACCCAGCATTACCGTGTGCTTCTCCTCACCGCGCTCATCACCCTGCCGCTTTTCCTGCTCCTGGTCACCCTGGGCGGCTATAAGATCATCAAACGGAGTTTTGCTCCGGTCCAGGCCATCAGCCAGGCGGCACGGGCCATTGGGGAAACAGGGGATCTGAGCCAGCGTATCCCCCTGGATGACAGCCAGGATGAAATCCATCAGATGGGCCGTACCTTCAACTGGATGCTGGAACAGCTCGAAAACCTGCTGGAACGGGAAAAACGTTTTACCTCGGACGTATCCCATGAGCTGCGCACCCCCACGGCCGTGATCATGAGCGAAAGTGAATTCGGAAAGGACTATACGGACAACATCGACGAAGCAAAGGAGGAATTCCGGCACATCTTCCTGCAATCCCGCCGCATGAGCCGGCTGATCAACCAGCTGCTGGAGCTGTCCCGGCTGGGCAACCGGAAGCATCTGGAACTGCAGCCGGTAAAACTGTCCCGGCTGGTCCTGGAAACCCTCCAGGATTACCAGAAGCTGCCCCAGGCCCAGGAACTGCAGTGGCATGCCCAGGTGGAACCTGACCAGGTGGTCCTGGGAGACGATCAGCTGATCCATCGGATTCTGGGCAATTACCTGGACAATGCCCTGAAATTCACCCGGACCCGGATCACGGTGACCCTGGCCCGGCAAGATGGGTGCATTGCCCTGGCCGTGGAGGATGATGGACCGGGGATTCCCGAGGAGGATCAGGAAAAGATCTGGGACCGGCTGTACCAGTCAGATCCCTCCCGGAACAAAAAACAGAATATGGGACTGGGGCTGGGTCTTTCCTTTGTGGCTGCCGCGGCCAAGCTGATGCAAGCCAAAGCCACGGTGGAAAGCAAAGAAGGAAAGGGCAGCACGTTCGGGCTGGTTTTTAAGGCATGAAAAAAGGAGTTGTGATTTCTCACAACTCCTTTTTGATCAGCAATCAATTGTCCTTCCCTGCGACGGCTGTGACGAATAGGAACAGCCTAGTCCTGCGGGAAAGGGAAGGGGGACACAAATAGAAGCCCGCTTCTTTCACCAAACCCTCATTTTTAGTTCATTTCCCTTTCATCTCCCCCCGTTATACTGAAACCATCAAAACGAGTTGATCAATTCCGGTATCCAGGAGGGATGAATATGGACAAAGAAAAAATGGATGCGTGCAAACAACGGTTACAGGAGGCCGCCCACTGGGGCAAAAGCAAACTGACTCCGAAACGGCTGAAGAAAGGGGCCGGCTGCCTGCTGGTTCTGGCCATAGCGGCTGGCGGCAGCAAGATCGCCCTGCACCAGGCCAAGGCCCAGTCCCGAGCCCAGGAAGCCCAGGCTCGCACCAAACTTCTTCAGAACATGGCCGCCCAAAACAATATCCAGCTGGTTTCCACGGACCAGGTAAAAGAAAACATTGCCAGTGCTCTGGGAACAGATCCCACCAGTATCTCTTTCCAGAGTGTGACCCTGGATGATCGGAAACCCGGCGAACCGGGCAAGGACTTCAAAAAAGACAGGAAGGACAAAAAAAAGAAAGAGCAGAAGAAGGACAGCAGGAAATACAAAGAAAGCGACAAGGGACAGGACGGGAGAAATGGTTTCCCCGGTATCCAGGGTGAACAGGATCGCCAGGGCCAGCCGCCCATGATCCCCGGACAGAATGCAAAAAATAACAGCCAGCGTCCGGACGGAATACCCGGTGAGCAGGGCCAGGAGAGCCGTCAGCCTCAGGGTTTCCCCCGGCCCCAACTGGCCAAAGAAGCCAGGGCGGATGCCTTCCCCGGTGTCTACGTAGCCCGCTGTGAAAAAGACGGCCTGCGCTACAGTTTTCTGGTGGACGCCCAAAGTGGCCAGGTCCTCCGCGGCCAGGTCCATAAAATCAACCCTCTCCAGCAGCTGTTCAGCTGAAAAAAGAAAGAAGGAATCCATGATGAAACATGTCGATCTGAAAAACCGGTTCAAAAAGGCCACCAGCCTGTTCGTCCTGGGGGTGACCCTGATTCTGGGCGCCAGCGCCCTGTCTGCCAGCGAAGCCCAGGCCGCTGTGCCCCGGGACAACGGGAACCCGCCCAGAATGGAACGCCGGAATAGTGGAGACCAGCAGAAAGCCTTTGAGAAGCGGCAGAAGGAAATCCAGAAGAAGCGGGAAGCAGAAGCCCGGAAAAGACGGGAAGCCCAGCGAAAGAACCGCAGGAAACGTCCGCCCGTCCAGCAACGGAACCATCAGCCGGACCAGAGGCCCGAAAGCATGCCCTGGAACCGATGACAAAAAAAGAGGAGGAGCTGCACTTTTACGTGCAGCCCTCCTCTTTTTCAATCCAGAGAGCGCTGTTCCGGATCACATCTGGAAAACGCCGATGGCCCCGGCCGCGAACACGGTAATGATACTCAGGACCCACAGATAGGGTGCCGAAAACTTCAGCTGGTCTTTCAGGGAAACCCCGGCCATCCCGATCAGCAGCCAGGTGGTGGCGTTGTGGGGAGTGACCATGATGCAGAAGTCCTTGCCGATCAGCATGCTCATGGCGATGTCATGGGCCGTCACACCGAATTTCTCGGCCACGCCAATGCACAGAGGCATGAAGCCAAAGAAGAAAGAGTCGGTCCCCAGCATCATGCCGAAAGGCACGGACAGGCAGCCCATGACGGTGGCCAGTTTGGGTCCCAGGGCAGTGGGCATGATGTTGATCAGGATGTTGGCCATGGATTTCATCATCCCGGTTCCGTTCAGGATCCCCAGGAAAATCCCGGTGGTCAAGAGGATCATGGGGGTGAGCAGGGCTGCAGAAGCGTGCCGTTTCACGGCGTTGGCCTGTTCTTTGGCGGAATGGAAGTTGATAATCAGGGCTGCCGCCAGGCCGATCATGAAGGCTCCGTACAGAGGGATCTTGGTGAAGCACATGAGCAGGATGACCACCAGGGTCACACCCCAGTTCACCCACACCAGTTTGGGCCGTTTCAGGCTGGGATCTGCCGGTGCATCGGCTCCGGCCATATCCAGGTCTTCGCTGAGTTCAGCGGCTTTTCCGGTGGGGTTGAGGCCGGCGCCCCGTTTCTTTTCCAGAAGGCCCATATACACACAGAACAGGAATACGATGACCAGCCCTACACCCTGCAGGGGCAGCAGTTCATGCCACAGGATACTGGCGTCGGTCTTCAGGATGATGGCCGTACGGGCCACAGGACCGCCCCAGGGGGTCAGGTTCATGATGGAGATAGCGGCAGAAATGATGCAGCACAATACCACCGGACGGATGTGCAGTTTCTTGTACAGGGGCAGCATGGCCGGTACCGTAATCAGGCAGGTCCCGGCAGTGGTGCCGTCCAGGTGGGCAATGGTGGCAATGATGCCGGTGGCGATGGTCACCAGGACGATGTTGCTCCCGGCCTTCCTGGCCAGGAAGTTCATCAGGGGATCGAACATGCCCACATCATTCATCAGCGCAAAATACACAATGGAGAACAGGAACAAGATGGCCGTGGACATGGTGGTCCCCACCCCTTTTTTGATGAAGGCGAACACTTCAGCCGGGCCGAACCCGCAGAGCAGGGCAATGATAATGGGGAATGCCACGAAAATGGGGATGGCATTCATTTTGGAGGAGATCAGGCAGTATACCACCAGCCCGATCATAATGAAACCAGCAATACCTAACAGCATAATAACTTCCTTTCCGCCTGGAGAGACTGCCGGCTCCTCTCCGCAGGCATCTGAAATTTCGATGGGTTCTGTGTCATTACAGGTTCCCATACCGATTATATGCTATTATAATAGAATTATCTGGGAAGTTTCACAAATATATTTTCCTTTTTGGCTGCGATAGCCCAAATCTATGGTTTTTTTGATACAAAAGGAGCAATTATGGATTCCAAAGACATCCTTCTTCTCAAAACCCTGTATGAAGAAAAGAACATCACCCATACTGCCAGACGGCTCTTCATCTCCCAGCCCGCCATTACGGACCGGCTGAAACGGATGGAAGCGGAATTCGGCACCACCCTGTTCATCCGCCAGCCCCGGGGCATCCGGTTCACCTCAGCCGGTGAACTGGTCCATCAGTACTGCCTGCGCACGGAAAAGGACTACCGGCAGGTACGGGCCGCCCTGGAGGGACTGGCGACCCATCCCAGCGGCACCCTGTCCATCGGCTGCTCCAACGTGTTTGCCAAATACCACATGCCCCGGCTGCTTTCCCAGTTCCAGAAAACCTGTCCCCAGATCCAGATCCACCTCCAGAGCGGATTTACCCACAACCTGTACCGGGATTTCCTCCAGGGGAAATTCCAGGTGTGCATCGTACGGGGGGACCACAACTGGACGGAGGAACGGAAATTCCTGTGGCAGGATGCCCTGTGCCTGTTCAGCCGGGATCCGGTGGATCTGGAGCGGCTGCCGGAATATCCCTACATCCACTATGTGACAGATCCCCTGCTGCAGGATGTACTGGACGACTGGTGGTATTCCCATTACCGGGAAACACCCCGGACCCTCATTGTCACCGATGCCATGGACACGGCCATGAAGATGGTTCAGCAGGGCCTGGGGTTCACCCTGCTTTCCCAGAGCTGCGGCCAGGATGCCCCGGACATCCGGCCCGTGCCCCTGACCCAGTCGGACGGGTCGCCCCTCATGCGCAAAACCTGGCTGTACTACCGCAAAGATTACCAGCTGGTATCCAGCATCAAAGCCTTCGTGGAATTTATGGACGAGCAGTACTAAAAAGGGGGTGTGAAAAAATGCTTTTTACCCCCGTCACTAGTCACTAGTCTCTAGTCACTAGCTGATGGAAGCCAGCTGACGCTAGCGAAATAAAGGCGCTGTGGATGATTTTTTCACAGCGCCTTTTTTTGCCTTGTATTCTTTTTATTTCTGCATCCCGTCCATATTGTGCTGCATACTGCCATGCTGCATGGGCATGCCATCCATCTGGTGCATCATGGCCGGAGCCGGCTGATACCCGGTGAGGGTGGGATCCACCATCCCGAACACCATGGCCACGTGGCTGACGATCAGGAACACCACCAGCCAGCCAAAATGGTGCAGCAGTTTCTTCTGGGGTTCCAGTCCCCGGCCGATGACACCCAGTTCCATGAGCGCCAGGGCGCCGAAGGGGACGATGCCCAGCAGATAGGCCCCAATGGCCAGTTCATCCGTCCAGCCCTTCCAGGCAAGGCCCGGTACCACACGGGTCAGCAGGTAGAGCACCACGCCTGCGAAATACACCCCGGCCAGGATGCTCAGGCCGTGGTTCCAGCTTTTCCAGCCGCCGGCCTGTTCCGGCCCCCGGTAGGCCATCATGAATTCCGTGGCCACCAGGGATTCCGCCAGCACCACCGGCACCACCATGAACAGGATCAGATTCCAGGGCTGGTTCTGGGCCAACAGGTCCATATAATTCGTCATAACCATTTGCACATTCGCTCCTTTAGCTGTGTCATTGATTTCATAGTCGTATTATAGGAATAAAATGTGCAGATACCGGGAAAAACTTATTAAGAAAATATGAAGAATCCAGGGACAAAAGCTCCTGTTCCGTCATCCCCTGCAGGAAAGGGCAAAATTGCCTATCGGTCCGGGAATTCAACGATGAACGCCGCGCCTCCGTTTTTCCGGTTCTCGGCCCGGATGGAACCTCCCTGGGCCTCCACAAAGCTTTTGGCCAGAGAGAGACCGATGCCGCTGCCTCCCAGGGCCCGATTCCGGGATTTGTCCCCCCGGTAGAACTGTTCGAATACGTGGGGCAGATCCTCCGGGGCGATCCCCGGTCCTTCATCGGCAATGAGCAGCCGCACGTTCTCTCCTGCCGCTTCCGTTTTCAGAAGGATGGCCGTCCCGGGGGTGGTGTACCGGATGGCATTGGTGATCAGGTTGTACAGGATCTGGTTCAGCCGGTCCGGATCCAGCTGCCGCAGCGGCAGCTCCGGAGCCAGTTCTTTCACAAAATGGAGGTTTTTCTCCTCCAGCAGGGGTTCCAGCATTTCTGCGGCCCGTTCCGTCTTTTCTCCCAGATCCATTGGCTGGAGATGGAGTTCCAGCTGATGGACCTGGGCCAGGGACAGATCCCGCAGGTCCCCCACCAGCCGGGTCAGCCGCATCACTTCTTCCTGCATGGAAAACAGTTTGTCCGGTTCCGGCTGTTCCACGCCGTCCAGCATGCTTTCCAGATGGCCCTGGAGGATGGCGAGAGGTGTCTTCAATTCATGGGCAATGTTGGCCAGCAGCTCCTGGCGGTTGTTTTCGTTCACCGCCAGCTCCGCGGACATCTGGTTGAACACCGCTGCCAGCTGTCCCACTTCATCCCGGGTTTCCACCGGGACTTCCTGTTTCAGTTCCCCCTGGCGGATTTTTTCTGCCGCCCGGGACAGCTGCCGCAGAGGACGGGTGATGTTCCCGGACAGGAAATAACTCACCACCAGTCCGATTCCGGCAAAAAGGAATCCGATCCACCACAGGGATCTGTGATAGGATTCCACAAAAGTCCGTTCCGCAGCGCCCAGCATCATCCGGTGGTGCATGCCTCCCATGCCCATACCGCCACCCATCATGCCGTGACCCATACCATGGCCAAAGCCGCCGCCCTGCCCGTTCTGCCCTGCCAGGGCAGAGGGGTCCTGGAGATACTGGAAAAAGTGGGTTTCCATCTGCTGGTTGCAGATATAGATCACCACCAGGGCACAGACCAGGATCAGCACAAAAGTGCTCAGCATCATTTTATACCGGACACTGTGAAAGCGCATGGTCAGCCTCCAAATTTATACCCGATCCCGTACACCGTCAGGATGTACCGGGGATTCTTCGGTTCCGTCTCGATTTTCCGCCGCAAATTCCGGATATGGGCGTCAATGGTCCGTTCATACCCATCGAAGGCGAAGCCATGACTGTTTTCCATTAATTGCAGCCGGTTGAACACTCTTCCAGGACTTTTCATAAGGACTTCCAGCAGGCTGAACTCGATGGGTGTCAGTTCAATGGATTCCCACCGATCTGCGGATGCGTTGAACCGCAGGACTTCGTGCCGGTCCTGGTCCAGTTTCAGGTTCCCCACCTGGAGCACGGCGGAAGGAGCCGTTTCCGCCTTCTGGCCATAGGCCCCGTAGGTACGCCGCAGCAGGGCCCGGACCCGGGCCACCAGTTCCCGCATGCTGAAGGGTTTGGTCACATAATCATCCGCCCCCAGTTCCAGCCCCATGAGCCGATCGAATTCCGCATCCCGGGCCGTGAGCATGATGATGGGTACCGTACTTTCCTGACGGATGGTCCGGCACACATCCCGGCCATCGATCCTGGGCAGCATCAGATCCAGCACCAGCAGCTGGGGATGGTCCCTGCGGAACACCTGCAGGGCTTCTTCCCCGTCCCGGGCCGTGAGTACCCCAAACCCTTCCTTCGTAAAGTAATTTTTTAAAAGTCCCAGCAGTTTGGGATCGTCATCCACCAGCAGAACGGAATACATGCGTGGCACCTCCTGTCGGGACTATTATACAAAAAGGGCTGTTGCCTGCGCAACAGCCCTTTGCCTTACTTCTGCCCCTGGTTCCCTTCATTGCCATCGTCCTGCCAGCAGGGCGGCTGACCGTTCCAGCAGCCACCCCGGCGGCCGCCCCGGTAATGGCGCCCGTTCTGGTCGTAATAGGGACATCCAACCTGGTTGTCCAAGGTTTGTACAACCGGCTGGTTATCGGGTTTCCCTTCCCCCGCATGGACAGCGCCCACATGGAACATCCCGGGCCCGGCCACAGCCCCGGCCGCAAAGAAGACAGCACCCATGGCCAGCATCTTGATCGATTGTTTCATTGTGATCATCCTTTCTTCCATTCTCCAGTTCGTTTTCCTGTTCCTTTTCTCTGGTTCCATTATACAACGGCTCTGTGCAGAAGATGTTGGGGAAATATGAAGAAAATGTTAAGGTGGATACACCGCCTTACCATTTTCAGTCACGAGTCTCTAGTCACTAGTCTCTAGCCGATGGAAGCCAGCTTACGCTGGCCTTGAATCATATATAGTCCTCCGGACCCATTACTCATTTTAAGCTCTCATAAATCCGTTCCAGGTTCTCTTCCATCTGCTGCAGGTAGTCCCCTTCCCCTTCACTCCCTTCCAGGGTATGGATGGGCACCACTTTCGCCCCCACTTCCCGTGCCAGGGACTGGCTGGTCTTGGGGCTCACCGCCGCTTCCGTGAAGATGGTCTTCACACCCCGTTCCCTGCAGAACTCCACCAGGGCGGCCAGCTGCCGGGCATTGGGTTCCCCGCTGGCGAACACCCCTTCCACACTGCTCTGTTCCAGGCCGAAATCCCGGCACACATAGGCAAAGGCCGCATGGCCTGTCACAAAATCTTTCCGGTGTACCTGACGGAATTTCTCTTTATACTTGCCCTCCAGGGTCTGCAGCCGGGCAATGAACTTGTCCGCATTGGCTTCATAATAGGCCCTGTTGGCCGGATCCGCCTTGGCCAGGCCATCGGCAATGGCCCGTGCCTCCAGTTGGGCACAGGACGGACTCAGCCAGGCATGGGGATCATACTGGCCGTGTTCCCGGATTTCCTCTTTTTCTTCATTCTGGATGGGCTGCACCTGTTGGGCCGCCACCACCTGGACCAGGTCCTTATTTTCCGCAGCCTTCACCATTTCCTCCGCCCAGGGTTCCATACCCAGGCCCTGGATGACCAATACCCGGGCCCGGCTCAGGTCTTTCATACTGCGGGTGGTGGGCTGGAATTCGTGGGGCTCCGTTCCCTCAGGGATCAGGGTGCGCACGTCCACTTTATCGCCACCAATGGCCTGTGTGATTTCCTTCATGGCATAAAAGCTGGTCACCACCGGCAGTTTGCCTCCATCCGGTTTCTCTGCTTTCGGTGCGCCGCATCCAGCGGCCAGCAGCAGCAGGACGGAACAAAAGAGGTAGAGCAATCGTTTCATGGGTTGTTAATCCTTTCCTTTTGATCAATCGAAGCATCCATTGCAAAAGGGCCTTGGGATTTCTTACAGGTCCTATATGCAAATGATTTGCATTTTCGCGAAAAATATCATAACATATAGAGTACGTTCCGTCAATAAACGCGAATCATTTGCATTTGCTTTCTAAAAAGGAGACCTTTTCTCATGCTTTCCATTTCTCATCTGACCTTTGCCTATGAGCAGGGTCCCGCCCTTCTGAAGGATCTTTCCATGGAAATCCGCGATGGGGATTATGTGGCCATCGTAGGCGAAAACGGCAGCGGCAAAAGTACCCTGGTGAAGCTGATCCTGGGGCTGCTCTCCCCCAGCCGGGGGACCATCCGCAGCACCTTTCGGCGTCCGGCCTACGTTCCCCAGCCTACGGACATGGTGAACAAGCAGTTCCCCATTACCGTCTATGAAGTGCTGGACTACACCCGCCAGGTCCTTCATATCAGGGACAGGGCCGCTACGAGCCGGGCCCTGGAGCGCATGCACATCACCGATCTCAGGGACCATCTGATCGGCGCCCTGTCCGGGGGCCAGTACCAGAAAGTCATGATTGCCAAAGCCTTGCTGGGCAAGCCCGACCTGATGATCTTCGATGAGCCCTCCACAGGTATGGACCTGAAGAGCCAGGATGACCTGTACCCCCTGATCCATCAGCTGAACGAAGAGCAGGGCATCACCATCATCACCGTGGAGCACAACCTGCGCTATGCAGCCCATCAGGCCACCAGCTTTTTCCACGTGGTCCGGGGCCAGGGCCATTTCTGCTCCCCTCATGAATACATCCGGGAATACCTGGCAGAAAACGGAGGTGACTGTGCCCATGTTTGACTACGCATTCATGCGGAACGCCTTTATGGTGTCCGTGCTGATTTCCCTGATCTGCCCCCTGATCGGGACCTTCCTGGTGCTGCGGCGGTACTCCATGATTGGAGACGCCCTGGCCCATGCCTCCCTGGCCGGGGTGGCCACAGGGCTGCTGTTCCACACCAACCCCATCCTCAGCGCCTTCTGCCTGACCTCCTTCTTCGGACTCCTGATCGAAGCCCTGCGGGAAAAGTTCCGGCGTTATGCAGAGCTGACCCTGGTGATTGTCCTCTCCCTGTCCGTAGGGATCGCCATTACCATCATCAGCAGCGGCCTGGTCCACGCCAATGTGGATTCCTTCCTGTTCGGCAGCATCCTGACCGTAAGCCAGGGGGAAGTGACCACGGTGGCCATCCTGACTCTGGTAAGCCTGCTCACCATTTTCAGCCTGTTCCCCCAGCTGGTGCTGCTGGCCTTCGATGAGGACGGTGCCCGGATTGCCGGAGTGAAGGCCCGGGCCATCAACTACATCTTCTCCATCCTGGTGGCTGCCACCATTTCCGTTTCCATCCGCATCGTAGGCATCCTGGTGATCAGCTCCCTGATCGCCCTGCCGGTGGCCACGGCCCTGCAGCTCCACCAGGGCTTCAAGAAGACCATGGTGCTGGCTGTGGTGTTCAGCTTCATCGACGTGATGGCCGGCCTGGTGCTTTCCTACTATGCAGGCGCAGCCCCCGGCGGCATTACCGCCATCGTGTCCGTCCTGCTGCTCCTGCTGGTGCTGTTCTACCAGCAATTCCAGGACAAACGGGAGGCACGCCATGCACAAGACTGAATTGCCGCTGGATGCCCGGGGCCTGATCCGCCAGACCGGCCTGAAATGTACCTCTGCCCGGATCCAGGTGCTGCAGCTGCTCCTTGCCCAGCAGGAAGTGCTCAGCGCCGATGAGGTATTCGAAAAACTGCACCAGGACGGCGCCAAATTGAACTTTTCCACAGTGTACCGGATCCTGGAAAGCTTCACAGAGAAAAAACTGACGGAAAAAGTGCTGCTGCCCCAGAGCCGGAAATACGGTTTCCTGGTGTACACCCTGAGCCATACCCACCATCTGATCTGTCTGGGCTGCCACAAAGTGGTGAACCTGGAAGGCTGTCCTCTCCACGGTTTTGAAGAAGAACTGGCCCGGAAGACCCACTTCCAGATTGTAGGCCATGCGTTGGAACTGTACGGCTATTGTGAAGAATGCCAGAAAAAAGGACTTCCCCGATAAGAGAAGTCCTTTTTTAGTGGGTAGTGACTGGTGCCTCACGGCTTCTCCTGTCCGGTCCTAGTGCGGGTGCACCCGCGACTGCAGGTACCCCCACAGGGGCAGCAGCACCAGGTACACCCCCAGCGCCACGGCCTCATGGGGGGCTCCGGTGGTATCCAGGATGGTGGCACAGGCAATGGACCAGGGGATCAGGGGCGAAATCACCACCGCCGTATTCTCCAGATCCAGGGCCAGCCGGGACCGGTCCTTTACAAAGGGTGCGCACAGCTGATGGGTCAGTACGATGCTCAGGGTCTGGTTGCAGGACACCATGCCCGTAAAGAGCGCCGCCAGGATGATGGACAGGTAGGTCCCCACCTTCTTCTCCAGCTTCTGGAACAGGGTCTCGATGCCGTCCAGCAGGCCCGTTCCCTTGAAGATGCCCCCGAAGGAGGCCGACAGGCACACAATGGAAGCCACCCGAAGCATGGACACGATGCCGCCCCCACTGAGCATGCCTGCATACTGGGGATCGGACAGCTGATAGCCGGTCACCATGATCCGCAGCAGGTATCGCACCGGCCAGCCCTGGACGAAATGGCTCAGGGCAAAAGCGCACACAATGCTCACCAGCATGTTCTTCTTCACCGAGACCCGGAAGAAGCTGAGCACCAGGATGCTCACCGCCGGCAGTACCAGCCAGGGGGTGAAGTTGTACAGGTCGTACAGTCCGCTGACCATATCCCCCACCTTGCCCACGCCGGGCAGCGCCAGCCCCAGGCCCAGATAGAACACACTGGCCACGGTGAAGGGCACCACAGTGAACCGGGCCATATTGGCGATATTCTTATAGATATCCGTCCCTGTCAACACACTCACCAGCAGGGCACTGGTAGAAACCGGGCTCATCCGGTCGCCAAAATAGGCTCCTGCCAGGATGGCGCCGCCGCTGTACAGGCCGGACACCCCCAGGGTCTCCCCCAGAGACAGGGTAATGACGCCCATGGTGGCCGCTGTGCCAAAAGCCGTCCCCAGCAGGAACGACACGGCACAGTTCAGCCAGAAGGTCAGCAGAAGGAATACGCTGGGCCGGATGAACTGCACGGCCAGGGCGATGATATACCCGATGGTCCCCGACGCCCGCCACAGTGCCGTCAGCATGCCGATCAGCAGGAATACCAGGAAAATGGTTTTCACCGACAGCACCCCCTGCCAGGCCATACCGGCCACCTGCCGGAAGGAAAAGCCCTTGTGGAGGCCGTAGCCGAAGAACAGGCAGAAACCGATGGCCAGGGCCCCCAAAAGGGGCAGCCCGGTCAGGATGAACAGGAACAGGATGAGGCAGAACGCCCCCAGGATGAGATTTTCCATATACAAAGACTCCAAAATACAACGTAAAATCAATCCGGATCCAGTTGTGTTTCCCCGCCCTTTTCACAGCCGTGGCGGGAAGGACAAAACAAGGGCTGCCGCACCTGCGACAGCCCTTTCATTATATCACGTAATCGGTGCCGGATTGAAGATACACAGGTCATTATGGAAACCGTACTGGTCGCTGTAGGGTTTCTTCCTGCCGCTGGCCACATCCAGGATGAAGTGGAAGATCCGGGTCCCCACTTCCGGAATGGTAGCCTCCCCGGTGGCCACCCCGCCGGCAGAAATATCGATCAGGTCGAACCATTTGTCCTTCATTTCATTCCGGCTGCACACCTTGATCACCGGCGCAATGGCCAGGCCGTAGGGGGTGCCCCGTCCGGTCATGAACACCTGCAGGCCAATGCCCGAAGCCAGCTGGCTGGGTCCGCAGACGATATCGCTGGCCGGGGTAGCCGCATAGATCAGACCGTGTTTCGTGGGCTTTTCTGCCGGGGACAGGACTTCCACGATGGGACTGGTGCCGCTTTTGGCAATGGAGCCCATGGCCTTTTCCACAATGTTGGCCAGGCCGCCCTTCTTGTTCCCCGGCGTGGGGTTGGCATCCCGGTCCACGCCGCCTTCTGCCAGGTAGTCATCGTACCATTTCATTTCCGCAGCCAGCTTGTCCCGCACTTCCCTGTTCACACAGCGGGCGGCCAGCATGGGGACCCCGTCCCTGACTTCCGTCACTTCGCTGAACATCACCGTGGCGCCGCCCTTGACCAGCATGTCGGCTGCATAGCCGGCACTGGGGTTGGCCGTCAGCCCGGAAAAGGCATCGGAACCACCGCACTGCAGCCCTACCACCAGTTCACTGAGAGGCAGTTCTTCCCGGCGGCGCTGTTCCAGCTTCTGCAGCTTTTTTTCGGCCATATCCAGAATGGCCTGCATCATGGCATCATGACCATGGTAATCCTGCAGGGTCAGGCAATTGTCCGGATTGATTTCCTCCGGTTCCAGCAGCCGGTCATAGGTCAGCTTTTCGCAGCCCAGACCGATGACCATGATCTGGCCCCCAAAGTTGGGATGGCGGATCAGGTTCCGTACCGCCCGGATGGGGATTTTGGCCAGAGGCGCATTGATGGCCACCCCGCAGCCATAGGGATGGTTCACGGCCACCACATCATCCACATGGGGATACTTGGGCAGAAGCTCCTTTTTGATCCGGTCCACGGCCACATTCACCACCCCGGCCGCACACTGCACGGTGGTGACGATTCCCAGCAGGTTCCGGGTCCCGGCCGGACCCACCTGATTCCTGTATCCCATCCAGGTGGTCTCCGGTGGATCCGGCAGTTCTTCTTTGGGCACAATGTGGGTGGCATAGGGCAGATCATGGAGGGCCGGACTTTCCGGCAGATCCAGCATATGTTCGTTGATCCAGCTGCCTTTGGGAATGGCCTCCTTTGCATAGCCCAGGACCACCCCGTAACGGATGATCTCGCCCCCTTTGGGGATGTCCACCAGGGCGATCTTATGGGCCTGGGGAATGGGCTGCAGGGCAAACACTCCCGGCAGTGCTTCCGTTCCCACAGGCAGGTCGTGGACGGCAATGGCTACATTGTCCTTCTCCTTGACCTTGATGACAAGCGGTACAGTCATGTTGGTATCAGTCCTTTCTGTTAGAACCCACCACCAGCCATTCGGCTGGTCCCCCGCCCTTGAAAAGGGCGGATATAAAAGAGGGTTAAATTTTCGTCAGCAGGGGTCCCTCCTTCGCGGATAGAAAGGCGGGTTAAATTTTTGTGATCAGGGCCCCTTCCTCATCGAACTCCAGGGGAGCCGGCTGGTCCAGGGCTTTCACGTTGGGATATTTCCCGGCCACCACATCCTCATAGTAACTTTCACTGAGCATGATGGTACCGATATGGGACGTGTTGGGAATCCGGACCACCCGCACCTTATCCGGTGCCCGGTCCACCCCGTTGGTTGTGCGGATGCACAGCTGGACGGCTTCCTTGTCCGTAGGGACCACAAACGGGATCATCCCCGATTTGAACACCGTATTGGTCACGATGTTGGGATACATGGCGTCCATGTCGATTTTATCAAACAGCCGGGCCGTGATGCAATTGGCCAGTCCTATGCCCAGGGAATTCCCATGACTGGCCTCCGACAGGTCCAGGAAACAGGTCCGCTGGACTTTCAGCCCCCCATGGGCATATTCTGTGGAGAACGTCCCTGCAATGTTGGGATCCACTCCCGTTCCGGAGTAATTCTTGCCGATCTCGTCCACCACCAGCACGTCTGCCTCCTTCACCAAAATGGAAGGCATGTTGGCAAAGGCGAATTTCAGCCATCTGGCTTCTTCCTCGATCAGATTGGGGGTATCCAGCGCCACGATCCTGCAGGTTTCATCGTAGGCATTTTCGATGCAGGGAATGGCAAACAGGATGGGCGCCTTTTCCAGGAACACCCTGGCCATGGAGGGAATGTGCTGGGCAATCCGGCCCATGCCGTCTGCGTGGACGTTTTCAGCGCCTTTCTGCTTGCCCAGCCCTACGGCCATCATCTTGCAGGGGCCGCTTTCCACCTTGCCCCGGAAGGCATTGTGGGGTTTCAGCCGGCAGGAGATGATGATGCCATCGGCTTCGTAGGCCTGTTTGTCCATGTATACCGGGCGGCCGCTTTCGGATTGTCCCAGATACACCGTTTCCATAGAGCTGATGATGGGACACCCCATGGCCTCTTCGGTGATGCCATACCCGTTCAGGATGGCCAGCTGCCCTTCCGCTGTGGCGCCGCCGTGGCTGCCCATAGCCGGTACGATGAAGGGATGGGCACCCCGCCGCTTGCAGAAGTCCACCACCGCCCTGGTGATGATGTCCACATTGGCCACCCCGCGGCTGCCTGCGGTAATGGCAATGCGCATGCCAGGCTGGACCTTGCTCACAAAAGGTTCCCGGCTCAGTTCTTCATTCACCACCCCCGGAATGCTTTCCGGCGGGAGGACCGGGCGGGGAAAAGTCTGGCTGGCCCGGAACATCCGGGGCAGGGGCACATCTGCCAGCAGCTGGGAGACCACACCACCCCGACTGGTGATTTTCATGAAAGTCACTCCTTCCCTTCAGATTTTTCTGATACCTTCATTGTAGTGGCTGAATGACTATAAATCAAATTCATTGTTTTTAGTGTTTTCCTTAAATAAATTAAGGGGTGTGAAATTTTTCACACCCCATCACGGGTCACCAACCCATGGCCCTTTGTTTCTTTACCCAAATACTTTGTCCGCATATTCCGTCAGTTCTGCACGGAAGTCCGGATGAGCCACCGCAATCATGGCCTGGGCCCGTTCCTTCAGGGAAAGCCCGGTCAGATGGGCCACCCCGTATTCTGTGGCCACATTCTGGATCAGGGCCCGGGGACCGGAAATGGCACTGCCTGCAGGGATGGCCGGCAGGATGTTGGAATGGCGTACGCCCTTCTTGTCCACCCGGGACGATTCGATACAGATGTACCCTGCACCGCCCCGGCTCAGGAAGGCCCCTTCCAGGAAGTCCAGCTGGCCGCCCACGCCGGACAGCTGCCGGGTGCCTACGGATTCAGCGTTCTCCTGGCCCATCAGGTCCAGCTGCACGCCGCCGTTGATGCTGATATAGTTGGAGATCTTCTCCATGACCCGGGGATTGTGCACATATTCCACATCCGCCGGATAAAACAGGTCAGGATGTTCCTGCAGCCAGTCATACAGTTCCTGGGAGCCGCTGGCCAGGTTCCAGGTGCTGCGGCCGGTCTGGACTTCCTTTCTGGCGTTGGTCAGCTTGCCGGCCTTGTACAGAGCCAGGAACGCATCGCTGATGGTCCCGGTGTGGCAGCCCAGATCTTCCTTGTCGCTTTGGGCCAGCAGCTGGGCAATGGTAAAGGGAATGGTGCCCACACCCAGGCTCAGGGTGGCTCCATTGGGGATTTCCGCCACCACATTCCGGGCAATCTGCAGGTCTGCTTCGCTGGGGGTCCGATACCCGGAGGTGCACAGGGGGCCATGTTCCCCCTCCATGATCACATCGGCTTCGTCCAGGCTGACCCGGTGGGAGCCGTCCACCCCCTGGAGGGTGGGCATGTGTTCATTGATTTCAAAGACCACTGTGCGGGCTTTCTTCATAATGGCTCTCCAGCCGTAGCTGGCCAGTCCCAGGCCGCAATAGCCGTTTTCGTCCGGTTTGGACACGGGGATCACGGCCACATCCACCTTCAGATACTCCCGGTACATTTCCGGCAGCAGCCGCAGCAGCATGGGCACGAAGCTCAGGCGCTTCTGGGTGAACATTTTCCGTTCGTAGGCGCCCAGATGCCAGCTGTAGTAGTGGAAATGCTTCATTTCCGGATCGCAGTCCACCGTGTGGATGAGGGGGCGATACACCAGGCCGCCCCGGATCTTCACATCCGTCAGTTCATCCCGGCGGGCTGCCAGGGCCTCATCGAACAGTTCGGGAAACCCGTTGCCGAATCCGAAATCCACCCAGTCGCCGTTTTTGACCACTTTGGCTGCTTCCGCCGGGGTCATGATCTTGTTGCGGTATTTTTCTAACATAAATGATATTCCTCCCTGTACATTGGATAAAGAACCCACCATCCGCCATTCGGCAGGTCCCCCGCCCTTAAAAGGGCGGATATCCCTGTGATCGGTTGTTTATCGTTTCTCTCAATGAACGATGGATCTACCCATAGGATAAACGCCGGAACCCTCCTTGTCAAAAGGGTTCCGGCGTCATCATAGAGGGGTATGGTTTGTTTCTTTTCAGGAGTCGTCTTACACAATCATTTGGTGAGATGGAAGGAAAAGCCTCCGATGTCCCCGTCCAGATAGACGAAGATGACTTTTCCGTCAGCATCCCGGCGAATGGTCTCTTCCTTGAAGGAAATGCCCTTCTTCGCCAGATCCGCCATGGCCAGCTCCACATCTGGAGTCTGCAGAGCGATGTGGCCATGTTTGCCGCGGGTGCTGTCCTTCATCACTTCGAACATATTGGAAACGAAGATGTGTGTGTCATTCTCGTTTCCCGGTTCCAGGTCGAACAGGCTGCATAAGAGGGATACCAGCTGTTTGGCCTCTTTCTCGTCGGCACAATTGATGCCCACGTGTTTCAGGGTATACTTGATTTTTTCTGCCATGATCCAATGCCTCCTTCAGGATGGGAAACGGCTTGCTAGGGGAACCGTTTCCCGCTATCCTTATTCTACATGAAGGACGGCCCCTTTGTCAGCAGAAGAAACCAGGGCTGCATATTTTTTCAGCAGCGGGGAAGTGGCTTTCACCACCGGTTTGAAATGCTTCTTCCGTTCTGCAAGCACTTCCTCAGATACATCCACTTTCAACACCCGGTTGGGGATGTCGATATGGATCACGTCCCCGTCTTCCACCAGTCCGATGGGACCGCCGGCAGCCGCTTCCGGAGAAACGTGGCCGATACATGGTCCACGGGTGGAGCCGGAGAAGCGCCCGTCCGTCACCAGAGCGGTGCTTTCGTCCATGCCGCGGCCTACCAGGAGCGCCGTCACCAGGTACATTTCCCGCATGCCGGGGCCGCCCTTGGGGCCTTCATACCGCAGTACGATCACCGTACCCGGTTCGATTTCGCCGGCTTCGATGGCTTTGATGGAATCCTCCATGCTGTCGAACACCCGGGCTTTGCCGGTGAACACATGCATGCTGGGTTTCACGCCGCTGGCCTTGACCACAGCACCGTCGGGAGCCAGGTTGCCCCGCAGGATGGCAATGCCGCCTTCCTTGTTCTTGGGTTTGCTCCGAGGGAAGATCACATCGTTTTCCACCAGAGGCTGGGCTGCGATGTTCTCCTTCAGGGTATGGCCGGTGACCGTGATATGATCTTCCAGCTTGTCCTCGATGGCTTTCAGCACTGCAGGGATGCCGCCGTTCTCATGGAGCACGCCCACTGCGTATTTCCCGGAGGGACGCAGGTTGCACAGGTAGGGTACTTCCCGGCTGACCCGGTCGAAATCTTCCAGGGTCAGGTCCACATGGGCCTCATGGGCAATGGCCATCAGGTGCAGCACCGAGTTGGTGGAAGCGCCCAGGGCCATGACGGCCTTCACCGCATCCAGCAGGGCCGGACGGGTCAGGATCTGATCGGTGGTGATGCCTTCCTTGACCATGGCCACGATCCGTTTGCCGCTGGCCCGGGCCAGTCTCCGTTTTTCGGCAGAGACGGCGGGGGAAGTCCCCATCCGGGGCAGGGTCAGTCCCAGCACTTCGGCCAGGCAGCTCATGGTGTTGGCCGTCCCCATCATGGAACAGGAGCCCACGGTGGGCAGGGAAGCCATTTCCATTTTCCGCAGTTCTTCATAGGTCATCTTGCCCACCTGATACTGGCCCACGAATTCCCGCAGGTTGCTCAGGCAGATGTTGTCGTACCCGTCACAGTGGCCGGCAATCATGGGGCCGCCGGTGACGATGATGGCCGGGATCTTCATCCGGGCTGCGGCCAGGATCATCCCGGGGACGATCTTGTCGCAGCTGGCCAGCATCACCACAGCATCCAGCTGGTTGCCCTGGACCACCGCTTCCACCGAGTCCGCAATGATTTCCCGGCTGGGCAGGGAATACCGCATGCCGCTGTGCCCCTGGCACAGGCCATCGCACAGGGCGATGGTATCAAATTCCCGGGGAATGCCCCCGGCTTCCAGGATGCCGTCGCTCACATCCCTGGCCAGTTCTCGCAGGTGGATATGGCCGGGTACCAGTTCACTGAAGGAATTGGCGATCCCGATGATGGGTTTCCGAAAATCGTCCTCTTCCAGGCCCATGCTGTACAAGAGAGCCCGGTTGCCGCTCCGGCCGACCCCATTGACCATGATTCCACTGCGGGTATCCTTATAATGCAATTCATTTCCGCTCATGGAGTTCTACCTCAATTCATTCTGATTTGGTCAGTCACCAGTCACTAACCACTACTCACTAACCCCTTATTCCAGGGTCAGTCCTTTTTCAAATGCCTTCCGGTTGCTGTCAATGACTTTCTGCTTGCCGGCGAATCGTTTTTCGATGCCCTGTTCCACGCTTTCCGGTTGCAGCAGGCCTGTTTTCTTCATCATGGCCCCCAGGGCGATGAAGTTGGCGCTCTGGATGCTGCCCAGTTCCACGGCCAGTTTCCGGAAGGGATGGCCGATCTGGATCCCTTTGGAGCCTTCTTTGGGCTTCACTTCGTCAGAATCATAGAACACCAAGGTGTCATCGGTGAATTTGTCCACATACCGGTCATAGGCAACCTGGGCCAGGCACAGAATCAGATCCGGCACTTCCACGTTGGGATAGCCCACCAGTCCATCGCTCAGGACCACATCGGTCTTGGTAAAGGTTCCCCGGGCTTCTGCCCCGTAGGATGCACTCATGGTGGCATTGATATTTTCTTCGTTCAGGGAGGCCAGTCCCATGACTTCACCTACGGAGACTACGCCCTGGCCGCCCACACCGGACAATACGATTTCTTTTTTCATAACTTAACCCTCGATTCTGTTGGCATCGATGATGCGCTTGTAGCTGGTGTAGTAGTCATCCCGCGGTTCATTCTTCAGGCAGCCCACCACAATCTTGCCCTTCAGTTCTTCGTCACTCATTTTGGCAGCCTGGGCCACGGTGACGCTCTGTTCGTTCATCAGCTGCATCATATGGGAAACAGCCCCCAGTTTGTTAAACTTGCCGAAGTGGGTGGGGCAGGCACTCATGACTTCCACCAGGGAGAACCCTTTCACCTGCATGGCTTCCTTGATCAGCTTCCGCATCATGATGGGATTGTAGGCGGTGGCCCGCCCTACGTAGGAAGCACCGGCTGCCATGGCCAGCTTGCACACGTCGAAGTTCTGTTCGATATGGCCGTAGGGAGAGGTCTGGGTGATGCTGTGGGTGGGGGTGGTCCCGGAGTACTGGCCGCCGGTCTGCCCATAGTTGTAGTTGTTGGAGATGATGGCCGTCACGTTGATGTTCCGGCGGGCAGCGTGGATCAGGTGGTTGCCCCCGATGGTGGTGCCGTCGCCGTCACCCATGGTGCACAGCACATGGAGATCCGGATTGCCCAGGGCTACGCCGGTGGCTGCTGCCAGGGCACGTCCGTGGGTCACGTGCATGCAGTTGATGTCCAGATAGTCATCCACACGGCCGAAGCAGCCGATACCGGATACCAGGGCGATGTCGTGCTTGTCCAGGCCCAGTTCTGCCAGCACCGCAGCGATGGACTGCAGCACGATACCGTGGCTGCAGCCGGCACACCAGGTGTGGGGCAGTTTGTCGAACAGCATATAGTCTTTAAAGGATTTCATCATCTTTCACTCTCCTCATAAACATCCACGATCTGCTGCGGGGTGATCAGGATCCCGTCGGTCCGGTTGGCTTGCAGCACTTTGCAGCCGTAGTCGTTGTACTTCCGGACTTCCCCGGCCAGCTGGCCCAGGTTCAGTTCGGGTACGATCACCGTTTTGGCCTGCTGCAGGGCAGCGCGGATTTCTTTTTCCGGCATGGGCCATACAGTGACCAGCTGCAGCAACCCGGCTTTGACGCCTTTCTTCCGCAGGATTTCGATGGCGCTCAGGGAGCTCCGTACGGAGCAGCCGAAGGAGATCAGGACCACATCCGCATCCTCCATCTGGTATTTCCGGGTGATGGTGATGTCATCCACATGTTTTTCGATCTTGTCCACCAGGTAATGGGTCACCCGGTCGATGTTTTCCGGAGAGGGGCAGAACTCCCCTTTTTCATCGTGGGTAGAGCCGGTGGTCCGCATCAGCAGGTTCCGGTCGCCTACACCCACCATGGGAGCCACTTCCGTACCGCTGTAATCATAAGGATGGAATTCAGATTGTTTCGTGGTGGCCGGCGCTTTCCGGTTCACGATTTCGTCCGGTTCCGGTTCCCGGATGGTCAGGGTTTCCCGCAGGTGTCCTACCACTTCATCGGCCAGGAAGATGACCGGCGTACGGTATTTTTCAGCCAGGTTGAAGGCCGTAATGGACAGGTCGTAGCAATCCTGTACGGAGGAGGGGCTGAGGGCGATGATGCTGTGATCCCCGTGAGTCCCGTACCGGGCCTGCATCAGATCGCCCTGGGCCGGTTTCGTGGCAGCACCGGTGGACGGGCCGCTGCGCTGTACGTTATACAGCACGCAGGGCAGTTCGCTCATGATGCCCAGGCCCAGGTTTTCCTGCATCAGAGAGAAGCCCGGGCCGCTGGTGGCGGTGAAGGCCTTCTTCCCGGCCAGGGAGGCCCCCAGCAGAGCGGCCATGGAGCTCAGTTCATCTTCCATCTGGATGTAGATGCCGCCGTGGCGGGGCAGTTCCTTGGCAGCGGCCTTGGCCACTTCAGAACTGGGAGAAATGGGGTACCCGGCGAAGAACCGGGCGCCGGCAGCGATGGCACCTGCGGTCATCGCTTCGTTGCCTTCCATGAATTTCTTTTCTACCTTAGCCATATTTATTTGACCTCCACTTCAATTGCAAAATCAGGGCAGCGCAGGGCGCACAGCTTGCAGCCGATGCAGGCATCCGGATGGGCTACCCGAGGATAGCTGCCATAGCTCTGTTCCAGGACCTGTTTGGGGCACAGGGCAGAGCAGATGCCGCACTGCTTGCACAGTTTGTCATTGATGTTGATGGTGATTTCTTTGCTCATTGTCGATCCTCCCATATTCCTTTGCCAGCAAAGCCGGCTTTCTTCAGCCAGTGACTGGCGTCAGCCTTTTTTCGGATGGTTGATGATGTATTTGGGTTCCCGCCCGTTCAGGAGATCGTCGATGGCGTGGGCGCAATTCATGGCCACGGCTTCGATGGCTTCTTTCGTCAGGGCTGCTGTGTGCGGGCAGCCGATGTAGTTGGGCAGGCTGAACAGCGGCATGTCGGGGCTGGGCGGTTCTGTTTCGAACACGTCGGCACCGGCAGCGGCGATCTTGTGATCTTTCAAAGCCTCATACACGGCCTTTTCATCCCAGATGGCACCCCGGGATACGTTCAGGAGCACCGCCGTGGGCTTCATGTGAGAGATGGCTTCCTCATCGATGATATGGAAGGTACCCTTGTTCAGCGGCAGATGGGGAGAAACCACATCCGCCCGTTCCATCATCTCATCCAGGGTATCGGTGAATTCCACCCAGTCGGGGAACTGGCTCCGGTCCACAAATTTGTCGTAGACCAGGATCTTCATCTGGAACCCGTAGTGGGCGATTTTCACGGCTTCCCATCCGATGGGTCCGATGCCGATGCTGCCAAAGGTCTTGTACCGTGCCTCGTGGGTGGGGATGGCATCCCGGCTCTTCCAGTTCCCCTGGCAGATTTCCTGGTTGAACTGGGGAATGGCCCGCAGGCAGGCAAGCATCAGCGAAATGGCATGTTCGGCCACGGAATAGGTGTTGCACCCCCGGGCCAGGGTCACTGTCACGTTCTTCTCGTCACAGGCAGCCAGGTCGATGTTTTCATATCCGATCCCATACCGGGCGATGATTTTCAGGTTCCTGGCGGCACCGATCACATTTTTTGTGTATTTTTCCGTCCGGGCGATGACGGCGTCCACGTCGGCAATGGCTTTCTCCAGAGAAGCCTCGTCCGTGGCTTCCGGGCTGACCAGCTGGTAGCCCCGGTCCGTCAGGAAATCCCGGGCAACCTGTTTCAGTGCCTTGGGAACCAGGATCTTATACATTTCATACCCCTCCTATACAAACTCCTGTGTAATGCAAATTCCGGGGAAAAGCCCCTGGGAAAAACAGAGGACCGTCTCTGTCTTTCCCAGGGGTCTGTGCAGCCCACAGACCCCTGAACAGTCACTAGTCACTAGCCGAAGGAAGCCCTCCGGACGACCTGGGAACGGACGCCCCTTATGGGTCGTCCCTACGCAGGACAGGTCACTAGCCACTACTCACTCCATCAGATGAAATACTGTGCCACCAGCAGTTCCAGCAGGCCCGTACCGGCCATGATCATGGAAACTGCGGTCTTGCACTGCAGCTGTTCTTTCAGGTCGCTGACACCGAACATCCCATTCCAGACCCAGAACCCGGAGTCGGTGAAGTACCCGAAGGAAATGGCACCTACGCAGCAGGACAGCGCCATAAGCAGCGGGCTGATGGTCAGCTGCCCCATCAACGGCATGGTCAGGGAAGCAGAGGTTACGATGGCAACCGTTGCAGATCCCAGGCAGATCCGCATGAGAGCGGCGATGCAGAAGGGGATCAGGACCGCGGGAATCGGCCAGGAAACCACCATCTGGCCCAGTACCGTGCCGATGCCGGAAGCCCGCACCACATAGCCCAGGGATCCGCCCACGCCGGTGATCAGCATGATGATGCCCGTATCTTTGATGCCGTCATCCATCATCTTCAGCACTTCTTTGGTATCCCGGTTGGGGACCAGGCCATAGATGGCAATCAGGCACCCGATCATCAGCGCCACGATGGGGCTGCCCAGCAGGGCCACCACAGAATAGAAGGACGTGCCCTTGTCGATGCCCACCAGATCCAGCACCGTCTTGGTCAGGATCAGGACCAGGGGCAGTACGATGGGGGCTGCGGAAATCCACAGAGGCGGCAGGTCAGTCCGGTTCAGGAACTGGTCCAGCATTTCAGTGGAAGCCAGTTTCACCTGTTCGCCTTTGGCCGGGCGGATGTATTCGCCTTCTTCATTCACCACCTGGTAGATCTTCTTGCCGATCCATTTGCAGTAGGGAACGATCACCAGCAGCATGGGAACACTCAGGATGGCGCCGCCGGCAATCATCTGGCCCACGTCGATGCCCAGCATGCCGGCCGCGGTCAGCGGGCCGGGAGTGGGCGGCACCAGCACGTGCGTCAGCTGCAGGCCGCAGGCCAGGGACAAGCCCAGGCCGATGACGGATTTACCGGTTACCCGGGAAATTGCTTTACACAGGGGGCACAGCATGACCACTGCAGAGTCGGCGAACACGGGGATGGAAACCACCCAGCCGGTTACGCCCAGGGCCCATTCTTCGTTGCCTTTGCCCACCAGTTTGATGAAACTCACAGCCAGCTTTTCAGCCGCCCCGGATTTTTCCAGGATGGCCCCCATCATGACGCCCAGGCCGATGATGATGCCGGTACTGGAA
Source organism: Acidaminococcus timonensis (assembly GCF_900106585.1). NCBI lineage: Bacteria > Bacillati > Bacillota > Negativicutes > Acidaminococcales > Acidaminococcaceae > Acidaminococcus > Acidaminococcus timonensis. Next base: position 227,755 of record NZ_FNWH01000004.1, read on the forward strand.
AGGGTGTTGCCAAAGCCCGTGCTGATGGCGTTGATGACGCCCACCGTGGTCTTGCCCCCCACTTTCACGGTCAGGATGGGCATGCCGCCGATGATGCCGGTGATCAGGGCTGCGATCAGCAGGGCAATGAAACTGTGTACTTTGGTTTTTGCTACCAATATGATCATAACCAGGATGCCCAGGCCCAGGCCCAGGACCATCCGTGTAGATTCTGCCATTTCAGATTCCTCCAGTTCTCCTTACGAGTATTTCTTACCGTACCAGGCAGGGAGATTTTGCGTCGAATTTCCAGCCGGGGATCAGATACTGCATGGTCACAGCATCGTTCCGAACGCCCAGGCAATGTTTCTTGTACAGTTCATGGGCTTTCAGGACCTGTTCCCGATCCACTTCCACGCCCAGACCCGGTTTATCCGGCACTTTGATGCCGCCGTCTTTGATCTGCAGCGGTTCTCTGGTCAGCCGTTCCCGGCCTTCCTGCCAGATCCAGTGCGTATCCAGGGCATTGTAGAAGCCCGGTACAGCAGCCCCTACCTGGACGCACATGGCCAGGGAGATGTCGAAGTGGTTGTTGGAATGGCTGCCCCAGGTATAGCCGAATTCGTGGCACATCTGGGCGACCCGTACGGAGCCGTTCATGGTCCAGAAGTGGGGATCGGCCAGGATGATGTCCACGGCCTGGCTTTCCAGGGAGTGACCCACCTGCCGCCAGTCGGTGGCAATCATATTGGTCGCCGTGGGGAACCCGGTGCGGCGGCGGAATTCGCTCATAATCTCGCGGCCGGAGTAGACGCCTTCCGCACCGCAGGGATCTTCGCAGTAGGTCAGGATTCCGTGCATGTCGGAAACGTACTTCACGGCGTCATCCAGCTTCCAGGCCCCGTTGGGATCCAGGTCCATGCGGGCATCCGGGAAGGCTTTCTTCATGGCCTTGATGACTTTCATTTCTTCGTCGCCGGCCAGTACGCCGCCCTTCAGTTTGAAATCCTTGAAGCCATATTTCTCTTTGGCGGCTTTGCACAGGGCCACCACGCTGTCGGCATCCAGGGCCTCCTCATTGCGCAGGCGGTACCATTCGCAATCGGAATCTTCTTCGTGGTCGTAGGGCAGATCCGTTTTCTTCCGATCACCCACAAAGAACAGATATCCCAGGAACCGGACGAAGTCCCGCTGCTGGCCACCGCCCAGCAGGCGGCATACCGGCATGTCCAGGAATTTGCCCAGCAGATCCAGACAGGGAGCTTCGATGGCGGTCATCACATGGACCCCGGTCCGCAGATCGAAGGTCTGGTTGCCCCGGACATCTTCTTCTCCGCTCTGGTCCAGGTGAGCCTTGACTGCCAGCAGGGTGTTCCGGTAATCCGAGATCTTGGTTCCCACCACGATTTCCTTTACATCTTCCAGGGCATTGGTGATCTTGGGGCCGCCGGGGACTTCGCCCACCCCGGTGTTTCCTTCCGAGTCCGTCAGGATGACGATATTACGGGTAAAGTAGGGAGCATGGGCGCCGCTCAGGTTCAGCAGCATGCTGTCTTTGCCGGCAACCGGGTAAACTTCCATTTTGGTGATTACGGGTGTCATATGCTTGTTTCCTCCTTGATAAACCAACCATTTCCCAACAATGTCAAGGCCTTCGACCACCTAACGGTTTCTCTGAAATCGCGCTTTTTCAGTCTTTTACGAAAAGCGTTAGGATTCAATGTTTGACTTTATTATAATTTTCATGCTATTATAATTCAAATTGTTAATTTTTAGTAGCTGACTTAGTTTTACTTAGAGGTGTAGAAGATGGATGTGAAACAGATCGAATACATTGTGAAAATTGCGGAAACAGGCAGCATCACCCGGGCAGCAGAGCAGCTGTTCATTACCCAGTCCGCCCTGAACCAGCAGCTGCTGAAGCTGGAACAGTCTCTGGGGGTGAAACTGTTCATCCGGCACAAGCATGACATGACCCCCACCGAGGCAGGGAATGTCTATTTGAAATACGGCCGGCACATGCTCCAGGAAAAGCGGGAGGCCTATACCATCATCAACAACATGAGCCAGAACAATGTAGGGAAACTGTACTTTACCTTCGCCCGGGAGCGGGGCATCGATATGTTCTGCTCCACCTATTCCGTATTCCACCAGAAATTTCCCGGCATCACCCTGGAGCCCCATGAAATGCTGGCCCAGCAGCAGATGGCCCGGATCGCCCAGGGCTATGTGGACCTGGGACTGGTAACCGTGTCGGAGGACGACAAGCTGCCCGGTCTGGAATATGAACTCATCCGGAAGGAGCCCATGCTCCTGGCCGTACCCCGCAGTTTCCCCCAGGCGGCCAAAGCCGCCAGGCCGGGAACCCCCCTGGAAGATCTTCCCTATGGAGACCTGAAGGATTTAAGGGATCTGCCTTTTGTGTTGATGTTCGAGAGCTCCACCATGCGCCATATCATCGACAAACTGTTCCGCCAGCACCATTTCTCCCCCTATGTACTGTTTGAATCTGCCAGCATCCGGACCCTGGAGACCATGGTGAAGACGGACCTGGCCTGCACCATCGTCAGTGGCAATTACTACAAGTACCAGGACAGGATTGCCTATTTCCGGCTGCCGGGAGACCCGGAATGGGAGCTGGACATCGTCTACAAAAAAGGGGCTTACCTGAGTAAGCCCATGCTGTATTACAAAGAATTGATGCAGGAATATTTCCACGAAAAAGCCCCCCTGATCACAAAAAAGAGGGTGTGAAAAATCCACACCCCCTGTCGTCGTACGTCACAGGTCATATGCCGATGGAGCTACCGATCCACCGTATTCCCATCGTACAACGTTTTTTTCTGTGCTCTTCATTCTTCACCCTTATCCTTTGTCCACCGGTTGGCCATGACCGTGATGACGCAGGCCACCAGGGCCGATACGAACATGCACAGGGCAAAGCCCAGCATATTGTTGGACAGGGTGGGTGCCACGATACTGGGCACATAGGCCGTGCCCCGCACGTTGAAATACCCTACGCACACGCCCCCTGCCCCGGCGGCGATGATGGCTCCGGCCATCACCACTTTATTGGAGAACATGAAGGGATACGCAGCTTCCACAAAGGTCCCGAATGCCATGTTGATGAACAGCCCTGGGATGGCCAGTGCCCGGTCATCCTTCCGCCGGGGAGCCAGGATATTGGCCACCATGATGCCGGCGGACACCATCACCAGGCCCACCATATCGATGGCCCCCAGGAAGGAGTTCCCGGTTTTTTCCATTTCCAGCAGGATGATGGGCAGAATGGCCGCATGGTACATGCCCCCCATAATGGCCGGCCAGATCAGCAACCCGGCAATGCCCCCGCAGAGCATGGGATGGATGGCGAAAGCCCAGTCGATCACATAGCGGATACCGTTGCCCACAGCGTCAGCCAGGGGTGCGATGAACAGATAAATGAGCAGCCCGGCCGCCAGTCCTGCAATGCCTCCGGCCACAATGTTGGCCGTGGTGGCCGGGAAGTTCAGTTTCAGGCATTTCAGCAGCAGGACCTGCACCAGGATGCCGGCCAGGATCCCTCCGATGATGCCCCCGATCAGGCCGCCCTTCACGGACAGGATCCCGGTGACCACCCCGGCCACAATGGCCACATCCCCCATGCCGGAGACCTGTTTGGCGGCCACCGTGGCCACGATCACCGGCAGGGCGTCGATCATCACGTTGAAGATTTTCTCAAAGTATTCCAGCCCGGGCACCTTGCTCAGGATCAGGGTCAGGGCCATGGCGATGAAACCGGGCAGGGAGGCCATCAAAATGCCCCGGACACTGATCCGGCTCAGGAGACTGGTCTTTTCCCCGGTCCCCTCTGTGGTCACACCCCCGTTCATAGCCGGCCGGTAGTCCAGATTCCAGGATTTTGCCAGAGCATACACGTTGGCAATGGCCCGGGTCCGATTGGTGGTACCGGTGGTCCCGGAAACAGCCACCACGTTCAGGCCCATGCTTTCTGCCAGGGCCATGGAGGTACCGCCGGTACCAGTGGCCGCCAGTTTTTTGTCCGCCGCGGCCTCCATGGCCCGGGCATTGGCCCCCTTGGGATCGCAGCTGGCCAGGATCAGGCCGTCCACTTTATCCTCATCGATAAGACCGGCAATGGTTTCGTCCTGGAGCACCGCCTCCCGGTTCACTTCTTCCAGGGTGCCACGGAAGATCACCTGGGGCTTTGTGCCGTCCCAGGTCCACAGGGCTGCCCGGGTATCCGGTTTCGCCGTATCCATGGACGCCTCCGCCGCGATGAACTGGATGGCGGCGACCCGGATGCCCGCCGCCTTGACCTGACGGACCATTTCGCCCAATAGAGATTCCGGATCCTTCCCGCCCAGATTGTACAGGTTCCCGCCACTGCTCCCCAGGATTGCCACTGCTTTTGTCATAAGCCATTCCCCCTCAGAATGTGAAACGGTCCGCCTTGCAAAAGCCGGACCGTTCAGTTGTGATTTAATACTTTACTCCGCTAGTGTACTAAATTATCTGGAATGTGTCAATGGGGGTGGGAAAAATTTCCCACCCCCATTGTGATATGCGTAGGGACGCCCCCTCCGGGGCGGCCGTTTTCAGTTCTGCAAGCCTCTTCCATCGACGGGAGACTTTTACAAGGTTTCGTACACCTCCGGGTTCGCCACACCCTGCCATTTTTCGCCCCGGCACACGGCGTAGCACCCTTCCACTGCGCCGCAGCTCATCCTGGCCCAGGATTCCGGGGTCAGCGCCGCACTGTGGGGCGTGCAGATGATCCCGGGGGCCGTAAACACCGGATTGTCCCTCCGGGCCGGTTCCGTACTGTACACATCCACTCCGGCCCCGGCGATGACGCCCTGGTTCACCGCATCTGCCAGGGCCTGTTCATCCACCACGGCGCCCCGGGCTGTATTGATGAGGAATGCACTTTGCTTCATCAGTCCCAGTTCCCGGGCTCCAATGCAGTGGTATGTTTCCGGCAGAAGCGGCATATGGAGGGAAACGAAGTCACTTTCCTTCAGGATTTCTTCCAGACTGTCCACATACCGGCACCCGGCTGCTTCCACCCTGGCCCGGTTGTGGCTGTGGCTGTATCCCAGGCATTCCATGCCCAGGGCCGTGCACATGCCGGCCAGCAGGGAACCGATGCCTCCCACGCCCAGGATGCCCACCTTCTTGCCGCACAATTCCATCTGCCGGCCATGGGCCCGCACCTGCCAGTTTCCCTTCCGGTTCTCCCCATCCATTTCCACCAGGTCCTTGGCGCAGGCAAAGATCAGGGCCAGGGCATGCTCTGCCACGCTGCGGGCATTGGCTCCGGGCGCCAGCACCACAGGGATGCCCCGGCGGGTGCAGTAGTCCACGGGGACGTTTTCAAAGCCCATGCCCGGGCGGCCCAGTACTTTCAGATTTTTGCAGCGAGCAATGAAACTTTCCGGGCATTTTTCCAGGCGGATCAATACTGCATCGGCGCTTTCCAGCACCTCATCCGGATAGGCGTCCCAGTCCGCTCCAGGACCCACGGTCCATTCGATGCCCAGTTTTTCCATCATCTCCATTCCGGCCGGAGCCAGAGGTTGTGTCATCACGAACTTCATCAGGGACTCCTTTCTAGAATGCGGCCACCGTACCGTCCGTCCGGGGCTCCGTGGCGCCGGCCAGTACGCCCTCTTCCGTCCGCCAGATGATCTGGCCCCGGCCAAAGGTGCTCCGGTCTGTTTTCACCAGGATTTCATGGCCCCGTGCCCGCAGGCCTTCCACGATTTCCGGTGCCACCTGGGCTTCCACTTCCACCTTTTTCCCTTCGATCCACTGCCACCGGGGTGCATCCAGTGCCGCCTGGGGATTCATCTGGAAGTCGATGGTGTTCAGCATCACCTGCAAATGGCCCTGGGGCTGCATGAAGCCGCCCATGACACCAAAGGGCCCCACAGCCTTTCCGTCCCTGGTCAGGAACCCGGGGATGATGGTATGGTAAGGTTTCTTTCCCGGGGCCAGGCAGTTGTCCATGGCAGGATCCAGGCTGAAATTGTTCCCCCGGTCGTTCAGGGCGATCCCCGTACCCGGAATCACGATACCCGAACCGAATCCCCGGAAATTGCTCTGGATGAAGGAAACCATATTCCCTTCTCCATCTGCCGTACACAGGTACACGGTGCCTCCGCTGAAAGGCTTTCCGCAGGTGGGCAGGATGGCCTTTTCCCCGATCAGCTTCCGCCGCACATCTGCATAGGCATCACTGAGCATGTCTTCCACTTTGGTCTTCATATACCGGGGATCCGCCACATACTGCCGGGCATCGGAGAAAGCCAGCTTCATGGCTTCGATCTGTTTGTGATAGCTGTCCACCGTTTCCCGCCGTTCCAGCTGGAACCCCTTCATGATGTTGAGGGCCATCAGGGCCGTGATTCCATGGCCATTGGGCGGGATTTCCCACACGTCATAGCCCCGGTAATCCGTCCGGATGGGCTGCACCCATTCTGCCCGGTAGGCTGCCATGTCTTCCTTCCGCAGGAAGCCACCGGTCTCCCGGCTGAAAGCATCCATTTTTTCTGCCAGTTCCCCCCGATAAAAGGATTCCCCATAGCTTTCTGCCAATTTTTCCAGGGTTTTTCCATGATCCGGCAGGGTCACCATGTCTCCTACCTGAGGAGCATGGCCCAGGGTCAGGAAGGTATCGAACCAGCCCTGAAAAGCGGGATTCCCCTTGAAAGGCGTGAAAATCTCCTCCCCGGCCTTCCACAGTTTCTGGATGGTGGGGGACACCGGATACCCCTCCCGGGCATACTGGATGGCCGGTTCGAACAGTCTGGCAAAGGGCAGCCGGCCGAAGCGCCTGTGCAGCTCCGCCCAGGCCGAAACCGCCCCCGGGATGGTCACCGGGATCCAGCCCCGCTGGGGCATTTCCGTATGGCCTGCGGCCAGTACCTTTTCCCGGGTCAGGAGCGTCGGCGCATAGCCGCTGCCGTTCAGTCCGTACAGCCTGCCCCCCGCCCAGACCAGGGCAAAGGCATCACTGCCCAGCCCGTTGCAGTTGGGTTCCACTACCGTCAGGCAAATGGCCGTGGCAATGGCCGCATCCACCGCATTGCCTCCGGCAAGCAGCATCCGCAACCCCGCCTGGGCCGCCAGAGGCTGCCCTGTACACACCATCCCGTTGCGGGCATACACCACCCGGCGCCGGGACCCATAGGGATATTCTGTTCCATTCCATTGCACTGTCATCCGATCAGCTCCTTCAGTTCAGTTGATTTCATTATATCCTTTCTTGACTTCCCCGTCACCACCTTCCTATAATGAAGAAAAAACGGGGGTGTCTTATCTTGGAACTCATCGATGAATTCAAACAGCTGGTGGAGATCGACTCCGCCTCCGGCAGGGAACGGGCCATTGCCGATGTACTGAAAAAGAAACTCACCGACCTGGGCTTCGGCGTCCTGGAAGATCAGGCCGGTTCCACCTTCGGTGGAAACACCGGCAACCTGATTGCCATAAAGGAAGGGACCCGGGAAGGCTCCGTCCTGTTCTGCAGCCATATGGACCGGGTGGCCAACGGCTGCGGCATCCAGCCCCGGGAAAAAGACGGCAAACTGGTATCCGATGGCAGCACCATCCTGGCTGCCGATGACGTCAGCGGTCTGTGTGCCATTTTGGATGGCGTGCGCCGGGTCCTGGCTTCTGAAAAGCCCCATCCCCGCCTGGAAATCGCCTTTACCGTGGGCGAAGAAGCCAACCTGTGGGGTGGCCGTGCCTTGGATCTGAGCCAGTTCCAGAGCCCCTTCTGCTTTGTCATCGACAGTCCGGGTACCATCGGCCGGCTGGTCAACGGAGCGCCCGGCCGGGCCAAGCTCCAGGTGGAAGTGGAAGGCAGGGCCGCCCATGCAGGCAATGAACCGGAAAAGGGCATCAACGCCGCCCACATCCTGTGCCACATCCTGGATACCCTCCGGGACGGCCGCCTGGACGAAGAGACTGTTTCCAACTTTCCCCGGCTGGGCACTGACAACGATGCCACCAATGTGGTCTGCGCCAGAGCCTGGGCCAAAGGAGAAAGCCGCAGCCGGAGCAGGGAAAAGCTGCAGCGCTACATCGACTACTTCCAGGATCACTGCCGCAGAGCCGCCGAAGGCACCGGTGCCCACGTGATCACCCGGGTCGATATGTCCTTCGCCCCCTTCCTGATCGACGAAAGTGCTCCCGTACTCCAGACCGCCATCCGGGCCCTGAAGGACCTGGGTATCCAGCCCCGGATCGAGCAGGGCGGGGGCGGCATGGACGCCAACATCTACAACGCCAAAGGCCTGCCCGCCATCGGCGTTGCCACCGGCTATACCAGGAACCATACCACCGAAGAAAACCTGGATCTGGACAGCTTCCGGAAAAGCGGGATGCTGATCCAGGCCCTGATCGAGGAAGCGTAAGGGCTTTTCCGGCAGCAAAAAAGGGGGTGTGAAAAAATGCTTTTTCACACCCCGTCACTAGTCACTAGTCTCTAGTCACTAGCCGATGGAAGCCAGCTGACGCTAGCGAAATGAAGGCGCTGTGGATGATTTTTTCACAGCGCCTTTTCTCTGTTTATTTCACGGCTTTTACAAAGAACTTGATGAAAGCAATGGTCTGGGGCTGGTAGATCACATCCACCAGGAACGCCCCCACAATGGGTACGATCATGAAAGCCTTCCGGCTCATACCGTACTGGTCCTTGATGGCCGTCATATTGACGATGGCAGAAGGCGTCGCTCCCAGTCCGTGTCCGCACAGACCGGCACACATCACTGCCGCATCGTAATTGCTGCCCAGCACCCGGAACACCACAAAATAGCAGGCCAGAGCCATGAACACCACCTGGGCTGCCACAACCAGGACCACGCCGCCCAAAAGACCCGACAGTTCCCACAACCGCAGGGTCATCAGTGCAATGGCCAGGTACAGGTTCAGCATCACATCGCCGATGGAATCCACCAGAGAGAAACTGAAATTGTAGAAATGGCCCTTTTCATTCATGTTCCGCCACAGCACGGCCAGGAACATTGCCCCTACATACGTAGGGAAACTCATGTGGATCAGTTTTCCGATCCAGCCGGAAATCACCGTTCCCAGTGCCATGCACACCAGAATGGCAGTTACGTTCCTGATGATGTCCAGCCCTGACAGTTTTTCTCCGCTGGCCGCATTCACGTTTTCCACATCCGTATCGAAGTCTTCCGAAGGATCCGGTTTCAGATGGTACTTTTCAATGAGCAGCCGGCCCAGAGGTCCACCCAGCAGCACGGCCGAAATCAGGCCAAAGGTGGCCGCAGCCGCCCCCACTTCCATGCCGGCCGGATACCCCATTTCCACAAAGGTCTTGCCATAGGCCCCGGCAGCCCCGTGGCCCCCGATCATGGAAATGGCACTGGCCAGGAGGGCATAGGGTTCCGCCAGTCCGGTGACCTTGCTGATGGCGATGCCGATCACATTCTGGAAGAAAGAAATGATCCCTGATGTCAGCCAGTAGATGATCAGCAACCCGCCGCCCTTTTTCAGCAGGGAAAGAGAAGCCCCCAGGCCTACCGTGGTAAAGAAAGCCAGCATGAACGGATTCTGATAATAGGTATCGAATTTAAACCCGAAAGCCCCGGTCTGATGTCCGATGAACGTGATGAACATGAACAGGAAGCCTCCCACCACCGGTGCTGGGATGCAGTATTTCTGCAGGGCTCCGATCCGGTTCTTCACCCAGTACCCGATCAGCAGCATCACTGCAGCCAGCGCCGCCGTACAGATGGCGTCCGCCTTGATGGTCAGCACATTGTTCATAAAAACGATGGACATGGTATCCCCCTCTTTCCCCGGTGGAGCGATGCTCCCTCAAATTTGTTTACAAGGTAGTAATATTGTACCATGAGCTCATCAGAAAATCGTCAAAAAGAAAGAGAATTCGTCCACAAATAACATTCCCTATATCCGCCCTTTTCAAGGGCGGATATAGGGACCATGCGTCAATATGGTGGTGGGTTCTCCCCCAGGGGGAGCTACAGATGATTCCCTTTTCCCTTACATTACAAAGGCAACCAGGAAATTGTACGCTGCACAGGCCAGCACACTCACCGGTACAGCCCGAAGCAGCAGTTTGTTGAACAGGGTGGTCCGGTCTTCTTCTTTGGGCGTGGATCCCAGAATCAGAGAACCGCCGGAAGAGAACGGGCTGATGGCACTGGATTGTGCACCCAGCACCGTGCAGGCGAACAGCGCCCCGGCAGAAAGCCCTGTACTTTCCGCCAGCCCCGGAATCAGCGGGAATAACGCAGGCGCCACCACCCCGGTGGTAGAACTGAAGAAGCTCATGATGGCCGCAATGATGGAGAACGCCAGAGGGATCAGCAGCGTGGGCACATTGGCCCCCACCCAGGTGCTGAGCATCTTGATGGTCCCGGCTTTTACGGCTACGGAAATCAGCATCCCGGCCCCGGCAATCATCACAATGGTGTTCCAGGGAATCCTGGCAATGGCTTCCTTCTGGGGAGCCAGTTTCAGCAGCAATGCAATCACCGCAAAGATGATGGCCACCAGCCCCACATCCACCTTACCGGCCAGATAGGAAATGGTGGGATTCCCCGGCACGAAAATCTTCAGCAGCGGGAAAATCAACACCACCACCATCATCACCAGCATCAGGGTCAGGGTCTGTTTCTGTACCGGCGTGAACGGTTCCGGCTGCTTGAAGGTGACACCTTTACCAATGTTCCGATTGGCTTTGATCCCATAACGGAATACGGTGATCAGCGCCAGAGAAAACACCAGGGACAGCAGGAAGATTTCCATTTCCATGGCAAAGGAATCCATGGGAGCCGTCAGTTTCAGAGACTCATAGGCCGTATCAGAAAGGCCCCGGAAAATCACTCCCAGATTGGAAGTGGGGAAGTTCCCTCCACACAGGGCCCCGCAGTTGATGGCCACAGCTCCGGTCAGTTTGTCCATCCGGGATTCATCGCAAATCAGCAGGGTGATGGGTGCCAGGAAAGCCAGTACCGTAAAATAGGTTGCCCCCATCACAGACAGGATCACAGCTACGCCGAAGAGCGCATAGGGCAGCATCCCCGGGAATTTCCGGCAGGAATACAGCAGGGAACCGGACATTTTTTCCAGTGTCCCGTTGATGGCTGCCACATTGTAGAACAGAGAAACAGACAGGATCACGAACATGGTGCTGATGGGCCAGAAACCGATCACCGCTTTCGGCTTCAGACCCATGACAAGGCACCCGATCAGGTACGCAAAAACGATACAGAACAGCCCGGTATTCAGACTGGTTTTATACCCCAGGTAAATGGCAATGGCAATGGCCAGGATAATCGCAGCGCTCAACATTTTCGTTTCCTCCCCCTGATTCTTTATGCGTTACAGGCGCCCACCGGTTCATCTGGAATATCCAGCAGCCGATAAGGGATGGTTTTGGTCATGTAATAGACCTGTTCTTCCGGAATGCCGTATTCCACCAGGTAGTGCATGTATTCATAGATTTCCGTTTCCCAGTCGGGATTTTCCGTCTGGCCCCCGTCCGTATCCACCATCACATGCTGGTAGCCCACAGCCTGGATCAGTTCCGCATTTTCCCGCAGGTTCATGTGGTACTTCTTGCCCTTCCCCATATTCTGGGCGTAGCACCGTTCCAGGATCACGTCATAATCCTTCACCAGTCGCATCTGGTCTTCCAGGGTATAGCCGCACACCCACCATTCCGGATGGGTGATCACGATTTTTTCCACGCCGGCCTTCCGGGCCGCTTCCACCACCACAAACGCTTCCTCCGGAGAAACATGGGCCGTGGCCAGGACCGCGTGATGGTCCCGGATCAGCCGGAACACACTTTCCAGTTCCGGGATTACCTTCCCGTCCCGTACCAGCTGGATCCCGTCATCCGGGTCCTTGCCCATCTTCTCCAGATGCCGCCGGGCAGACTGGGTGGGCAGCCAGATGACCTTGGCTCCCAGTTTCAGGCCTTTTTCCACGGCTTCCGGATTCACCCCGCCGATGACTTTGTTCATGACCACCCCACCGTACATGGTGAAGTTGGTCTTATCCCCATAGACCTTTTTCACATAGGCATTGGCGATATTCGCCCGGTTCACCGTAAAGCCCAGGTGGGATTTGATCACAATGGCCCGGGCCCCCACCCGTACCGCCGCATCTGCCAGTTCCAGATCGTTGTAGGCCCGCAGCCGCAGATCCGGATTGGTGTGTACATGCATATCACAAATACCCTTCAGGGAAACTCTGCTCATAGTGCTCCTCCTTGTTATGAAAGTATTCTGAATAAATTTGCTTTTAGTGTACCGCTCCATTTCCTATTGCAGAAGACGATAAAATGCGATATGTTATATCGGATAAACCGATGGCAAAGGAGAAAGCACAATGGATCTTCGAGAACTTCAATATTTACTGGCCCTGGCCGAAGAAAAAAGCATTTCCCGGGCTGCCGAAAGGCTGTTCATGGCCCAGTCCAGCCTGTCCCAATTCCTCAGCAACACGGAATCCCAGCTGGGATACAAACTGTTCATCCGCACCTCCAGCGGCATCCGTCCCACCGAACCGGGAAAACGGATGATCCGCTTCGCCCAGGATACCCTTTCCGAATTTCACCGGGCCAAAGATGAGATCCAGGATATCGGCAATTTGAAAGGTGGCCACGTGATCCTGGGCATCAGCTCCTTCCGGGGCTCCTTCCTGCTGCCTCCAGTGCTCCAGGCTTTCCAGAAAAAATACCCGGGGATCCGGGTCCAGATTGTGGAAGAGAACTCCCTGGCCCTGGAACAGCTGCTGCTCACGGGAAAGATTGACCTGGCCCTGCTGGTCATGCCGGAAAAACGCAGCCGCATCCAGGCCCGCTTTTTGATGAATGACGAAATCTGCCTGATCACCAGCCCCAATCATCCTGTGATGGAGTGCGTCCATCAGGGACAGGCCGGGGTGCATCCCTCCCAGCTGTCCCAGTACATCAACATCCAGGATGCAGCCTGCTACGAATTCCTGCTCAGCGGCTACGATACCATCCTGGGCCGGGAAGCCAGAAGGATCTTCCTGCGCCACGGCATGAACCCCACCTATTACAACGAAAACCTGACCGCATTTTTTGCCGCCTCCCTGGGGGCCAGCGGCCTGGGCCTGGCCTTTACCTACGCCAGCAGCCGCCAGTACTTCCATCGGGCCCAGTTGCTGTCCTTGGGCAAAGACGGCACCTCCATCGCCCTGGGCACGGCCATGGCACCGGGACGGTACCATTCCAAAGCTACGAAGGCCCTGGAACAGGTGATTTTTGAAGTGCTGGGGAAATAGACACCAAACCGACCCTTCCGACTGCACCATAACAAAAAAGGACTTTCCATTCGCAAGAATCGAAAGTCCTTTCTCGTTTTCATGAACCTATGATTTTATATTTTCCCAATATCCGCCCTTTTTAAGGGCGGGGGACCATGCGCAGCATGGTGGTGGGTTCTCCCACGCAGGGGGAGCTACAGATTTCAAGGGCGGGGGACCATGCGTCAGCATGGTGGTGGGTTCTCCCCCGCAGGGGGAGCTACAGATTTCAAGGGCGGGGGACCATGCGTCAGCATGGTGGTGGGTTCTCCCCGCAGGGGGAGCTACAGATTTCAAGGGCGGGGGACCATGCGCAGCATGGTGGTAGCTACAGACGCAGCCCCTTCAAAACTTTCCCCAGTGGACCCGTTCCGGACGAGCTTCCTCCAGCGTCCGGGGGCGCTGTTTTTTGACCCCATGGCCCAGGGCCAGGATGGCTTCCACTTCCACCCCTTCCGGCAGTTCCAGCAGTTCCGCCAGATACTGATGGGACGAGAGGCACTGCCCGTCGGCTCCCTTTTTTTCCGCTGTCATGTGCCGCACCTGGACCCAGCAGCTTCCCAGCCCCAGTTCCGTTGCCTGGAGCATCATCGCCATGAGCGTTGCCGAAGCATCTTCCACCCAGGCATGGGAATCCAGCCGCCCCATGACCACAATGGCGGCCGGGGCCTGCTCCAGCATCTGGGCAAAATGGGGCTTGCACCGGGCCATGGCCTTTACCACAGACCGGTCCTCCACCACCAGCAGTTCCGTACTGTGCAGGTTTTTGCTGCTGGGTGCCATCAGCCCTGCCGCCACGATTTTTTCCAACGCCTTCCGGCTGACCGGTTCTTCCGTATACTGCCGTACACTCCGACGAGCCGCCAGCAACTCGAAAAGTTCCATACCCATACCTCCTTACTCTTTTCTTTATTATCCACTTCTCCAGCAAAAGGAACAAGGGGCTGTTCCTGTCCGGGTGTAGTACGTACGTCCTTAATTTTTTTACTATGGATAAAAATCCATAATGATTGCTCCTTTATTGATGGTGTCTCGCAAAGCCATTTTAACATGAAACTTCACTATGGATTTTTGATGACAGTGTTTTTTCCAATACTGCGGGTGCCTTCCGGCAATACTGCCGAAGAACCAAATGCCTTTTTCCAGTACAGGAATTTTTCATAAACCTCTCTCCGAAACAGCAACTTTATCCCCTCTTTTGTTGCGCTTACACAAACTGAAAAATGTTTTTGGCTGTTTTTGCACGAAAACGATAAATGTTTGATGCTTTTTTGCTATATTTTAGCTTCTGCCTTCCCGTATCCAATGAAAATGTGAATGCTAATATAAAAGTGAGCCATTTAAGATCTAAATGCTCATGAAAAAGTGAGCCACTCTGAAACAAGTTCCCCTATACTAGAGTCAGTAATTTGATTCTAAGGGGATTGATGTTAGGATGGTCATCACTATGAAAGATTATGGTCAAATTCGCCAGATGTACATTCGCGATGGAAAATCTATCCGCCAGATTGCCAGAGAAATGCATATCTCCCGTAATACTGTGGCCAAGTATTGCAAAGGAAATGCACTCCCGGGCATCCGCTGCGAATATCATCGGACATCTGCAGTGATTACAGAGGAGGTGACTCGATTCATCCAGAGCTGTCTGGATGAAGATGCGAAAGAACCCAATAAGAAGCAGCACCACACAGCCAAGCGGATTTATGACCGCCTGGTAGAAGAAACTGGATTTACAGGAGGTGCAAGCACAGTCCGGCGCTGCGTTCATCTGTTACGTGGCAATCTTCAGGAAGCCTTCGTCCCTTTGGCTCACCTTCCAGGTGATGCGATGCAGATTGATTGGGGTGAAGCTGTGGTTTACCTCAAAGGAGTGCGTACTAAAGTCAATTTCTTTTGTGCCCGCCTTTGCTACAGCTGTGCTCCTTTCGTGGTCTGTTTCCGCAGGAAGAATACGGAAGCTTTACTTGAAGCATTGAGAAAAGCTCTGGAATTCTTTGGGGGCGTCCCTGCTAAGGTCATTTTTGACAATGACCGGGTAGCCGTTAAGGAAAAAGGTGGCAAAGAAGCCATTGCCCAGGAAAAGTATGAAGCATTTGCAGCCCATTATTGCTTCCATACCGTTTTCTGCAATGTCCGGAGTGGAAATGAAAAAGGACTGGTGGAGAATCTCGTAGGCTGGGTCCGCCGGAATGTCTTTGTCCCTGTACCCAGAGTAGATGCGCTGGACGAATTGAACAGACTCCTGCTGGATAAATGCAAGGTGTATGCGAATACGCATAAAATCCCTGGACGGGAGAACCCTGTAAAGGATCTGCTCCTGGAAGACCAGAAACGTCTCTGCCCACTGCCGGGCAGCCCTTTTGATGCAAGCAGAGCAGCAGTCTGCCGAGTAACACCCTTTTCTGTTGTCCGATTCGTCGCTAACGATTATTCTGTGCCCGTGAAATATGTGGGACAGGAGGTCACGGTGCGAGCCTATGCTGAACAGATTCGGATCTTTGCCAAGGGGGAACTGATTGCTGAACACGCCAGAAACTATGGGCAAAACCAGCAGATTCTGAAACTTGCGCATTATCTGCCGTTGCTGGAATACAAGCCGCGCAGCATCCTGGAAGCAAAACCGGTACGGCAGAACCTCAGTGCTGCCCTGCTACAGTTCCTGGAGACCAATGCATTCAGCAGCGAACAGCTGGTTGAGATTCTGCGGCTATGTGCTGCCGACGGAGAGAACGCTTTTTGGGAGCACAAAGAGCAATTTATGGTTTCCGACAGGAAAGCGCATATCCTTACCGACCCGGTAAAAGTGCAGCAGACAGATCTTTCAATGTATGACCAGCTTTTACAGGAAGGAGGCACTATGTGCAGGACGCAGGTGTAAAGGAAGCACTCCGTTTCTATGCGAAACAGCTTAAACTTCCCACTTTCAAAGACGTCGGTGAACCAGCGGAAAAATTCCGCCCCGGACAAAGCCTGGAAGAATTCGTGCTCGGGTTGATGAAGCGGGAATATGCATCCCGTCAGGAAAAACAGCAGCAACGCAGGCTGAAGAGAGCGCACTTTCCCATGCTCAAGACCCTGGAAGAGTTTGATCTCACAAGGCTGGAACATGTTCGGCCTGAATATGTGAAGCAGCTGGCAAGCTGCGATTTCATAAAGAGGCATGAGAACCTGGTGATGATCGGTAATCCGGGGACGGGGAAAACACATCTGATGACAGCCCTTGGAGTGAAAGCCTGTCTGCTGGGCTGGAAGGTCATTTTCTGCAATGCCACAACGCTGGCAACTGAGCTATGTGAAGCCCATGATGATTACCAGTTGCGCAAGATGGAAAAAACTTTGAGCGGAGCAGACCTGCTGCTCATAGATGAATTAAGTTATGCAAGATTCAACCAGGAAGAATCTGAAATGTTGTTCAAAGTGATTGCCGAAAGGAGTGAAAGAGCCAGTACAGTGATTACGACAAACCTGGAGTTTTCCAAATGGACGGAGATGTTTGCCAGCGAGACGCTGGTTGCCGCATTGGTCGACCGGCTCACCTACCACTCCAGTGTTTTAAATATGAATGGACAGTCTTACCGTTTGCACAGCAGCAAACAGAAGATGACGAATGCTTAAGTGGCTCAAAAATTCGTGAGCAGGTGGCTCACTTTTTCATGAGCATGAGTGGCTCAAAAATTCGTGAGCAAGTGGCTCACTTTTTGGTTGACATTCACATGAAAATCCAGATCATTTGCGAAAGCTGGGGAAATCGACGTCGGACCGGCCTTTCCTATACTCCCAGCTCTTTTCATTTGCAATATAACAAAAAAAATAAAGGCAAGGCTCTTTTTGATGTGACCCCAAAAAGTTAGACCTTAGTAACGAGATGGTTTTTACTGTCTCGTTACTTTTTTATGCTGCCTGCAAGGAAAGCCTATATTGAACAGGACTTTTCCAGCATAGTTTTTCCTTGATCCTTTGCTCGTTATAGTATTTAATGTATCGTTCGATAGCGTTTTTTAGTTCTTCGTAGCTGTAGTAGATTACTCCATAATACATTTCCTGCTTCATTAAGCCGAAGAAATTCTCCATTACAGCGTTATCATGACAGTTGCCCTTTCGAGACATGCTTTGAAAAATTCGTCCTTTTTTTAGATTCCTGGCATAGGCCTTCATTTGGTATGCCCAACCCTGATCGGAGTGAAACGTTCTTCGATACGGACAATCAGCAGTAATTTCGATTGCTTCAGCTTGAGCTTCCAGTATGCTTTCAGCCGAAGGACGTTTTGCTATTCCATAGCTGATGATTTCATCATTGAACATGTCCAGGAAAGGATCCAGATAAAGCTTGTGCAGGGTCAGATGTCCCTGTGGATCTACTTCATAGTATTTGAATTCTGAAGTGTCGGTTGTAATCTTCTGATGTGGGATATTCGTCTCAAAACGACGATGTATTCTATTGGGAGCAATGGTTCCTACCTTACCCTTATAGGAGCTGTATTTACGGCTTTTCCGGGTAAAGGATGTTACCTGAAGGCTCAGTTCCTGCATGATACGTTGAACTTTCTTCTTGTTCACGCAAAGCCCTTGATTCTTCAGCTCACCGGTCATGCGCCGATATCCATAATCTTTATGCTGGCTGCGGATTTCCTGTATTTTGTCCTCTACTTCCTGGTCTGGATTCACGCGGTCAAACCGTTTCTGCCAGTACATATAGGTCGCTTTAGGCATTTGAGTATAGGAGAGAAGGTCTTTCAATTTGAATGATCTTCGGAGACTGGAGATGATTTTCGCAACTCTCTCATTTTTGCTTCGTCCTCTAAACGCAGTCTCCTCAGTTCTTTTAAAAAAGCATTCTCTATACGGAGTTTAAGGAGTTCATCCTCTAACTCCTGGACATGTTCCACACTGATGTCGACCATCGGCTGCTGAACCTGGGGATCTGTTTTTTTGGTTTGAGATTTGTTCAAAGTTCTCTTCCTGCCTTTTTTATGTGGCCGTAACGCTTCCGGCCCCGCAATTTTAAATTCATTGACCCATCTGGAAATCATGGATGGATTATTGATTCCTACTTGAATTGCCAATTCCTGATACGAGATTTCGTTTGTTAAGTAAGACTCTACCACAGAAAGTTTTTCTTTGAAAGAGTATATTTTTTGAGAGCGGGATCTCTTCAGTCCATTATCACCAAATGCCTTGTAAGCAGCAACCCACTTTAGCAGCTGGCTGCTACTTGCCATCCCATATTTACGTGAAATAGAAATACACCCTTCGTCACTGTTCAAGTATTCCAGTACTATTTTTTTCTTAAATTCATAGTTGTGTTTTGCCATAAAAAACTGACCCCCAATTGTTAGATTTTTGGTCTAACAATTGGGGGTCAGCTCAAAGATATTCTCCTGCCATTCCAACAGCCTTCAAACCGAAATAAACAACCAACATACCAGGAATCAGGAACATCATGGTCCCGACCCAATCCGGAACACCCAGCAGCTTGTTCAGGATACTTCCACTGCCGTTAAAGTAAGCGATCAAGCAACTGAAAGAGTTTAAAGTTACAGCCAGAAAAATTAAGATCTTTCCTATCGGTCCTACATATCTCTCTGCCAGCCCAGGTAATTGCATCATTCGTTTTGTCCGTAAGGCCGTTTCTGCAACATAGTACATCGAAAACAAAGTCGTAATCCCAGAAACAATCAGCCAAAATGCAATCACAGGAAATCCGGCATACCTTGCCCCATAAGCTGTTCCCAAACAACCTGATCCAACGCCACATCCAACAACTGTAAAAATAACTTGCAACGGAGTTAATTTTCTTACTTTAAGAGCGCCCTCTTCATAAAGAGAACCTGTATCTTTTTTTACGTCTGCATCCATATCTAGTTCCCTCCTCTCGTACTGCTTTTGTGAATTTATTGTCTTCAGTATTTATTTATCGCGTCCATCGAAAAAGTGGATTCTTTAAAATCATTCATATAAGGAATCCGACTCCGAATTTCAATGATTTCGTTCAGATTAATTTCATGGATCAGCAATTCTTCTTCTGTCCGAGATGCTACTACTCTTTCTTCCCCATCAGGTCCAACGATCATGGAACTGCCACATACATTATCTCCTACCGTGTTACAGCCAACAGTAAACAGGAGATTGAACAACGCGTTTGCTTGTAAATCTACATGCCATCTATGTTCTGCAGGGTCGATACTCCAAACGCTGCAATCCACAATGATTTCAGCACCTTTCAATGCTTCGATTCTTGCAGGTTCGGGATATTCTACATCATAACAAATAAGCATCCCGACTTTGCCAAATTTTGTGTTAACAACCGGATACCGATTTCCCTCACGGAACTTTAATTTTTCAGTTCCCCAGGCATAAACCTTACGCATATTTTCAATGACCTTCCCACCATCATCAATAAAGATTGCAGAATTATAAATTCTCCCAGGGATTCCGCAGGATTCCGGATAACCAGCAATAATATGGATTTTCTTTTCCTTTGCTTTTTTACATAAAGTCTGCACAAAAGGACCATCTTGGGGTTCTGCCAATTCTTGCATCTGCAGAGAGTTGCAGAAGTATCCGGAATAAGCCAATTCAGGGAATACAATCAAATCTGCATTTTGAGCAGCTGCCTTGTCTGTCATATCTAGAATTTTCTGTAAATTTTTGGTAGTATCTCCTTGTACTGAAGTGAACTGACCCAATGCAATTTTTACTAATCTATCCTTTTCCATGGTTTAATCCTCCTTTATTGATCCTGTAAGGAAAGGGTTCATCTATCGATATCAATAAAAGCCGTTACCATCAAACACTGGGCATTTATTTTATCTATAGACGAACCCTTGGACACTGATTACTCTTTATTTATCGCCCAGGCAAACAACTTTCCCATCTTTTACAATCAGGGTTTCAGTAGGTTCACCTTCATCAAAGATTACCGTCGGATTGTATTGCACCATGTCGATGTGAACAGTGCTTCTAGCCGGTTGGCCATAATAGAAGCCATTGCCCATTGCAATATGGCAGGTCCCACGTGCTTTCTTTTCTTCTTCAAAGTCACCGTTGAACATGCATGCCGGGTTCAGGCCCAGCCCGATTTCTGCAATGTTGTCACTGTCTTTGACTTCAGCAATCTGCCGTCTGATTTCTTTGCAAATCTTGGGATCACCGCCAACTACTTCTACGATACGGCCACCTTCGATACGCAGCTCAACCGGCGTATTGGGGCATCCATAGTAGCAGATAGGCCCATCGATGACCAATTTACCATGAGTCGTACCGATAACAGGTCCCAGGGAAACTTCGCCATCGGACCAGGCCATGGCATCACCCGGGTTCCGTGCAATACCGCATTCAATGATCGGTTCCATCTGATTCATTTCCATATACAGGTCCGTACCGGCAGGAGTCGTTACATGAGCGGTCTTCTTACCTCTCCAGATTGCCTGCAGCCGTTCGCCATCCCGATATACTTCTTCATAGTCGGCCAAAGCACCGCCGCGAGTAAAGTTATCGATGCTCCGCAGGCAAATGGAAACTTCACGCAGCTTCTTTTGGGTGATCAATTCTTTCAGGTGGTTGTTATAAATTGCTGCCCCGGAGGCCGTGGTCATACCTACAAATACATCGCAGGCATCCATACCCAGTTCAAGAGATTTCGGGAAAATCGTAGCCTTGTCTTTACCACGGATCGGCATCATGTATACACCATATTCTGCTCCGCAGTTCAAGGCAGCAGCAGCCATAGCCTGGGTCATCCGTTCATCAGTCTGAGGATCCACAACAATCAGGACTTCTTCACCCGGTTTAACCGCCATCAGGTTGCCCAGGATATATTGTGCTCTTTCCATACATTCGATAACTCTGTTGTCTGCCATAATTCATCTCTCCTTTTTTCTTGAATCATTCAAAACCAAAAGTACATGCCGCTGAATCGTACAACAGTATTTTTTCACATATCACCTGCCCTCGACATCTTCTATGGTTAAAAGATAGAATCAAACTACTTCATCGTCTTGTGGAGCACTCTGTCCAATCAATGACAAGTCATCAAATTTCTGATGATCAAGTTCATGTTGCATATTGGAAATACATAAGGTTGCCACAAGATCCCCCACCGAGTTGGTTGCGGTATGGATTTGATCAACAATTCGATAAATCCCTGCTACCAAAGAGTAGCCATCTAATGGAAGCCCCATCTGCGTCATGAGCGTTAAGCTGATGACCAGGCCAATTTGCGGAGTTGCTGCACAACCTACACTCAAAAAGGTTGCCTGTACACAGAGTAAAACTTGCTGGGTGAGGCTCAAATCAACCCCGTACAGCTGTGCCGCGAACAAAATGACGACTGCAAAATAAGCGCAAGTTCCGTTCATCTGGGCTGTACAACCCAAGGGTAAGATGAAACTGGAAATATCTTTGGGAGCCCCCATTTTGTTAGGTGCGATATCCATCGATACCGGTAATGCAGCGCTGGAGGTACAAGTACTGAATGCAACCAACCAGCTGGAAAAGGCTTTCTTCCAGAACGTAATCACATTCACCCGTGCCACAAAAGCCAGCAGTAATGTGTAGACGCCGAACGTAGTCGTCAGACAGGCCAGATAGTCAGTTAAAATGAACTTCAATACCGGTCCAAAGATAGCTGTCCCATATTTGGTCATCGTAGTCGCCATCAGACCAAATACCCCTACCGGAATAATCGCAATGACGTAATCTACGATTTTGAACATTGCCATCGACAACATATTGAAGATTTTCCCCAGAGGTTCTGCTTTTTTGCCCAGTGAAATGATTGCAAAACCGATGAACAAGGAAAATACTATAATCTGCATCATAGATCCAGTTGACAACGAAGCAAATGGATTGTCTGGAATGAAATCCAAAATCGTCTGATACATACCAGGCAATTCTTTAGCCTTCACACCACCTGTTACGGTTCCCAGTTGCAAGCCTTTCCCTGGTTGGATCAAGTTTACCCAGAAAAGGCCGATCATTGCCGAAATCATCCCTGTAGCCAAAAACCAAATAATCGTAGTTACACCAATGCTTCTCAGTTTATTGATATCACCAAGAGATAATGCTGCATCAACAATACAGAAGAATACCAATGGTACGATAACCATCTTGATCAACTTAATGAAAAAGTCTCCCAAGAATTGCAGGAACGGTAGAATGTAACTGTTAATGACCGGATTGTGTGTGCCACCCATCATATTCAATACGTAGCCAAAAGCAATCCCGATACCGAGTGCAATGAAGATTCTGACGTATAACGGAATCTCTTTTTTCGGCTGTACTTTTTGGGTCCCAGTCGCCATTTTTATTTCCCCCTCTCTTCCATTGTTTTTTCCGCTTCCCCATGAGGTTTGATTTCATGATATCCTGTTGGCACTGAATTTTCAAAATATATGCGACATTGATATAACCTATAACCTGTAAGGCATAGCTCCCAATGATTTCCTGCTATTAGAGTCGGGTTAAAAACGCCAATCCTGGCCGCATTAAAACAGCCAATCTCAGTCGTGAATTTAACGATAATAGAGAGCCACCCATTTTCCTCTTGAGAGCCACTTTGTAAATTGGCAAATCATTTCAAATCTGCTTGTGAGAGTCATCCATATTGAATTAGATACCTTGGAGAACCTGACCCAGAGCATCGAACGGCTGCGCATGGCAGTGAAAAAGTGAGGAAAACGGGACCATCGCTCAATGCGGTGGTCCCGTTTTTGCGTAAGTCGGACGGTACGTTGCTTGTCGGTAAGATTCCCTGCAAGGGCCATGAGCCGTGAGCTATGAGTCACGAGCCACGAGAAGGAAAGGAGCACCGCATACTGGAGCAGTCTGAAACCAGCATATAGGCCACTCTCGGGATATATCGCCGAATATACCTCTGTGTATTTTCCGTTTCCAATCTGCTTCTTTCCCCGTTCTATGGTACAATAAAGGGACTAGAATCACTCAGCAAAGGAGTACACCCTATGGAAGACATGGATATTGGAGGCCGGATCCAGGAATACCGGAAAGCTGCCAAAATGAGTTTACGGGAACTGGCCACCCGGGCAGAAATTTCTGCTTCCATGCTCAGCCAGATTGAAAACAACATCGTCAATCCCTCCATCAATTCGTTGAAGAACATTGCAGAAGCATTGGATGTTCCTCTCTACAAATTTTTCAAACCCCAGGAGCCTTCGGCAGAAGATCAGATTGTCCGGAAAGGAAAACATCGGATCATCGGACACTGGGGAACGGAAGTCACCTATAAGTTGCTGACTCCGGATACGGAAAGTTCCATCGAATTCATTTTGATGGAAATCCCTACCGGCACCTCAACCACCAAGGCTCCCCGTGGTCACGAGGGGGAAGAAACAGCTTATGTGATGGAAGGTTCCGTCCGGATTACCGTAGATGATCATACCTATGAACTGAACGAAGGGGACAGCATCCGGATCCTGCCCCGCCATCCTCACCAATGGACCAATACTTCCCAAAAACTGGTCCGGGTGATTTTCGCTGTCAACCCACCATCCTTTTAACAGAAAAAAGCCTGCCGTCAATCTTGACAGCAGGCTTTTTGATTGTCTGGATTCAGAGCAGGACCATGCTCAGGATGAATACCGTCACCAGTGCCGTCATGGACTGCAGCACACTGATGATGGGCAGGGTCTTATAGGCAATGGACGTATCCATATCGGAAGTGGTTGCCGTTACCCAGAAGAAGTCATCGTTGCCGTGGAAGACCATCATACCGCCGGCAGCGCAGGCCAGCATGGCAATGATACGGCCCATGGGAGAACCGAAACCCAGCACATCGATCAGCGGAGTGATCATGGTGGCTGCGGTAACCATCGCGATAGTGGCAGAACCCACGCAGGTCCGGAATAGGAACCCAATCAGGAAGGGTGCCAGGATGCCGATGGAAACGCCGCTCATGCTGGCCGTCAGGATATCCCGCAGCGGGGATGCTTTTAACACCCCGGAGAAGGCACCGCCGGCACCAACGATCAGGACAATCTGTCCAGCCGTTCTCATAGCGTCAGCAATGACCCCATCAAAGCCCCAGGCCTTGGTATCTTCCGGGAAGATGTTGTGATAGCCCACCGCTGCAATCAGCAGGCCGATCAGAAGAGCTACAGCCGGAGTCCCCACGATGTTCAAAATCATGGCAGCCATCCCTTCCAGTTTCACCATGCTGCCCACCGTTTTCAGCAGCATCAGGGCGATGGGTACCAGGATGGGCAGAAAGGACATCATGGCACTGGGCAGGTTCTGGTTTTCCGGTGTATCTTCCACGCTCTTGGGCAGATAGTAATATTTTTTACCGGCATACAGGGAGGCCAGATAGGCAACCAGCGTCACAGGGATGGATACGAGAGCCCCAAACAGGATGACCTGCCCCAGGTCGGCGTTCAGGATGCCGGCTACGGCCAGCGGACCCGGAGTGGGCGGTACGAACATGTGGGTGGCATGCAGGCCCATGCACAGGGAAATCGCCATGGTGGTCATGGAAATCTTCGTATCCCGGGAAAGCCGTTTGGCAATGGGGCTCAGCAGTACGAAAGCCGAATCACAGAACACCGGGATGGAAACGAAATACCCGGTAATGGCCAGACCCAGAGCCGCATGTTTCTTGCCCGTAATCTTCAGGATGGTCTTGGCCATGGTCTCTGCCGCACCAGATTTTTCCAGCAGGGCCCCGGTTACGGTCCCCAGGGCAATGACCAGACCGATATCTGCCACCGTTCCACCCATGCCGTCGGCGAAAGCCTTCAGCATGGCCTCCATTCCCATGCCGGAAACAATGGCAAAGACAAAGGATGTGGCAATCAATGCAAAGAATGGATGAAGTTTCAGTTTTACGGTACAAATGACCAGGACCAGTACTGCCAGGACCAGGCCCGCAATAATGGGGAATGCATTCATGGAAATCCCTCCTCAGGTACAGTCTGCTTGCCTTATTTCTTCAGATAGGTATTCAGGTATTCTTCCCGGATGGCAGGAGGTACCAGTCTGCCGCCCGTAGCCCAGGCAATCTGCGTCGCATTGGCCAGTTTCTCATCCGTCAGATTTTGCTTCTTCAAATACTCTTTGCTCCGGTCATAGACCGTCAGACGGCAGGGCCCGATGAAAGCAGCACAGCTGGAAGGTTCGATTTCCACATCTTCCGTCTTCTTCAGAACCCGCAGGAAGTCGAACAGCCGGTAATCATCCACCGTAAAGTCACCGGACAGCAGATTGGTCATGATCCGGGTTACGAAACCGGAGGGGCTGGCACAGGCCAGACCATCAGCTTCCGTAATTCCATCGATATGGAAGTCATGGACATTGGCTTTTTCGAATTCCTGGGTAGCCGTCCCGAGCAGGACGGAAGGACACAGGGTCGGTTCCGTAAAGAACACATGGACGTTATCTTTGAAAATCCGTTTCAGGCCATAGGATACGCCGCCGGGAGCACCGCCCACACCGGCCGGGATGTACACAATCAGGGGATGTTCTGCATCCACTTTGATACCCATTTCATCCAGCTGTTTTTTCAGCCGGCGGGCTGCTACTGCATAGCCCAGGAACAGGTTGATGGATTTCTCATCGTCCACGAAATAGCTGGTAGGATCCTGATCGGACAGGCGCCGGCCTTCTGCCACAGCCTTGGAGTAATCGTCTGCATATTCGATGACTTCCACGCCTTTTTCCCGCAGCAAATCCTTCTTCCACTGCCGGGCATCCATGGACATATGGACTTTGACTTTAAAGCCCAAGGCCGCGCTCATGATGCCGATGGAAAGGCCCAGGTTCCCGGTGGATCCCACCTGTACCGTATATTGATGGAAGAAGTCCTTCATTTCCGGTTCGGCCAGTTTGGCATAATTGTCGGTTACCTTCAGTTTACCGGCTGCCAGGGCAAGATCTTCCGCATGTTTCAGGACTTCATAGATGCCACCCCGTGCCTTGATGGACCCGGCGATGGCCAGATGGCTGTCCATCTTCAGCAGCAGGTTACCGGGAATCGTGCAGTCAAAATCTTTCTCCAGGGCTTTCTGCATATCCGGAATGGCTTTCAGCGGAGATTCAATCAGGCCATGGGTCACTTCCGTTTCGGGGAAGCATTTCTCAATAAACGGTGCAAAACGCTGCAGACGGTCTGCCGCATCATCGATCATGGCATCCGAAACCACCAGGCTGCAGACTGCATTGGTCATATCAAAGGGCAGGAACCGGGGATTGATCCATACCGTTTCCTTTTTTTCAGAGACTTCCCGAATGACCGGATCCTTTTCAATATACTTCTCAGCGTTCATTTGAATTCCTCCCGTGTTTATTATTCTTGAACGTTCGTCCTTGTTTACGTACAGTATAATTAAACTATTCCTGGTTGTCAATGCTATTTTTAGAAAATTTATTGTATTCTATCTTAATGATTGTAGAGCCTAATTATCCAATTTTCTTAGACCTGTCGTCATTTTTTCTGACTTTAAGAGCAATTTATATATGTTTAGTATTATTAATCTTATTGTTCTGTTATACAGAACAATTTAAAGATAATATATAACAGACCTGGGTTCGGACGCCCCTCACGGGTCGTCCCTACGAAGGTCTGTTTTCTCCACGCAAAAAAGTCGTACAACCACGAACCAATGGTTGTACGACTTATGTTGTTTGTAACTTTCCCTGTAATCCCTCAAATCTTCGCCTTGAACCGGTCGTAATGGAGGGCCGACAGGTCGATGTCCGTCTTCTTTTCCGTGATCAGCATGGCCAGCTGGTTGCCCACGGCGGGACCGATGCCGAAGCCATGGCCGGTGAAACCGCAGGCCAGCACCATCCCAGGTACTTCCTCTACGGTGCCCAGCACCGGCACCTTATCGGCGCACTGGTCTTCCACCCCGGCCCAGGTCCGGACGATCTTGGCATCCTGCAGATCCGGGAAGTATTTCATGATGCCCCGGCAGATGGCCGGTGCAGTCATGCTGTAGTTGGTCTTGGAATTGGGCTTGCCCACCGGGTCGATGGTGAACCCTTCCAACCCGCAGTCGCCGCCGAATACGAAGGAACCGTGCTTGGTCTGGTGCCCATAGAAGTCGGCTTCGGCGGTGCCCAGCATCTGGTCGAACATATGGGGTTCGGCTTCCGTGACCAGAGCTTCGATGATGATATCCTTCATAGGTACATCGATCCCCACGGTCTGAGCCAGGAACCGGCTGGCGTAGCCGGCAGCCACCATGATGGTATCCCCTTCGTATACGGCGCCGCTTTCGGTGATGGCCTGGCGCAGCTGCCCCTTGATCTTCCGCAGCCGCACCACCTTATCCCCGCTGATGAAGTGGACGCCCAGCCGCCGGGCTGCCACATAGAAACCCAGGGTGGTGGTCAGGGGGTTGGCATGACCATCGGTGGGGCACCAGCTGGCCCCGATGACTTCGTCGGACAGGTAGGGGTTGATTTCCCGCACCTGTTTGCCGTCGATCATGGTGACGCCTACGCCGCAGGCGCTGGCGGAATCGGCCAGTTTCTTCAGGATTTCCAGGTGTTTCGGTGTCTTGCCCAGCCGCAGGTTCCCGTCCTGGTGGTATTCACAGTCCACGCCCAGTTCTTCGGACAGGTGGGGCCAGATGTTCTTCACGCCGTACATCATGAGCGGCAGTTCCCGGGGATCACGGCCCGATTGCCGCACGCCGCCCCCGTTCCGGGAGGAGGCCCCGTTTCCGATGCTCTTATCCCCTTCCAGCACCAGGACGCTGACGCCTCGTTTGGCCAGATAATAAGCGGTGGAACAGCCGATGATACCGGCACCGATGATAACAACTTCTGCTGTGTTCTTCATTTGCGGGCCTCCGTTCCTTCACTGGCAAAGATCTTCATTTCCAGGGGCCGCATGGGCGCCCGGGACGTGGCCGGATCCAGTTCAGCCGGGCTCACTTTCATTTCCCGGGCCATGATGCCCTTCACCAGTTTCGCGCAGGTCTGGCCCTGGCAGAGGCCCATCCCCGACCGCAGGTACCGGCGCATCTCCGTCATGGTGAAGATGCCATCATGGACGGCCCGCCGGATTTCTCCCTTGGTCACTTCTTCGCAGCGGCAGATGATCAGGTCATCATCGGGCTGCGGTACGAATTCTCCCAACTCTCTCGAACGATCTATCGGTTTTCCCATAAGTCACGGACCTCTTTTCTTTCTTCTGGAATCGCTTTTACAACGAAACTGCCACTCTTAGACGGTCTTGAAGAATCTGGCCTTCATGGCATAGGCGATGGGCACTTTCATGGTCAGCAGACTGGTCTTGTCAAAGGCGGGCAGGGATTTCACGGCCACCACCTCGGCGTCGCAGACCTTCTGCCCGTTCCGTCCCAGGGCGATACCCTTGGCGCCCACCGCCGGCAGGGGCAGGAACTCGTAGGGCAGGGTGATCTCGGCGGTCCCTTCTGCTTTCTTTTCCTGGAGCAGGAAGATGGCCTGGCCGGGACAGCTGGCTACACACAGGCCGCAGCCCAGGCATTTGGCGTCTTTTTCCAGGCTGGGCAGGGCCGTAATGTTGCTGCCCACCTTGATGCAGTGAGCGGGGCACACGTCCTGGCAGGGGTTGCAGGGGATGTTCTGGGTGCATTCGATCACCGGATGGATGGCCTCTCCTTCGCTGACCCCCGGGAACCGGGTGATTTCCTCATCGGTCACATAGCCCTTCTGCAGCAGGTTCGTGGAAATGGGGATGCCTTCCTCGGTTTCCGTAATGGTCTTACCCCGGTTCTTGGGAGCGAACATGCCCTGCCGCAGGCCGTCCAGCGCTGCATCCAGCCCCTTCAGGGTTTCCGTTTCCTCCGCTTCGCTGGTATAGCCCAGGTATTCCGCGGCCAGTTCCCCGGCCATCCGGCCCTCGATCATGGCCGAACTGGCTTCTTCGATGCCGGATACATCCCCGGCCACGAACAGTCCGGGAATAGAGGTCCGTCCGTATTCATCGCAGATAGGCACCTGGCCGCCCCGTTTGGGGTTGTCTTCCATGTCGCAGCCGGCCATCTTCAGCAGCTGGGACATGGGAGAAAGCCCTACGGCCACGCAGATGGTATCCACGTCGAAATGTTTTTCCGTACCCGGGATGAACTGGAAATGGCTGTCCACCTGGGCGATGGTGACGCCGGTCACATGGTCCGTACCTTCCGCTTTCTTGATGGTATGGGAAGTATAGAAGGGAACCCCCGTCCGGGCCACCTTGGCCGCATGGACGCCATAGCCCCCGATCTTGGGTGCCGCATCCACCAGAGCCACCACGTCGCAGCCCGCCTGCAGCAGCTGGAAGCTGACCACCAGGCCCACGTTGCCGGACCCCAGCATCAAAATCTTCTTGCCGGGCCGCACGCCGTACAGGTTCATCAGGGTCTGGGCCGCCCCGGCGCCCATGACACCTGGCAGGTTCCAGCCCTCGAAGGGCACCATGTTTTCCGAAGCCCCAGTGGCGATAATCACCGTATCCCCCTTGATGTGGAAGATTTCCTCGCCCATCCGATACACCACTTCTTTGTCCTGGTACAAGCCGATGACCGTGGCGTTCAGGATGACCTGCACGCCGGCAGCATCGGCTTCTGCCAATAATTCCTGCCCGATCCGGAAGCCCCGGATCTTGGCTTTGTGTTCCTTGGAACCGAAGAATTTATGGATCTGTTTGAACAGCTGGCCTCCGGGCCGGGCGTTTTCGTCCAGCACCACCACCTGCAGCCCTTTCTTTGCTGCCTGGATAGCGGCAGAAAGCCCGGAAGGCCCTGCTCCCACGATGACCAGATCATACCGTACCATTTGCATGTTCCATCTCTCCCCTCTGTCTGCTGCTCTTGCTACTTCTTGACGGCTGTACCCTGCTGGTCGAACGGAAGCGGGCTGACCCCGTATTGGGTCTGGACGTTCATCCCCGCTTTCAGAGGAGTCATACAGGTACGGATATTCGGTTTGCCATCCACGATCATGACGCAATCGGTACAGCGCCCGATGGCACAGAAGATGCCTCTGGGCTTGTGCTGCTTCTGGGTGTACCGGTGGATCAGGACCCCCGCGGCCTTCAGTGCGGCCGCGATGGGTTCTCCTTCATATCCCTGCAAAGTCTTTCCATCGAAAGTGAATTCGACGATTTTCTTGTCTTCGTTCTGCAGCCCCAGGATCGGGTGCTCCAGGATCCGGGTTGCTTCTTCCTGTTCGATTTCTTTTTCCGCTGTACTCATTGTCGTCTCCCCTTTATGCTTCAGTGATTTTCAAAAGTAAGCTTCCTTCAGTTCTTGGCCATGGCCGGCATGGCGGTGGCTGCAGGTTTTGCAGCTCTGGCCGGAGCATATTCCGTAAACGGATGCCAGGTGCCCAGCAGTTTCGGAACGAAGGCCAGTACCAGGACCAATGCGGTAACGACTGCGGTTACATTCATGAACCCGAACTGGGTGACCCAGTAGGGCATCATGGCCGTCAGGACGCCGCCGCCCAGAGCCCAGTCCGTAAAGGGACTGACCATAGCCGTAACTTCCAGGGCATCGGATTTCATTTCCGGATCACAGGTCTTCAGCAGCAGCATACCGGTGGCAAATACACCCGTAGCCGTGCCATAGTGGATCATGTTGTATTCGAACCAATCTTCTCCGTAGAAATGACGGACGTACCAGATATGGCCGAAGAACATCACAGCCATCATCACACCCTGCTGGATGATCAGCGGTACGGCGAACTTTACGACCACCGGAATGTTCACAGAGGCCACAGCCCCGGTGACCAGCAGTTCCAGGCAGATGCCCTGGATGCGGCTCATGGTGGCCCGGTCCAGGCAATCCTTCCAGGACGTGTGATTCATGATTTCCCGCATGATGAGCCCGGAGAACAGGGCCGTTACATACCAGGTAATGGAAAGATGCAGGTAGGTCTTCAGCAGCATCTTACCGATCCAGCCAAAGAATACGGCCACACAGAGGATGGCAAAATGGAAGGCCAGGGAATCGATGACGCCGTTTTCGATGGTGGCACGGGAAGCGACCGGCCGTTCATCGGCGGCGTAGATTTCGGTGGCTTCGGCTTTCAGGGAAGCCTTATCGTCATGGAAATAATGGGTCCAGCCCTTGCGTACGGCGATATTGATCAGGATCATGCCGCTGACCACGCCCCAGATCAGGCCGAAGGTAGCGGAAGTGACGGAAAGGGAAGCTCCGTCCGCCCAGCCCAGTTCTTCAAATACCTGGGCCATGCCGCCGGCGGTCCCATGGCCGCCCAGCCAGCCTTCTTCCACGATGCAGCTGAACAACGGATCCACGTGGAACAGCGGAATCAGGATGAACAGGCTCAGCAGCATGGGGACTGCATATTGTGCCAGAGAGGTCATCCAGGCAAAGGAAATTCCGCTGGCCACTTTTTTCAGAGTGCTCTTCCCGCTGCGGGTGCTGTTGAACATCAGCATGGGTGCAAATACGAAAGTGATCAGACGACCGGAGAACCCTGCCCAGCTGGTGGTTACTTCTTTGGGAATGATGCCCAGGAAGAAGGGTCCCATGGCCAGCCCGATCAGTCCGGCAACCAGAGAGGCTGGTATATGGTATTTCCGCAGGAACCCAATCTTCAACCGGATGATCGTCCCTACGATCAACAGGATTCCCAGCAGAGATAAATCCAGCACCAGGGAATCCAGCATTCCCCCGTTCAGTGCAACGAGTTTTGGCATCATCATGTACCCCTCCCTTGAACCATTCAGACCATGCCTTTTCTTCTTTCCTACGCTGTCTGTGTGTCATTTCCATCGTCATGAAGCATTTCATTATCGATTGGATATACCAGAGTCTATCACCGGGCTATCAAAAGTTCAATGTTTTTTCGAATTGCATTTTCTATTTTTAATTTATTGTTCGTATTTTAACAGTTATTTCCGGATTTTACGCTGTATTTACGTTATATCGTTCGTTATTTTCTGTTGTTTGTGAACTATTCTGTTATTTCCCTGCATAAAAATACCCTCTGGCCGACCTGGGAAAGGACGCCCCTCATGGGGCGTCCCTACGAAAACAACGCAAAAAAAATATCCGTACAAACGTTGTTTATCGGTTGTACGGACTTTTTATGCTCCAGCCCTGGGTGGGCGGATCACCGATCCGCCCCTACGGCGTTGCGGACGTACTTTTTGCGTATCATCGTAGGGGCGCACCAAGACCGGCAAAGCCGTGTCGCCCGGTGCGCCCGTCCCTGGCCTGAAAATTGTAAACGATGTGCCTGCACAAACGGTATACAAACTTCCAAACTAAAAATTCCTTAGTCAGCCAATCCATGATAATATGGTTTTTACGTGCAATCATAAATTTGTTTTTTGATTTTATTTTAACTGTAAATTGGTTGTATTTTTTTATGATTGAAAATATGCTTATTTTAAATTACAATAAATGGTGAAACGATTGATTTTGCGGGAGGTGCCTACATGAAAGAAACCCACACCCTTGAATTCAAACGGGACATCACCAACACCTTTTTAAAAACGGTCAGTGCCTTTGCCAATTATGATGGCGGGACAATCATTTTTGGTGTGCAAGATGATGGAAAGACAATTGGGCTTCCAAATCCAAAAGCTGCTTGTCTGGACATCGAAAATAAAATCAATGACGCTATTTCCCCTCAGCCTCATTACGACCTGGATGTCCATGAGCCGGATCATACAATCATCCTGACTGTCCGGCCAGGTCTGGATAAGCCCTATCTCTACAAAGGGAAAGCGTACAAACGGAACGACACGGCAACCATTGCAGTTGATTCTCTGGAACTTTCTCGGCTAATCCTGCAGGGCCGGAATATGGATTTTGAAGCCTTGCCTGCCAGAAACCAGGAACTTTCATTTCATTTTCTGGAAACAAAAGCAAAAAAAGAAATCGGGATCCATGCGCTGACGCTGGATGTGCTTAAATCACTCAATTTGTATTCCAATCAGGATGGTTATAACCACGCCGCAGAATTATTGGCTGACCAGAATGATTTCCCCGGTATCGATGTGGCCAGCTTCGGAGATTCCATCAACATCATCCGAAAACGGATCACTTTCGCTCATGAATCTGTGCTTCATCAACTTGAGGAAGCGCTGGAAGTATACAGAGATACGTATCAATATGAACAAATCGAAGGGATGGAACGCAAAAAAGTCAGTCTGATCCCGGAGGAGGCATTCCGGGAGGCTCTGGCCAATGCACTCATCCATCGAACCTGGGATATCAACGCTCAAATCCGTGTCTGCCTGTTTCCTGATCGGGCAGAAATTTCATCCCCGGGCGGCCTGGTCAGCGGGATTTCCAAAGAAGAGTATCTGCGGGGCAGTCTTTCCGTCCTGCGCAACCCGATTTTGGGGAATATCTTTTACCGGCTGCATATGGTTGAAATCCTGGGTACCGGCATCCTGCGGATCCGGGCTGCTTACGAAAAAAGCCTGAAACAGCCGGTATTTGAGGTCCAGGAAAATTCCATCACAGTGATTCTCCCGATTGTGACCCGTTTCGATCTGACAAAAGACGAACAGACCGTTTATCAAGCACTGAGCCGGAATATCCCCAAACCGATCAGTGAAATTCTGGCTGCCGTTCCTTTTAGCCGTTCCAAAACGGCCATGCTGCTGCAATCGCTGGCAAAGAAGAATACCATTACTATCCTGGGCCGAGGCAGAGGGACCAAATATAGGATTTTATAAGGCAAAATAGAGTAAGCCGTACAACCGTTGTTTATCGGTTGTACGGCTTTTTATCCATAATTGAGCCCTGGGGCGGGCGGATCGCCGATCCGCCCCTACGGCGTTACGGACGTACTTTTTGCTTGTCATCGCAGGGGCGCCCCAAGACCGGCGGAGCCGTGTCGCCCGGTGTGCCCGTCCCTGGCCTGATGACTGAAAACTTGTAAACCATGTGCCTGCACAAATGGTATACAAACTTCCCTGCAAAAAAGAAGGCCTTCGGCCGACCTGGGTTCGGATGCCCCTGACGGGTCATCCCTACGCAAATCGACTCCATGCAAAAGAATCCGTACAACCGTTGTTTATCGGTTGTACGGATTTGTTGTCCAAAGTCAGCCCTATGCGGGCGGATCACCGATCCGCCCCTACGGCGTTACGGACGTACGCTCCATACCCTTCGGTCGAAGGGTCCGTTGCCTGGCGGGTTTACCGGGCGACATGGCGTTCCGCCAGTCTTGGTAAACCCCTACGGATCTAACTCGGACGATTGACCCCCAATCGAACAAATAACCCCGGTCTCCGTAGGGGCGTACCCGTTGGTACGCCCGCCCCCGAACGCCTATGATACGACCGCAACGCCCGGAGGATGCGACCGAACGTATTTTCCACATTCAAAAAATCCGCCCCTGCAAGGGCGGATTTTCTCCTTTTGCGTATGACGTATGACGAGGTCACAGCACCAGATTCCCTTCCGCATCGAATGGTACTGCCCGATACTCGCCCACGCGCTTCCCTTTGGCCGGGTCCAGTGCTTCCACCAGGGCCCGGGTGGCCCACAGGGTCTGCAGGTCCCCGGTGCTGTTGATGATGCACAGCTTCAGCTTGTCCGGTGCGATCCGTCCGGCTGCCTTGATGCAGGCCTGGAAGACCAGTTTGTCCGTATCCATGGTGGGCGGGATCCGGGCCGTGAACGGTTTCATGCCGGTCAGGGCGTTCACCACCGTCATCTTTTCGTTCACGGCGCTGCGCAGCTTCTGGCTGATGAAATCCCCCATACCCATGCCGTTGGCATTGCCTTCGGATTTATCCGTCAGGCGCAAGATGCCCAGTTCCGTCACGTCAGGTCCCACATTGGGCCGGTTGTTGATGGGGCGCCCCACGATAGCCGGGTCCATGCCGGTGCCGGAGATTTCCTTGCCCAGCTTCCGGCAGATCAGCACATCCATATGGTCGAAGGGGATCCGGGGCACCATGGCCTTGGCCCGCTCCAGGATTTTTGGCTCCTCCGCTTCGATTTCCTCTTTCCGCAGCACATACACATCCGCCAGCTGGTCGTACCCGTTTTCGATGGCTGCAATGCCGCCCACCACCTTCACATGGCGCAGTGCCGTCAGCCCCACCCGGGCCATGTTGTCGTTCAGGTAATCTGTGCCCAGGCTGTGGGTCATGGCCGCTCCCACATGTTTGGCCAGACCGATGGCCAGCATCTTCACCAGCCCGCTCTGGTACTTTCCATAAATGGAGGTATGGGTCTTCACACGATTCAAAAGCAGGATTCCGTCGGCTTCGAACGCATTCTTGTCGATATACACCGGCAGGTCCAGTTCCGTACGGGCCACTTCCACCACGTCCATGCTGGAAATGATGGGCGCCCCCACGCTTTCTTCCGTGATGCCCAAGTTCCGCAGCACTTCCACCTGGCCTTCCGCCGTAGCGCCCCCATGGCTGCCCATGGCCGGCACGATGAAGGGAATAGCCCCCTTTTCTTTGATATACGCCACCGCGGCCCGCATCAGGCTCACATAGTCGGCAATGCCTCGGCTGCCCCCGGTGATGGCAATCCGCTGCCCCTCCCGGATGGGCAGATCTTTTTTCCGCAGCCGTTCCAGCAGAGTTTCCTCCACCCGTTCCAGCCGGGTCCGGTCGAACAGTACCTGCACCTTTGCCACAGGCGGGATTTCGTAGTCTTTCAGCATTTCTTCCAGTGATGTGGTCATGGGACTTCCCTCTTTTCTGATTTCCCTGGAATTCCGATTCCTATCCAGTATTACAGTAGCAATTTCTCCTGAAAATGGCAATGAATATTGCCCAATGTGGAAGAAATCATGAAAATTCCATCGGAATCGGGACGAAAGTGCAACTTTTTATCTCTGCAGCCGCAGCGGCAGTTCCAGTCCGGCCTGTTCCAATAACTCCTGGTCCGCCAGGATTTCCCGGGTAAGACCTGCCTTGGCCACATGGCCCTGGTGCAGCAAAATCACCCGGTCACAGGTATCCCAATGGTATCCGCCTTTCGTTTTTCTATATTTTCTATTGTCAATCCGTCTTTTTCCCTTCTTTTTCTATCCAGTACGTCTTCGCAAGGGCAATGAATCGCTGGGCCGCCTTGCTCAAAAAGGCCCCTTTGGGATAACTGACCGCCACGTTCCAGTGCAGTGGCTTGTCCAGGGAATAATAGCGGATGCCCTTTTCATAGCCTTTGGCGGTAGATTCCGCCACAATGCCGCAGCTGATCCCGGCCCGTACCATTTCCAGTATGGTGGCCGGATTGGCCGTATCGAACAAAATCTGGGGCGTCACTTTCCGGGCCCGAAACAGTTTGTCCAGGATGGGACGCATGGTGGTCTTTTTGCGCAGCAGGATCATGGGACGCCCCTTCAGAGCCTGAAGAGGGAGGGCCGGGCGGCAGTTTTCTCCGGGAACGACCCAGTCTCCGAAATCCCAGCTTTCCGGGGCCGCAATCAGGATTTCCTCCCTGTACAGGTTCTGGTATTCGTTTTCATCCCGCTGGCTTTCGAACAGGCTCATGAACCCCAGATCCAGATTGCCCTGGCTGATCTGCTTCTGCATTTCGAACACATTCAATTCGTAGGGAACGACTTCCAGGTTGGGATACTCCTGATGGAATACCGGATACACATGGATAAACATATCCGGTCCCCGGACCGGAGGCATCCCCACCCGGATGGTTCCCTTGTACCCATGGGTCAGGTCGCTGATGCGGCTGTAGGTCTGCTGTTTCACCCGCAGCATTTCCCGGGCACCCTCCAGGTAGATTTCGCCGGCGGGAGTGGGCCCCCAGTTCGTTTTGCTCCGGTTGAACAAGGGCGTGCCCAGTTCCTGTTCCAGGTGCAGCAGCTGCTGGTTCAGGGCCGACTGGGTCAGATACAATTTCTCCGCGGCCTTGGTGATACTCTTTTCTTCTGCAATTTTCAGGATGTGTTCGATCAGCCGGGTATCCATAAAACGGTTGCCCCTCCTTTTTCCGCAAATCGTGTTCCGTTCCATTATAGACTACAAGGGAACCGGCAGGCAACAGATGGAAACAGGCGGATACAAACGGGTTCGTACAAACGTTGTATAGCGGTTGTACGAACCCGTTTGTACCCGTTCCCGTCGTAGGGGTCGATCGGCGTGATCGACCCGCAACCAGGCAGATGCCAGGGAGTATTGCGTTACGGTCGTATGTTGTATCCGTTACGGTCGCACCGTACGTTGCGGGGCGGGTTCACCGCCGGCCCGCTCCGCAGGCCTCTGGTAAACCCCTACGGATTAAAATCAAACAATCGACTCTACGTCGGACATATACCAGGACCGCTGTAGGGACGGCCCATGAGGGACGTCCGGACCCAGGTATGGCTATTTTCATCTCATCAGGGCTTTGACGCTTTTCCGTTTGAAGTACTTCTTGATTTCCTCACACAGCCTTTGTTCCGGCGTATGCAGCACCCAGTTCTTCCGGCGGATCAGAGCGAATTTCCGGGTGAGCGACGGCTCCAGCCGGTAATAGTGGATCTTGCTCTCATCCTGTTTGCAGGATTTACCGATGAACGTGATCCCGATGCCCATGGCCACCATGGCCCGGGTGGTGATGATGCTGTTGGTCTCGCACATGGTGCTGGGGTCGAACTGCAGGGCAGAAAACAGCTGATTGGTAACTTCCCGCAGGGTAGAACCCTTCCGACAGATCAGGAAATTGTCCTCTTTCAATTCTTTCTGGATATCCTTCCAGGCAACCACATTGCCTGGATTTTTTTTGCAGTAGGGATGGTTCTTGGGCACAGCCAGTAAGATTTCCTCCGTGCCCAGGATATCCACCTGATCCTGGGAAAAGGCCGACGTATCGTGCACGGCCATGACCGCGCAATCGATATTTTCCTCCAGCAGCTGCCGGGTCAGCGAAATCACATTGGCCTCTGTGATTTCCAGCGTCGCTTCCGGGAATTCCTTCTTGAACGACGGTACGATAGCCGTCAGCATCCGCAGGCACAGCTGGGACGTGAGCCCCAATGTGATGTGGCTGCGGTTGTTCAGAGAACGGATATCCGCATAGGTCTCTTTTTCGATGTCCAGGATTTTCCGGGCCGCCTCCACATACCGTTCGCCGGCCGGAGTCAGCAGCAGCTTGTTCCGGGTCCGTTCGAACAGGGGCACCCCCAGTTCCTGCTCCAGCTTGCCCAGGTACTGGCTCAGGGAAGACTGGGAAACAAACAACTCTTCCGCGGCTTTCGTCATATTCTGTTTCTGGGCAATGGTCAGGATATATTGGAGGTGACGGGTATCCACAATGGTTTTTCCCTCTTTTCTTAAAAATTTTAAGAGATGCTCTAAGAAATTTTGTTAGAATAATCAGATTATATTAGCAAAACCGATTGATGGAATCATTATTACATATTGGTCAGGGAAAAGCAAATCCGATATAGTGTAAACAGAAAATTTCAAGGATTCAAAAGCGCGCGATAAGATTCTGCTGGTTTCAAGGAGGAAAATAACAATGGCAAGCACACCGATTGTAACTGATATGAAAGTCATCCCCGTAGCCGGGTATGACAGCATGGAAATGACCTTGAGCGGAGCCCACGCTCCCTTCTTCACCCGTAACCTGGTGATCCTGCACGACAACGCCGGCCATGAAGGCATCGGCGAAATCCACGGCGGGGAATATACGAAAGAATGTCTGGAAAGCTACATTCCCCTGGTGGTGGGCCAGGAAATCGGCAAATACCGCAGCATCCTGGGTACCATCCACAGAGGTGGAAAGAAAGCCGCCGGTGATGACGGCGAAGGCATCCAGACCCTGGATATCTCCAAACTGAAATTCGTGGTCAAAGCCGAATGGGCTCTGGAATGTGCCCTGCTGGACCTTTTGGGCAAATACCTGGGCGTGCCCATGTGCGAACTGCTGGCCGAGGGCAAACAGCGCAACAAAGTGGAAATGCTGGGCTATCTGTTCTACGTCTCCGACAAGAACAAGACGGACCTGCCCTACCTGGATGAATCCGACAGCCCGGACCCCTGGTTCCGGTATCGCCGGGGCGAAATCCTCACCCATGAACAGGTGGTGGAAGAAGCCCAGATCCTGCACGAAAAATACGGCTTCCGCAATTTCAAGCTGAAAGGCGGGGTCATGGAAGGCGAATATGAAATGGAAACCTGCCGGGCCCTGAAGAAAGCATTCCCCAACGCCCGGATCAACATCGACCCCAACGGGGCCTGGAGCCTGGAAGAAGCCATCCGGCTGTGCAAGCCCATGGAAAATGTCCTGAGCTACATCGAAGACCCCACCGGTCCGGAAGCCGGTTTCTCCAGCCGGGAAGTCATGGCTGAATTCAAGAATGCCTGCTCCCTGCGGGTAGCCACGAACATGATTGCCACCAACTGGCGCCAGTTCTACCATGCCGCCGCTCTGAAAGCCGTGGATATCGTCCTGGCCGATCCTCACTTCTGGGGCATGGAAGGCAGCCTGCGCATGGCCGCCCTGCTGAAAGAATGGGGCCTCACCTGGGGCAGCCACTCCAACAACCACTTCGACATCACCCTGGCCACCTTCGCGCAGGTGGGGGCTGCCGCACCCGGCAACCCGGCACCGCTGGATACGCACTGGATCTGGCAGGATGGCCAGAATCTGCTGAAAGACACGCCGCAGATCAAAGACGGCTTCCTGGAAGTTTCCCAGAAACCGGGCCTGGGCGTAACCCTGGATATGGACAAAGTCATGGCCGCCAACGCCCTGTACAACAAGATGCCTTCCCACGACCGGGACGACGCCATGGCCATGCAGTACCTGATCCCCAACTGGAAATACGACTGCAAGAAACCGTGCTTGGTACGGTAAGAGAAGCGGAGGGTTAAGTTATGAGTTTCGCAGCCTTTGTCGGCTTTGCGATGATGATTCTCATCACCACATTGCTGCTGAAAAAGAAAGTCAGTACCTTATTTGCCTTTACCATCATCCCCATCATAGGCGCCTTCCTGTTGGGCGCCAGTGTCAAGGATGTCTGTGACTACGTGAAATTCGGCCTGGGCAAGACCCGGGACCTGATGTTCATCATCTTCTTCTCCCTGCCCTATTTCTCCCTGATGAACGAAGTGGGCCTGTTCGATACCATGGTGGAATTCCTGCTGAAGCGAACGAAGCTCAGCGTCACGGTCATCATGGTCATCACCGTCCTGGTTTCCCTGATCACTGAAATCGACGGCAGTGTGACTTCCACCTACCTGGTGACGGTCCCCATGATGCTTCCCCTGTATAAGAAGCTGAAAATCGACCCGAAATGTCTGCTGCTGTTGTGTTCGGCCACCATGTGTGCCCTGTTCATCACCCCCTGGAACGGCCGTACCCTGCGGGCCGCCACCCTGCTGGATGGCATCCCTGCTCCCCAGAACTACATCTTCGTCCACATGCTGCCGCTGATGCTGATCTACATCGCCATGTGCATCGGGCTGGCAGTGATCCTGGCCCGGTTCCAGATGAAAAAGGGTGCCGGCCAGGTGGATGAATCCGTCATCATGCAGGACATGGAAAAGAAAGACCAGTCCGAACTGCGCCGTCCCAAACTGTTCTGGTTCAACCTGCTGCTGACCGTGCTGCTGATCGTGGGTCTGAGCGTCGTGCCGGCTCCCGGCTATGTGATCTTCGCCCTGGGTCTCGTCATCGCCCTGACGGTGAACTACCCGGACCTGAACCTGCAGAACCAGCTGCTGAAGAAATATTCCAAAGAAATGTATTCCACCGCCTGTGCCGTGTTCCTGTCCGGCGTGGTCGTCGGTGTCCTGTCCAAGAGCGGCATGATGGATGCCATGGTCAAGTTCCTGGTAGGGATCATCCCCAGTGTGATGGGCCCGTGGGTCTACCTGATCATCGCCATCTTCAGTGCTCCGCTGATGCTGATCTTCACCAACGATATCTGGCAATACGCCCTGGTCCCCATCGTGGCCGGCGTCAGTGCCAACTATGGTGTACCGAAGGAAATCGTGGTCATGACCCTGCTGATGAACATGGGTGCCATGGTTTCGCCGGTGGCCCAGCCGCAGATCTACCTGGCCTGCGATCTGGCTGACCACACCGAACTCCAGGATTACGTGAAGTTCTCCTTCGCCCCCTTGTGGGTGATGAACATCATGTGGCTGGTAGCCGGATACGTACTGGGAATCTTCCGATAATGGAGACTCCTGCTGAATCTGCCGACAATGTCATACAATCATACATTGTTCCTTAAAACCAACACGAAAAAAGAGGATGCCCTGCACAGCATCCTCTTTTTTCGTATAGCAGCACCCTCAATCAGGCAGTCCCAGCAGCCAGGCAATGGGAATCGTGATGACAATGGATAATACCACCCGTTCGAACCAGATGACAATGATATCCCGTATTTTCAATGGGATATCGGTTCCCATGATACAGGGAATACTGGCGGAGAAGAACAGGATTTCCGAAATGCTCACCACTGCAATGACAAATTTCAACAGCAGGGTTCCCGACTGTTTGATCAGAATGGAGGGCAAAAACATTTCCGGCAGACAAAGGGCCGCTGCCTTCCCTCCCAGTACGGCCTGGGATACGCCAAAAATCTTAAAGAATGGATAGAACAGGTAACCAAACACATCAAACAGCGGCGTAAATTCTGCCAGCCACAAGCCCAGCAGACCTACGGAGGTAATGGCCGGAATGACACCAAAAGCCATCTTCAGCCCGGCCCACAGGTTTTCTCCGCAAAGCTTCAGTACAGGAGGCTGGGAGCCAGCCGTCTTCAGGCCCTGTTTCCATGCCCGTTGCAGCCGGCTGCCGGTTTCTTCCGGTTCAATGGCAGCCTTACCGCCATAATAGGTGTTGGGAATGGACCGCAGGGGCCACAGCCGGGCAGTAATGGCAGTCACGATGAATGTCACCACCATGGAAACAAAGAAATAGGTGGACCACATGCCCATAAGCCCCAGAGTCCGCGCTACCACCAGAAGAAATGTCACAGATACCGTGGAAAACCCGGTAGCGATGATGGCCGCTTCCCGGGCCGTATACCGGTTCTCTCGATAAACCCCGTTGGTAATGATCAACGCAATAGAATAACTGCCTACGAAAGAAGCCACTGCATCCACTGCAGAACGGCCCGGGGTCCTGAATACCGGCCGCATAAAACAATCCACCAGCACCCCAATGAATTCCA
Organism: Acidaminococcus timonensis; assembly: GCF_900106585.1. NCBI lineage: Bacteria > Bacillati > Bacillota > Negativicutes > Acidaminococcales > Acidaminococcaceae > Acidaminococcus > Acidaminococcus timonensis. The sequence continues at coordinate 270,145 of NZ_FNWH01000004.1, forward strand.
TCAACCCATAGCTGGCCAGAAACGCCAGAAAAGCCGATCCAATAGGAATCACCAGACCAACAGGAATGGCCAGCTTATTGAACAGGAAAGGACCGATATCCCCTCTCCAAAGCCAGGTATTGCTTTTCCACAGGCCAAAATACATGATGGTCCCGATGATGGCTCCGCCGATCTTGGCAAAAGACATGAATATATCAATGGGACTTTTCTTCCAGGTCCGGGTATAAAAAGGTCGGATGGCACCAATATACATGACCGCAAGGATAAAGATCTGGACCAGAGGCATACAGTATTTCTGCAGAGAAGTCACGATGACATCCACGGGAACACTTTTCAAAGTGGGACTGATCCTTTCCATGTCAAAGAAAAACATGAAGACGCCGAACAGGCTGAAAAGCAGAAATTTAGGCAATGCGTTGTTTTGAGAAACTGTTTCCGGTTGACTCATAGGGATCCCACCTTTCGTGTTGTTACTGATAAGGATACACTACTTTGGTAAAAATTGTTGGAATCCTTCTGTATACATAAATAATTATGTTTTTGTGTTAAATTTGTAACGGACAGTCCGCCAGATTCTGCGTCCGAATGGATTGACTTCAAAAAAGTCCGCACCCCCTAATTGGCTATTTTAGTCCGACTCTAACATCTCTACGAAAACAATACATAAAAGGCCCGTACGACCATTGTTTCATTGGTTGTACGAGACTTTTATTCTCTGGCTTATACGGGTGAATCCTTAATCCACCCTTGTTTTCCCCCTTGTCTCCATTCCCTTCTTCTCCTATAATGGAACCAAATTCATCGTTTCGAAGGAGGTCTTTTTATGCTGACACTTGAACAGATTTTCCAGGCCCGAAATCGGCTGATTCCCTATATTTATCGGACTCCGCTTTTGCGGCTGAAGGCATTGGACCATGTCCTGGACTGCCAGGTGTACGTGAAGGCAGAGTGCATGCAGCTGACTCATTCCTTCAAGATCCGGGGTGCCCTGAACCGGATTCTCCAGCTGACTCCGGAAGAACGGGCCCGGGGTGTGGTCACCGCTTCCAGCGGCAACCACGGCCGGGGGGTAGCCTATGCCGCCAAGATGCTGGGCATCAAGGCCACGGTAGTCATCCCAGACCATGCCCCTGCCATCAAGATCCAGGCAGTACGAGATCTGGGGGCGGAAGTCATCCTCTGCGACAAGCCCAAACGATTTGCCATCGCAGAACGTTTGCGGGACGAGAAGGGACTATGCTATGTGCCGCCTTTCAATGATTATGATGTGATGGCCGGCCAGGGGTCCATTGCCCTGGAAGTATTCGAAGACCTTCCAGACCTGAATGCCATCCTGATTCCCCTAGGTGGCGGCGGACTTACCAGCGGCATCGCCACAGCCGTCAAAGGGATCCATCCGGAAACGAAGGTATATGCCTGTGAGCCGGCCCGCATCCCTCGCTTCACCGCCAGCCTGCGGGCCGGCAAGCCCACGGCCGTGCCCCAGGTAGATACCATTGCAGACGGCGTAGCCACCCTGTGCCCCGGAGATCTGACCTACCCCATCGTCCGGGACAAGGTGGACCAGGTGCTGGATGTACCGGAAGAAGCCTTGCTGCCGGCCATGAAACTGCTGCTCACAGAGGGGAAGGTCCTGGCGGAACCTTCTTCCACCATCGGCTTGGCTGCCATCCAGAGCGGCAAAATCCATTTTAAGCCGGAAGACAAGGTGGTATTTGTCCTGTCCGGTGGGAATGTGGATTTGTCCCTGGTACAGAAACTATAATCAAAACTACCTGTATAACGGGTTGTTTAATCTGCGGCTATGCTTATCCACCTTAGCCTTAAATCCCGGATAGCACGTTTCTTCAACGTCTACAATAAAGAATCGCTGGCCGGCCTGGGTCTAGGCGCTCCTGTGAAAAAGCAAAACCATTTTATACAAAAGAGTCGTACAACCTTTGTTCACAGGTTGTACGACTTTGTTCGTATCCATTCCTTACTTCTTCATATGTTCCTGGATCACCTGACTCTGGGTCCTGGTGGCTGCCTTTTTCCAGGTTTGCCAGTTCTGTTTGGTAGGCGCCGGTTCAGATTCCCCAAAAATGGCCCGTACCCAATGACCATGTTGCAGAAATCAACTTCGGCCGGCAGTACTCTGCTGTTCTTCAATGAGCTCCATACCTGTCCCAACTGTGCCATCAGCCTGAAAGCTTTCTAACTGGATGGGCGCTATGATGTAATCTGTTCCGGTTTACCTGGGAACGGACGTCCCTCATGGGCCGTCCCTACGCAACCCACGTACTGTATTGTATGATTTCGTAGGATTTGCCCATAAGGGGAGACCGTTCCCGGGTCGCCCCCAGCGAGCTTTCTCCACACTGACGTCTGTCAGCCCTGTACATGGTTGTCCAGGGCCACTTTCAGCTGGTTGAACGCTTTTTCTACAACGCTCCGGGGGCAGGCCATGTTGAACCGTTCGAACTGGGCCGTAGCCGGTCCGAAGATTTTTCCGGAATCCAGCCACAGTTTGGCTTCATCCGTAATCAGGTGTTCCAGTTCCTCATCGGTGAACCCGTACCCGAAAAAGTCGATCCACACCAGGTAGGTCCCTTCCGGTTCCACAAAGGTGGCTCTGGAGAAGTTCTTCTTGACGAAGTCCCGTACATAGGCGATGTTCCCGGCAATGTAATCCACCAGTTCCTTCACCCATTCATCCCCTTTGGTGTAGCAGCTCTTCACGGCCACCTGGCCCATGATGCTTCCCTGGCTGTACCCGGCAGCAGCATTGGCTTTGCGATATTTCCGCCGCAGCGCTTCATCCGGAATGATGATATTGGCTGGCTGCAGCCCGGCCACGTTGAAGGTCTTACTGGGAGAATGGTACAGCACCAGGTTCTTCCGATATTTTTCCCCCAGGGTCATGAAACTGGTGAATCTGTGGGGGGCATACACGAAATCGCAGTGGATCTCATCGTCCATGATGATCACGTTGTGCTTCAGGCAGATGTCTCCCAGCCGAGTCAGTTCCTCTCGGGTCCACACACGGCCTGCCGGATTGTGAGGGCTGCACAGCATATAGACCTTTACCTTGTTTTCCACGATTTTCTTCTCAAAATCATCGAAGTCAATGGTGTATTTTCCGTTTTCATAATGGAGCTGGTTGTTAATAAAGGTCCGGCCGTTGTCTTCGATGACTTCCCGGAACGGATAATATACCGGCTGCTGGATCAGGATGGCATCCCCCGGTTCCGTAAAGGCTTTCACACCGGTGGCCAGGCCGAAGACCACGCCGCAGCCCAGTGTCACCCAGGAAGGATCGATTTCGTATCCGTAATGGGTGGAAGTCCACCGGTTCAGGGCTGCAAAGTATTCAGCATCAGGATCCGTGTACCCGAAAATCCCATGGTCGATCCGTTTGTGGAAGTCGGCCAGGATCTCTTCCGGCAGGGCAAAGTCCATATCTGCCACCCACATGGGCAGCAGGTCCGTTCGTCCCTTGCGCTGCATGCCGAAATCGTATTTCAGGCAGCTGGTGTTTCTCCGGTCGATGATCTTGTCAAAATCGTATTTTCCCATTGATAGAACCTTCTTTCTTCCCAGGCTGATTGCCTACCTTTTTACCTGGTTTTATTGTACCGGTTTTCCGGGAAAAGGTCAAAATGGACGCCTTTACATTTTTCTTTCCTCTTCCTATAATTAAATATATCTATGTACGGAATAGAAAGGCAGGAACCCTATGGCACAGACCAAAACAAAAGATATGACCCGGGGAAACATTCCCCGGCTGCTGCTGGAATTTGCCCTGCCCCTGATGGTCGGCAACGTGTTCCAAATGTTGTACAACACGGTGGATTCCATTGTGGTGGGCAATTTTGTGGGTACCCAGGCACTGGCCGCCGTCAGTTCCACCACCATGATCACCAACATGAGCGTTTTTTTCTTCAATGGATTTTCCATTGGGGGCACGGTGATCATCGGCAAATATTTCGGAGCCAGGGACCACAAGATGCTCCATCGGGCAGTGGAAACCATCATGGCCGCCACCTTTATCCTTTGTGCCCTGTTCACCCTGGGCTTCCTGGGTGCCACAGATGCCATGCTCCATTTCATGAAGACACCGGCCGATGTGTTCCAGCAGGCCGCCCTGTATCTGCGGATCTATTTTGCCGGTGTGACAGGCCTTCTGCTGTACAACATGGGAAGCGGGATCCTGCGGGCTGTGGGCGATACGAAACGTCCCTTGTATTTCCTGATCCTGACCAGTGTCCTGAATATCTTCCTGGATCTGCTTTTCGTCATCCAGTTCCAGATGGGCATTGCCGGCGTGGCCTATGCCACCGTCCTGGCCCAGTTCATTTCCGCGGCAGCCACCATGGCCGTACTGATCCGTACGGACGACATCTACTGGTTCTCTTTCAGGGACATGTGCCTGGACAGAGGCATCCTGGGCCAGATCTTCCGGATCGGGCTGCCCACGGCTCTCCAGAGTGTGATTACCTCCTTCTCCAACATCTTCGTCCAGGCCTACATCAATTTCTTTGGCGCCACCGTCATGGCCGGCTGGGGCTGCTACAACAAGATCGACCAGTTCATCATGCTGCCCATGCAGAGCATGGCCATGGCCGCCACCACCTTTGTGGCCCAGAACGTAGGAGCTCAGAAGCAGGATCGGGCTGACGACGGCACCGTGAAATCCATCCTGCTGACCCTCCTGATCAACGGGACCCTGTGCATCGTCCTGGTGGCCCTGGCAGAGACTTCCATGAGGCTCTTTACCGGAGACGAAGCGGTGATCAGCCAGGGGGCTTCCTTCATCCGGGTCAACCTGTTCTTTACCCTGTTCAACTGTGTGAACCAGGTCCTGGCCGGAGCATTGCGGGGCCGGGGGGATTCCATCGGTCCCATGGTGATCATGCTGTGTTCTTTCGTCCTGATCCGCCAGACCTATCTGTTCTGTGTCACCCGCTTTTTCGCCAACACCCCGCTGACCGTCGGGTTCGGGTATCCGGTGGGCTGGATGTGCTGCTGCGTGCTGGAACTGTTGTACTTTTACCTGCACTGGAAACATCGAGGATAAAAAAGGGGGTGTGAAAAAATGCTTTTTCACACCCCGTCACTAGTCACTAGCCGATGGAAGCCAGCTGACGCTAGCGAAATAAAGGCGCTGTGGATGATTTTTTCACAGCGCCTTTTCATATTGTACCCCCTGCCGCTCAAAGACCCGGCTATTTAACGGCCGTGGCTTTCCATACCTGGGAACGGACGCCCCTGATGGGGCGTCCCTACGCAACGTACTGTACGATTTCGTAGGGTCTACCCGTAAGGGGAGACCGTTCCCAGGTCGCCCAGCGGGCTCTTTCCACGCTGACGTCAAAGAACAAAAAATAAGGCTGTGAAGAAATAGATCCTCATTTCTTCACAGCCTTCCGTTTTTTGGTGTATTCCCTGACGCCTCGACGACGGACTATTTGGATGCCGTGGCTTTTTCCGTGGCCGCTTTGACCAGCGCTTTGAAGAAGGCCATGGACGTATCCACATCACAGTAGGCTTTCGGATCTTTCTTGTTGATCAGTACCTGTTTCAGATCGTTTTCCGGATGGAACTGCAGGGCTACCGTAAACAGGTTCTTTGGATATTCCACGCCTTCAATGATGGAGACCCCGTTGTAGGTCTTTTCGGCCGTCTGGATCAGGCCCGTTCCGGCAATGCTGCCGATGGCCTGGTGATGCCAGGAAGAAACATTCTTCAGTTCATCAGCCCCGACGATCTCCCGCAGATGGGATTTCACCGGCAGGATGGTCACATCGTGACGGGCATAATCCCGGTTGGGGGTTCCGGGGGGCATCCGGTGGAAATCATCATGATAGGTCTGTCCCTTGGATTTGTAGTAGTCGGTCAGGTCCTGGATCATTTTGGCTCCGCTGACCACCCCCAGCATCTGTTCGCTGCGGCATACATCCAGGGTGGGGATGTTGTTGGCCAGGCAATATGCCTGAAGGGTATAGTCGGAAATATCCCGGGTGGCATTGATGCCCTCCCCATGGTTCTTTTCCTTTTCGGCTTCTTTATACAGGGAGGGGCTGATGTCTTCCCCGCCGGTACCGAATACCCCGTCCACGCCCTGCATCACGGTAGCGATGTTGGTCTTGCTGAAATCTTTGGCTTTGATCTTGTTGGCGTATTTTTGCTTCAGCATGCCGGATTTTTCCAAGGCACTTTGATCCACAGCCCCGTTGGCATCGTATTTCACATCACTGCTCTTGATTTGGCCCAGTTCCACAGGAACGCCGCCGGCCAGTTCGATGATTTTTTTAAAAGCGGTGTAATCCTGCTTGTTGCTCTTCCAGGAGATCCCGATGACGGGTTTACCCCCCACCATGGCATGGACATCATAGGCCATCCCCAGGGACAGACTCATGGACAGCGCCGCAACGGCCAATACTTTTTCCAGCTTTTTCAACATCATTTGCCTGCACTTCCTTTCCAGAACAGTTATTGAATAAGAATATTACACACGCCGATTGTACATTCTTGTTAGAAAAAGTTCAATAAAAATTTGAAAATTCTTTAAAATAAGTTTTTTCTTGTACAAAATGAAACATCCATGACAAGAATAACGGTGGAGATCCCGAAGGGAGCGTGCGATATCTCCACCGTTACTTTTCATCCTTTTATACCCGGAATTCCCGTTTCACCATGCCGGGGATTTCCGGCTCATAGCCGGTGGCCCTGGATTTTCTGCCACCGCCTTGCAGCAGGCCCACAAACAGAAGATCTTTCAGGCTTTCTACCGTTTTCGTCATTTCATAATCACGTTTTGCCGTCATTCCCATGATCCATCCCTCCTACAGTCTTACCATCATACCAGGTTTCCGGCTTCCTTCATTCGAAGTCGAAATATCCCATGGGATCCCAGTCCTTCAGGCTGGGGACATCGCTTCCGGACAGGCTGGGAGCGAACAGTTTCAGGATTTTCTCTTCTACACCGGCCGTTTCTTTGCCAGCCATCGTTTCTAATTTACTATTCATTCCCATAATAACCCTCCTTTTTCGTTCTTATACTTCCGAACTATATTTATTATATCTAAAATATTATTCGTGTATAGTGGTTCGCAGTTCATTCACAATTTCTGTTTTCTCCATAAGATAAATTGTTAATAGTTTTACGGTATTTAAGATTATTTAACGGGTTTAGTAAAAAAAGAGGGTGTTGCATGAAACATGCAACACCCTGAGCGGTACATCCAATTTTCAATGACCTGAAAGGCTACTCCCATTCCTTCCGTCCGCTTTTGGCAGGGATCCCCATCTTTACCCGATACTTGTTCACTGTGCGCCGGGCCGTATGGATCCCCTGGCGTTCCAGCGCCTCGCAGATGGCCTGGTCACTGAGGGGATGGCCCCTGGATGGTCTGTCTGATCAGCTGCTGGAGAGTCTTTTTCTGCCGGGAAGCATTGGCCAACGGATCCGGTAGCGGTTCATTCTCCTTATCCCAAATCCGTTTCCCCCGATATACTTCCTGGTCCGTTTCCTGCTAAGCCGGCCCTTTCACTTCACTGGGGAATTCCATGAGGGGATTGGCTTCCACGGCCTCCTGGACATACTGGTCCAGTTCCAGTGCACCCAGCTGCAGCAGCTTCATCTGCTGCACCAGATGGAGATTCAGCTGCTGCCGCAGCTGGGGTTCAAGGGTCAGTTTGGTAATTGGCATGGAAATGGACCTCCTTTTCAGGGACGTTGCTCCAGCGCCCCGGTTCCTGCTCCCGGGAACAGACCTCTTCTCCTGGTCAGTCCCTGCAGATCGTTTCTACTTCCTATTATACAATAGGATGGTGTACCCCGGTGGATCAAGTTCCATACAACCCATAGGCAACCATTGCCGGACAGCAGGTGGATAGGCCTCCATACAAAAAAAGAGAACCGGGAATGGTCTCCACAGTTCTCTCTCTTCTTTAAAATTTCTTGTAAATGGCGTAAATCGTAATTCCCAGGGTAAACAGATAGCATACGGTCATGGCAATCTGCAGCAGACGAGGCTGTTTCAATCCGGCATTCACATCCTTGCGCCAGATCAGCAGGGTCACGAAAAGGCCCGCAGTGGGAGTCCCGATGGAAGTGGCCAGGTTGGCCAGGAAAATCAGGCCGGTGGGAGAACCGTTATACATAAAGCAGACCACACACCCAAAGGCGATGCAGGCCACACACAGCCAGCGGACCAGTCTGCTTTCCAGGCTTACGTCCTTATCCAGACCGGCATTCAGCAGCACCACCCCTCTCTGGGTATTCCCCAAAAGGCTGGAGAACGCAGCACCCAGCAGTGCCAGTCCCATGACCAGGCTGGCATATTTTCCCAGGAAGGGCCGCAGCATATCGGCCAGCTGTACCGGTGCTGTAATCCGCAGACCCTGGGGATGGAGGACGATGGCCCCTACAGTGACCACTGCCCCGGAAATCAGGATTACCGTCACCACGTGGGCAATGGCATCTGCCAGCATGGTCCCGTTGAACATATCCTTCTTGTTCCACTTTTTTTCGGCTCCCAGGTAGGTACCATAGACACCGGCGGTAATGGCCGCATGGGTACTGATGAAGGCCAGGCTGTGATGGATGCTGCTCTTGGGGAACTGCCAGTGGGTCACACCCTGGAAAAAGGGACCCCATTCCGGTCCACCGGTCTGCACCAGTGTTGCATAGAAGGCCAGGATCATGGCCAGGATGCAGAGCAAAATCCCCTTTTCGACTTTGGAGTATGTATTCCTGGAAAAATACATGCCCATCAGGATGGCAATCATGATCAGCGCTCCGACCTTCCAGTTGATGCCAAAGATCAGGTTCATCCCGGCGCCGCTGCCGGAAATATTCCCGAAGGTGAAGAACAGACAGGCCAGGAACAAACAGATTCCCACGAAAGCAGCTGCCCCTTTGCCATAATAGTGACGGATGGCATGGATAATGGGCATGCCGGTCAGCATGGAAATCCGATAGCAGGTCAGCATGAAAGTGATCCCCATGAGGAAAATGGGGATGAACAGCCACAGCATGGCATACCCGTAATTGGCCCCCAGCATGGCTGCCGTGGTAATGGCCCCCGGCCCGATGACCACACCGGTCAGGATGATGCCCGGCCCGATCCGTTTCAGCATCTCCACAAATGACAATTTTTGCACTGTATCAGGGTCAAACCCCAGACGTTCGATGTACATAAGCCATTCTCCTTATCTTTGGTGTTCCTTTTCTGATTCCAACTGTTTCCAGAAAGAGGAAAAAACAAGTGCAATATGCTGCAGCCGTTTAGCAATCGTTTGCATTATCTTCGTGTTATTTATAGCATTCATTCCCATCATCCGTCAATATTTTCTGATACTTCTGCAATTTCTTGCATCAGGAATTCTCCTTATATTCCAGTATCCATGCGCTTTCCCAGATTTTATCTTGACAAGTTCCCATAGGTATGATATCAGTATAGTTAATACAAACGATTTCAGAAAGGAGATGCCGTGATGCCCACGTTAAAAGATGTGGCCAAGCTGGCCTGTGTGGACGTAAGCACTGTTTCCCGGGCCCTGAACAACAATCCCTGTGTCCATGCGGAAACCAAGGCCCGGATCATGGCGGCTGTAGAAAAACTCAGTTACCGGCCCAACCTGCTGGCCAAAGGACTGCGCCAGGGCAAGCGGCACACCATCGGTGTGGTCGTTCCCCGGCTGCACCTGACCGTCTTCTCCACGGTGGCCCAGGCCATCGAAGAAGCCGCCCGGGAACAGGGATATGCCACCCTGCTGTGCAGTACGGAGGACGATCCCCAGATCGAAAAGGAGGGGCTGAGCCGTCTGCGGAACGGATTGGTGGATGGCATCCTGCTGGCAGGGACCGGCAAGAACAAAAAGCTGGTCCGGGATATCCAGGTTTCCGGGATCCCGGTGACCCAGGTGATCCGGATCCAGGATGATACCCTTTCCAGCGTCACGGTGGATTATGTGAAATGCGGCTACGAGGCAGTCACGTACCTGTACGGACGGGGCAGTCGCCATCCCGGTCTGATTACAGGTTCTTTAAAATTATCTCCCTATAAATTCCGGTACCAAGGATACAAAAAAGCCCTGGAAGAACTGGGGCTCCAGGAAATCACCTCGGAGGCCAGGGGATTCACCAACTCTCTGGAATATGGCTACCAGGCCACCCTGCAGATGCTCAAGGAACATCCGGAGCTGGATGCCATCCTGGCCGCCATGGATGCCCAGGGCATCGGTGCCATGCGGGCCCTGAAGGAGCAGAAAAAACGGGTGCCCCGGGATGTACGGGTCATCAGCCTCACAGGCCACGAGCTGGGCAATATGCTGGAAACCACCATGACCACCCTGGAAATGCCAGCCCGGATCATCGGCCGGAAAGCTGCCCAGCTGGTCCTGGAGCAAATCGAAGCCAAAGACAAGGCCAGCATCCCCATCCAGCATGTGGTGTATGATTCCGCCCTGATCGAACGGGAAAGCACCTGATATACAACGTTGTACAATCATTGCAGGACAGAAGTTGCATAAGAACTAAAAGGGGGGTGTGAAAAAAATGCTTTTCACACCCCGTCACTAGTCACCAGTCTCTAGTCACTAGCCGATGGAAGCCAGCTGACGCTAGCGAAATAAAGGCGCTGTGGATGATTTTTCCACAGCGCCTTTTAGTAACTGTTGGGTAGTGAGCAGTGCTTGGAAAAGGATTTTTCCAAGCAGGGCAAGTCGGTAAGCGGGTCGATCAAAGTGATCGACCCTGCGGGTTGGTACCGTACGTAGGTTGCGTAGGGATGACCCGTCAGGGGCATCCGTTCCCAGGTCTGGAAGCGGGTCGATCAAAGCGATCGACACCTACGGTGTTGAGAACATAGCGAACCCGTACTCCCTCAGCCGGGCAGGGTACCGTAAAGGAACAAAAAGGAACTGTTACAGGAACCGGGATCCAAAGCTGTACAGGGTCAGAGCCGTGGTAAACAGATAACACAGGGTCATGGAGATCTGCAGGACGCGCGGTGGTTTCAGCCCTGCCTGGACATCTTTTCTCCAGATCATCAGGGTCACGAAGAGTCCGGCTGTCGGAGTCCCGATACTGGTAGCCAAATTGGCCAGGAAAATCAGCTGAGTGGGCGAACCGCTGTAGGCAAAACATACAATCACGCCCAGAAGGAGGCAGGCCACACAACTCCAGCGGACCCGTTTGCTTTCCAGAGCCACTTCCCAGCCCATGCCTGCATTCAGCAGTACCACACCCCGCTGGGTATTCCCCATCAATGCGGAAAAAGCAGATCCCAGCAGCGCGGCCCCCATGACAAATCGTGCCTTGCTGCCCAGTACGGGTTCCAGCATTCCTGCCATCTGGACTGGGCTGGAAATGGTCAGACCGGTGGGATGGAGGACAATGGCTCCCACTATAACGATGGCACCGGAAATCAGGATGACAGTCAGGACATGGGCACAGGCATCGGAAAGCATGGTTCCGTTGAACAGATCCTGTTTCTTCCACTTTTTCTCCGCTCCCAGATAAGTTCCGTAAATCCCGGCGGTAATGGAAGCATGGGTACTGAGGAAGGCCAATGATCCCAGGACACTCCCTTCCGGAAATCCCCAGTGGGTCAATCCCTGGATGAATCTCCCGGGATCCGGCCCTCCGGAAGCATACAGGGTGGCATAAAAAGCCAGGATCATCCCCAGGATGCAGACCATGACGGCTTTTTCGATTTTGGAGTACGTATCTTTGGAAAAATACAATCCCAGCAGCAGGGCCAGCATGATCAGCGCTCCGATCTTCCAGTCGACGCCAAAAAGAAGGCTCATGCCGGCACCGCTGCCGGAAATATTGCCAAAGGTAAAGAACAGGCAGGAAAAGAACAGACAGATGCCCACAAAGGCTGCCGCACCATTGCCATAATAGTGCCGGATCCCATGGAGCAGTGGCATCCCGGTAAGCATGGCAAGCCGGTAACAGGTAAGCATAAAGGTGATGCTCATGATGAAGATGGGGATAAAAAGCCAGAGCATATGATATCCGTAGCTGGCTCCCAGCATGGCCGCCGTTGTGATGGCCCCCGGTCCCACCACGACACCAGCCAGTATGATGCCGGGACCGATCCGCTTCAAGATCTCCAGAAAAGTCAGCCGTTCTACGGCTGACGGGTCAAAGCCCAGTTGTTTACTTACTGCAGATTCCATATTTTTCTTCCTTTTTTTAAATGAAGACGGCTGCCCATGCTTGAATGGGCAGCCGTCCAGTGGGTTTCCTATAGAGGATCAAGAGGATGGTTTTATGCGCTCTGATTCATTTCAGAGAAGAGGATCCCGCTTATTTTTCGAAGGGTTTCATATCCACTTTGGGCAGACCGCTTTCTTTCAGGCCCTTGGCCACCCAGTCTTTCTGGGTCTGGTCCAGAGGCAGCACCGGTTTCCGCATCAAGCCGCTGGTGAACACACCCCGCTGTACCAGGGCTTCCTTCAGACGGGCATGGGCTTCGCCGGAAGGCTGGCCGCCGCCGTAAATGGCCTGGCTGATGGGATAGATGGCATTGGAGGCATCCTGGGCTTCTTTCAGGGTATGATGAGCCGGATCCTTGAATACATCCCAGGCTTTGGTGATCAGTTCAGGCACGCAGCCGGCGAACCCGATCAGAGCGCCGTCCATGCCGGGGAACCAGGATACGCACAGGGTTTCGTCGTGGCAGGTGATCAGAGATACATCCGGGCAGGCTTTCCGCAGTTCCCGCACGTCGTGTTCGTAGATGGCCGTTACACGGGTACCCATCTTGATGGCTTTCACATGGGGGATCTCCTTGACCATCTTGATCAGGGTTTCAACCGGGTAGAAGGCCTTGCTGGTAGCCGGGTACAGGTGGATGATGATATCGATGTCGGCACCGTCAGCCACATCTTTGATGAATTCAAAGGGAGCATCCGGATTCATCCCGAAACGCAGCCACATATGAGGGGGCATCAGCAGAATGCCGTCTGCGCCGGCTTCTTTGGCATCTTTGGCCATGTCGATGGCGCCCTGGGTGTTTTCACAGTTCACGCCGGAGATGATGGTCATGACATCGCCGCATTCTTCTGCGCAGATTTCGGTGACCCGTTTCCGTTCTTCCCGGGTCAGGCCGGTGACTTCACCGGTGTGGCCATTGCAGACCAGACCTTCGATGCCTTTGTTGTAGAAGGATTTGATCCAGCGCAGGTACGCTCTGAATTCCGGTTCGTTGATGGAGTAATCCGGGTTCAAAGGAACGGATACCGCCGGGAAAATGGTTTTGAAATTCTTTTGTTTTGCCATGATGAAAACCTCCTGAACATTTATGATTTTTTTCGTTACGACCTTGTTCTTGTCTCTGCAATCGTTTGCATCAACCTTGACTATTTTATATCATGTTTCGGTGGTTCCCGTCAATGTTTTCAGACAGTTCCGCAATTTTTTGCAACAGGATATTGCGGATAAAGCAAGTAATTATGCGGTATTACGGTTTTAAAACGGAAAATCTCATTTTCCATATTTTCCCTTGTATGCAATGCAATCGTTTTCTATTTATGGTGGAATTAACCCTCCATACGTGCTATTTCCCAGGTCCAGTACGCCATATCGCCCGGTAAACCCGCCCCCCGGCCTGGTGCGGGTCGATCACGCCGATCGACCCCTACGGTTTCGGTGTTCCACCGACTGGCGCGCCCCTGTTCAAAAAAAGAGAGTCGTGGAATCTTCCACGACTCTCTTCTTTTAGCTGCCGACTAGTGACTAGAGAATAGTGACTGCTCTTACTTCTCCGCAATGGCTCCGATTTCTCTTTAGGAATGGCTCCTTTGCTTACTTGTTGTTGTGTTCCTTTACAGCCTTCACGATCCGGTCCAGGCCCTTCTGGATGGTGGCCCGGGGCTGTGCCAGGTTCAGCCGGATGTACCCTTTGGCGTTGTCCACGAACAGGGCATCCCCGCCTTCCAGCAGCACACCGGCCTTGTTGGCCATAAAGTCCGGGATGTTCTCCACATCGCCCAGGTAGGCGTTCATATCCACCCAAGCCAGGTACGTGGCTTCCGCCACCTTGTAATGGGTTTCCGGCAGTTCCTTATCCAGAGTATCCTTCACCAGTTTAAAGTTGCCATCCAGGTAGGTCTTCAGCTGATCCAGCCATTCGTACCCATGTTCATAAGCTGCCGTGTGGGCCGCAATGGACAAGGGGTTCACGTTCATGGCGTAAGAATCAGTGTAATTGATGTACAGCTGCTTCAGCTGCGGATCCCGGATGATGATCTCGGCGAACATCATGCCAGCCATATTGAAAGCCTTGGACGCGGACGTGCACACGATCAGCTTGTTGTAGTCCGGCATGATTTTGGCCATGGGGATGTGTTTCACACCCTGCCGCAGCAGGTCGCAGTGGATTTCATCGCTGATGATCCACAGGTTGTGTTTTTCCACGATGGCAGCCACTTTCTTCAGTTCCTCTTCCGTCCATACCCGGCCGGTGGGGTTCTGGGGGTTGCACCAGATCAGCAGCTTTGCGAAGGGATCGGCCGCATCTTTTTCCAGCTGGTCGAAGTCGATCTTCCAGTCGCCGTTTTCATCCTTCACCAGCTTATTGTGGATGGCGTGCTTGTGGTTGTAATCCAGGGGATGCTGGAAATACCCATAGGCCGGCGTGTTCACGATGGCCTTGTCGTGATCGCTGAGCAGCAGGTTTGTCAGCTCGTACAGAGCCGGGATGATACCCAGAGAAAAGCAAATCTGGTCCTTGGGATAGGTCCAGCCATACATCTTCTGGTTCCAGGCGTTGTAGGCCTCGTAGAATTCCGGTTCAAACACCTGGCTGTAGCCGATGATCCGCTTGTCCGCCCGATCCTTGATGGCCTGGATAATGGCCGGGCACATGGCAAATTCCATATCTGCCACCCACATCCGGACAAATTCGTCATCTTTGAAAGGGAATTTTTTCTTCCCTTCAAAGTCATGGAAGATATAGCCCCGGAATCCATCCGTATTCAGGGCATTGGTGTGGTACCGGTTGACGATTTCATCAAAATCATACTTCATGGCATATTCCCCTTTTCTGGTTTTTCTTCTTGTCTATACTGTAACAGAAAGGGCTATGTCCGACAACGTGAGCAGGGTCTCCTGTCAGGAAAAGAGATTCGCCAAAAAGTTTATTGGAAAGAAAATTTTCCCTCTTTATCTTGCTTTTTTTCGCCTGATTTGCCAAATCTCTCCAGTTTCATGGAAAAAATGATTTTCGTGAAACTTGGAGCTCCTTATAAAAAAAGACCGCCTCCAGGGCGGTCCAGTCAACTCTTCCCTAGGTGACGGGAAGCATATTGTACAATTTCAGCAGACGGATATCCTCTTTGCTGATTTTTACCATTTTGAGCAGTGTCTCGTCTTCTTTTAACGGCTGTTTGGCCAGCAGCATTTTCGTTGCGATGGGCATCATGGGACGGGAAGAGAGCCCATTCCACAGCCCCCATTTCACCGGAGCATCCAGATAAGGTGCCAGTACCTGCAGAGAGGCCTTTTCCATGGGTGTCTCCTGGTTCCTCAGGCTCATATAGGTCAGGGCATCATAGTGTTCCATTATGCCCTCATACGTATTCTCACAGTCCTGGTAGCGGGAAAATTCCTTACAATTCATGTACAGCCGGATGTGATACTGCTGGTTCTCCAGCGGCGTGATTTCATCAAAGACACAGCGGATCAGCTGTCCGGAGCGTCCATCATAAAAATACCCGTAAAAAGTGGACAGACCTCTAAAAAAGCCCGGACTTTCCAGCCTGTTCTGTTCCGCCTGGACCACTTCCGGCTGCGGGCAGAGCAGCTGATCGATATGGACCTGGAGGGCCTTGGCGATTTCGTATAACGTATCTATATCCAGGGTGATCTCGCCACTTTCATATTTGGACACCGTGGACTTGCTTTTGCAGATTTTCTCAGCCAGTTCTCCCAGTGTCAGCTGCCGCGCTTTACGGAATGCATGGATTTTCTCCCCGATCTTCTCCCCGACGGACATATTGCCCTCCTCACCCGATTTCTTAGAACCGCTCAAACAAATATTCTGCGTTCTTTTCTGTTTTTGTCATATATTTTATCATATTTTTTACCTTTAATTCTACTTCCGAAGGTCCTGTCCTTTTCCTGTTCCCGAAAAAGAAAAAGAGGACACAACATGATGTTGTGTCCTCAGAAAACGAGGGATGAAACCGCTTAGCCCTCCAGTACATTCAGGAACGGCGATACGATCAGGAGGAAACCGGTGAGAACGATGGCCCAAAGGACCGGTCCTTTATATTGCTGCAGATAAGGGACTTGATAGACCAGTACGGTGGGTACCAGACAACCGATGATACCGATACAGGGCCCTAAAAACGCAAGCAGCAGCAGGACAGGAAGGTTAAAAGCAGCACAGGCCCAGCAGAAGATCAGACTGAAAAGGACAATCCCTTTATCCAGCGTGGCCCCTTTGATCCGATCTGCATTCATGAACCGATGCAGGATATTAAGGAGGATCCCTTTAATGCTTTCGCAAAAGCCCAGGAAGTTGCTGAAGAAGGAGGTCAGGATGGCAAAGAGAGACAGCAGCAGGCTGAGGATCTTTACGGTGGCCGCATTCATATTGCCGGCCGCCATGGCCAGGGCAGATATGTTCTGTTCTTTGGCCAGGAGAGCCATTTCCCGGCTGGTTCCCAGATTAAAAGAAACCGCAAAGAAGAAAACGATCACAAACAAAATGACAAAGGCGATATTCATGGTGCGCATCGCTTTATAGCGGGCCACTTCCTGGTTGGGATAATGCTTCCGGTAACTGATGACCATGGGACTCAGGCTTTGGATGAAAAGGATCGAAGTGAGGGTAAAGGGTAGCATGATGATGACCTGTTTGATGGTGGTCCAGGCATCGGGCAGCGGCGCAATATTGGACAGATTCCATTCCGGTACGAAGCGGATCCCCATCAGGATCAGTGCGGCCAGGATCACAAGAGCCATAAAGGTCTGGAGTTTGAACAAAATCTTTTCGCCACGGGAGGCAATGAAGATCAGAACAGCCATGAGTACGAACGTATACAGGTGATTGCCTGCCAGATTCGTGCTGGTTACACCAAAGCTGTAAAGGAAAGTGGCGCTGTCGTTGTTGACAACCGTGGAGTACGTGATGATGGTATCGACCAGCATGATGAAGTAGCAGATCCCCATGAGGAATCCCCAGTTCTTCCCCAGGTAACCGGAAATGGTTTCCGCATAAACCTGATTTTTGGGAGAAGCCGCCAGTGTATTGATATACAGGCGCTGGAAGGCATACATCACCGGATAACCGATAAGGGCGGACAGCAGAAAGATCAGGAGCCCTGTAACGCCAATCTGGATGGGCAGGAACACGATCCCGGAACCGATGGCCATCCCCACACTCATGACGATCCAGCCCCAATCCGTTTCATCAAAGCGGATGGATTGTTTCCATTCTTCCTGCGTCATTCCGGCCCGTTCCCAGGGAACCCGGGAAGAGGGGTTTCGTTTCTCTTCTGTCATCATAATGACCTCCTTGGTTTGGAATATATCTGTGACTCAGTGTAAGCAGATTATATGATTCAGAAGATATCGCTGACAAATCGCCATGTGTTTCGTATAACGAAAATAATCAATGCCTTTAGTTTCTTAAAAAGAAATAAATTCAGAATTGAATGGACAAAACAGCAAAATTATAAAAAAAGGGCCCTCCGATTACAGAAAAAATTGATTTTTAAGAGACCAAAAAAAGGACGTGAGCAAAATGGCTCACGTCCCTGGATGGTGGAGAATCGAACTTCAGCCCACCAGTCTTGCTTTTTATTTCTCCGCAATGGCTTCGATTTCGCATTTCACGCCCAGGGGCAGATCTTTCACTGCCACGCAGGAACGGGCCGGGTTGCTGACGAAGTATTTCTTGTATACAGCATTGAAGGCGGCGAAATCGCCCATGTCGGCCAGGAAGCAGGTGGTCTTGACCACTTTGTCGAACCCGCTGCCGGCGGCTTCCAGGATGGCTCCCACATTCTTGCAGGATTGTTCAGCCTGGACTTCGATGGCTTCCCCGCCTACCTTGCCCGTAGCCGGATCAATGGGGGTCTGCCCGGACACAAATACCATATTGCCGCACACCTTGCCCTGGGAATAAGGGCCTACTGCGGCCGGAGCATTTTTCGTTGCAATCGTTTCTGCCATACTTATGATCTCCCTTCAAAAGCCTGATTTGTACATCCATGATAATATAGCTGGCCGATTCTGTCAAACCTTTTCAGGGAATTCCGCAAGCCTGTTATATAATTGCACAATCATCCCTTACTTCACCACCAGGAAATAATGATCCGTGGTGTCCACCAGGCTGTTGCTCAGCAGGCTTGCAAAGCCGGCTCCATCCAGCCCCCTGGCCTGGACGGAGAAGCTGTATTTCCCGTTGTTCCACTGGGCCGCATATGCTTTGTCGCCCAGTTTGGCAATCTGCACTTCTTCCCCGTTTACGGTTTTCTTTTCCCATTTAGCACCGTAAATACCACTGAGATTATTATTTTTATTGACTTTCTTCAAAGCAGTACGAACCCGCAGCACCGTGTCCGGCTGCCCCAGTTTCGTGAATTCCAGGTCGGCCAGTTCTTTGCTGATCACAGAAATATACGTGCAGGCATAGCCGGAATCCTTCGTCAGGTACAGGGGCGCATAGCCCAGGACTTTAGCCGCTTCGGCATAGGTGTCATAGGACACCATGGGGTTGGGGATCTGGTCCCCTTTGGCCTGGGGTGCCGCAAAGGCGGCCGGTGCCAGCAGCAGGCAGGCGGACGCAATGGCCAGAGACCGTTTCAAACCATTCATTTTCATACCAATTACCTCATTTCAAACAAACTTGCCCTCATCAGGGCAAGAGGTATTGTATCACGTCCGGTGGACATTGACGAGACAAGAGAATATGTAATTTTATGCATAAAATAGGCCTGAAAAAAGTCAGTTGAAAAATAGAAGCGATAACAAGGTAAAAAAGGGAGGAAAGAAAATGGATAACAATAACAATAATCATCCACCCGCATAGCGGGTGGTTTTTCCTTTTCGGGCATAGCCCTAATACTACTGGCAACGTACAAGTACGTTAAAAAATTGGCCTGTCAGCCACGCACAGGATTACTTGCTACCCGTAAACGGGTCCCTGGGGTCGAAGATACTTAACTGATCCGCTACCCTATCCTGCTTCAGCTGATTGGCAATATAATTTTTAATTGCCACAGTATTTTTGCCGACAGTATCGACATAGTATCCCTTGCACCAAAATTCGCGATTTCGGTAAGCAAATTTCATATTTCCAAACTTCTGGAAAATCATGAGACTGCTTTTGCCTTTCAGGTATCCCATGAATCCCGAAACGCTAATTTTGGGCGGGATACTTACTAACAGATGCACATGGTCAGGACAGATTTCTCCTTCGATAATCTCTACCCCTTTCCATGAGCAAAGTTGTCGTAAGATTTCTCTGATCGCCAACCTTTTTTCTTCATAGAAAACTTTTCTCCGATACTTTGGAGCAAACACAATATGATACTTACAATTCCATCTTGTGTGTGCTAAACTATGGTTAACATTACTTTGCCCACTTGGCATTGTAGTGCACCTCCTAATGTTTTACTTTGCATGACTGACAGGTCAATTGCATCGTACTACATTGGGAGTTTTTTTCATAGCTATAAGCTTTCCGGAACCACGCCACTATGGCGTGGTTTTCAAAAGAACACAAAAAAGGCTGTTGCCTCAGCAACAGCCACTCTTTGCAATTGGTGGGATTATGCGGATTCGAACCGTAGACCTCATCGATGTGAGCGATGCGCTCTAACCAACTGAGCTATAATCCCGATAAATTGTATTATACGCTTATGGTCCGGAAATTGCAAGTCTTTTTATAAAAAAATCCCTGCCAGCACCCCAGCCACCACCAGCCCGGGCAGCATATTCCCCACCCGGATCTTGAGCAGCTTCGTCATGTTGATGCCCACGCCCAAAATCATGAGCCCGCCGCTGGCAGCGATCTCCTGCACCACGGTCTGGCTCATATAGGGCCCCAGCAGCCCTGCCAGGGCCGTCAGGGTCCCCTGGTAGATACCCACGGACAGCGCGCTGAACAGCACGCCGATGCCCATATTGGACGCATAGATGATGCCGCTGAGCCCGTCGATCATGGCCTTGGTGTACAGGGTGGTGGCATCCCCGGTGAGCCCGTCCTGGATGGAGCCCACGATGGCCATGGCCCCCACACAGTACAGCAGGCTGGTGGACAGGAAGCCCTCCACGAAGGCGTCCGTACTGGCGTCTCCCTGGCCCTTGGCCTTCTGTACCTTCCGGGCCAGCCACTGGCCCACCTTTTCCAGTTTGTCCTCGATATCCAGGGCCTCCCCCACGATGGACCCTACCACCAGGCTGATGATGGTGATCAGGATGTGGGTGCCCTGGAGGGCCATCTGCAGCCCCAGCAGGATCACGCACAGGGCCAGGCCGTAGATGACGGTCTCCTGGTACTTTTCCTTGATGCCCCGACCCACCAGGATTCCCACCAGGCTGCCGGCGGCAATGGCCGCCACGTTCACGATCGTACCCGTTCCAACCATACTGGCTCCTTACACGGTAAAACGGCCGGCTGCTTTCCGTTTCACCACGGATTCCGGCCCTTTCAACAGTTCATAGATCCGTTCCAGGTCTTCATCTCCATAATATTCGATGAGGATCCGCCCCCCTTTTTTCCCTTCAGGCTGGATCTTCACCCGGGTACCCAGATACTGGATCAGCTGTTCCTGGAAGGCCTTCACATCCACATCCGTATCGGCTGCATGCTTTTTTTTCTTTTTCTCTTTCCGGACCGATTTCTCCGGTTCGATCAGATTCTGTTCCGTTTTCATATAGATGTGGTATGGCTTGCCTTCCTTCACGGCTTTCACCACTTCTTCCAGGATCCGGGCGGACCAGCCGCCTTCCACGGCCTGGGTGGCCACCTTTTCCATCTGGGCCGCCTGAGGAAGCCCCAGGAGCGGCCGTGCCTGGCCGGCCGTCAGTTTCCCCGCGGAGACCAGTTCCTGCACCTTAGGCGGCAATTTCAGCAGCCGCAGGGCATTGGTCACCGCCACCCGGCTCTTGCCCAGTTTTTTCGCCGCTTCCTCCTGGGTCAGCCCCAGGGCGTCCATCATGTTCTGAATGCCTTTGGCCTCTTCCAGAGGGTCCAGGTCGCTGCGCTGCATGTTTTCCACCAGGGCCACTTCCATCATGGTGGCGTCGTCGTAGTCCCGGATCACCACCGGGACCTTGCTGAGGCCTGCCTCTTTCGCTGCCCGCCAGCGCCGCTCCCCGGCCACGATTTCGTACTGCCGGCCCTTTTTCCGCACGATCAGGGGCTGGATCACCCCGCTGTGCTTCACGCTTTCCACCAGTTCCCGGAGTTTGTCCGGGTCGAACACCGTCCGGGGCTGGTAGGGGTTGGGCCGCAGGTTCTTTACAGCCACTTCGCCCACGTTTTCTTCCGCTTTTCGTTCTTCGATGACCGGGGCCGGCGCCTTCCGGCTCCGGGTGCCGAACATCTTGTCCAGGCCCGTCAGGCCCAGGCCTCCTTTTTTACCGGCCACGCCGCTTCACCTCCCGTGCCAATGCCCGATACGCTTCCGCCGCTTTGCCGTGGGGATCGTACACCGTAATGGGCTGCCCGTAGCTGGGCGCCTCCCCCAGCCGCACCGACCGGGGGATCACCGTCCGGTACAACAGGTCGGGGAAATGGGTGCGCACCTGTTCCACCACATCGTTGGACAGATGGGTCCGGCTGTCCGCCATGGTCATGACGATCCCGTCGATGGTCAGATCCGGATTGCTGGATTGACGGATCCGGTCCACCGTATTCAGCAGCTGGGCCATGCCTTCCAGGGCATAGAACTCGCACTGCAGGGGCACCAGCACCCCGTCTGCCGCAGTCAAGGCGTTGATGGTCAGGAAGCTGAGAGAAGGCGGGCAGTCGATCAGGATATAGTCGTACTTCTCCTTCACTTTGCCCAGGTGCTTTTTCAGGGCATTGGCCGGATTCTTCTTTTCAATCAGATCGATCTCCGCCCCAGCCAGGTTCATGGTGGCCGGTGCCACCCACAGGTTTTTCCAGGCTGTGGGTACAATGATTTCTGCCAGATCCGCATTGTTGATGAGCACATCATACATGCAGCGAGGCAGAGCCGCTTTATCGATGCCCAGGCCGCTGGTGGCATTGCCCTGGGCATCCAGATCCACCAGCAGGACCTTTTTCCGGCTCTCAGCCAGACAGGCCGCCAGGTTGATGCTGGTGGTGGTTTTCCCCACGCCGCCTTTCTGGTTGGCGACAGCAAGGATTCGGGACATGGGCGTCACTCCTTTACAACAAAAGATACTGTAGATTATTGTAACACAGAAAGAGGGATGTTTCACGTGAAACATAGGAAGGGGATTAGTGGTTAAGTGGTTAGTGGTAGTGGTCAGGGGAGGTGGCTTTATTCCATGAACAGGTGACTGTTTGGGGTGCAGGGCCCTGTTTTCCAGAGCCCGTGAAAGGGCCTTTTCTCTGCCCCTTTTCAGATGTGCTATAATACCCCTCAGAAAGGTGGTGTTTCCGTTGCATGCCCAATCATTTCTGCGGGCTGGACTGCTCCTGCTTTCCATCCTGTCCGTATTTTCTTTTTCTCCCGTTCCTGTCCTGGCCCGGGAGTATACACAAATCGTGGTCATCAGTGATCTGCATTATCCCACCAAGACCCGCAAAAAGGCCCTGCGCCAGGAGAAGATCAGGAACAAGGAGGCGGCCCTGGCGGACATCAACCAGTGGCCGGACGTGGATCTGTGCGTCCTGACCGGGGATATGGTCCAGCGCACCGGAGAACGGCTGGACGAGCGTGTGGTCAGGAATTTCCTGGACGGACTGCACCACCCCGCTTCCTTCCTAGCCGGCAACCATGAAATCATGTATGAAGGCCTCCCGACCCTGCCGGGCACCCTGCGCAAAGGGGATGCCGGCACTCGCTTCGCCCATCTCATGGAGTATCAGTGGAATTTCGGACCCCTGTATCACAGTCAGGATCTGGCAGGGTACCATCTGGTTTTCCTGTCCCCGGACTGTATGGTGAGCCGTTATGCCGTGGAGCTTTCTCCGGAGCAGCTTTCCTGGCTGCAACAGGACCTGGCCAGTCACCGGCACCAGCCCACCCTGATTTTCTGCCATGCGCCGCTCACCGGTACCCTGCTGCCCGGCGACAAACAGGACATTCCCTGGAACTACACCCAGCCGGCAGGTCCTTTGTGGCAGCTGCTGGTGCAGAATCCCCAGGTGATTCTATGGGTATCCGGGCACACCCACAATTCCCCCAAAGGCCGGAATTTCATCAATGCCCTCCACTGGATTCCCGGCACCCATACCTGGAACGTGTACAACCCCACCTGGGATGGGGACCAGGCCTGGACACGGTCCCTCCTCCTGTATCCGGACAGGGTGATCATCCGCACCTACGATCATAAGAAGGGACAGTGGATGAAGAAGAAGGAAGAGACGGTGAAGGTGCCCCAGGTGTAGGTGTAGGTGTAGGGGTAGGGTTAGTGGTTAGTGGTTAGTGGTTAGTGGTTAGTGGTTAGTAAACCGTACCCCTTGTCAAGGACAGTTTATAAAAGTAGGACCCCTTGTTTTAGACAGTTCAACAATCTTGGTACCTTTAAAATGGACGTCTGGTAATTGTCTATCAGAAGGCCCCTAACCATCCAAATCTCATGTACTGGCTCCTTACTCATAAAATGGCTGCTTTTGCCATTTTATGAGGTGAGCTGGTTCCCCAGCTCACAGGCTCTCCGCTTCAATGTAGGAACCTCGGGCATCTTGGGAATATCGAGCGGATAAACCCCTGTTGTTACAAATTGGTAGAACTCGTTTGGCGACAGTTTCGCCAGTTCCCACTGGTAGCGATCGTTGTTGTAATAATCCATGTAATCATCTACGATGGCCTTCACCTCCCCAAAGCTCACTGCTGCTGCAATTTTCTTTTTCACATGGTCTTTCATACGGCCGAAGAAGCTTTCCTGCGGCGCATTGTCCCAGCAATTCCCCCGCCGTGACATGGATTGTCTGAGATCCTTGTCATGGAGGATATCAATGAAGCTGTGACTCGTATAATGGCAACCCTGGTCAGAATGCACGATGGTTTCAGCATGCAGTGAGACGCCGTGATCTCGAATCAGGTTGTTCACCGTTTCTACCACGAAATCCATCTCCAAAGAATTGCTGAGGACATACGCCAGAATCTGCTTGGTATAGGCATCCAATATGGTAGAAAGATAAGCAAAGATCCCATTGTAAGGAAGGTACGTAATATCTGTCAGCAGTACCATGCGAGGGCCATAGTCCTCAAACTGGCGCTGCAGCAAGTTATCGGCCACCGTATTGGTCTTCAGGGCTTTCACCAGCTGCCGATAGGGATTCGCCTTCCTGATGGGGCAAAGCAGGTGGAACTTTTTCATCAGACGACGGATTTTCTTCACATTCATAATGACGGGCGGATCCATGTGGAGCAGCTCCATATAGATGCTGCGGGCGCCCTTCTTGTACCCTCGTCTTTTGTAAGCGGCAAGGATCAGTTCAAAGTCCTTGCGGTCCTGTTCTTCCTGGGCCTGCCGAAATGCTTCCGCCTTCACCCAGGCATAATAACCGCTTCGGGACACGCCTGCCATCTTGCATAAACTGCTGATGGAAAGTCTGTTCTCGCTGGTACTTACCGTCTTTTCTATGATTTCGAACACACAAGAGGAATCGTTCATGAGCAGAGAATCTACCTTTTTGTGTTCTTGATCGCGGAAATTTTTTTTAAATATTCCACTTCCTGCCGCAAGTATTCAACTTCATGTCTGAGGGCCTTAATGTCATCTTCATGCTTGACCTTGGCGGCGGTGTCAGACCTGTCGGCGGGTCTCCTGCCTTCATAGAAACAGCCATATTTGGCATATTCCTCTTTGATATGCTGGAGAGCACCGCCAATGCGTCTTTCGCCCAGCACAGCAGGGTCAAAGCCGTATTTTTTGAAGATGTCTTTGGGATAGACTCCTTCCATATATTCGGTGTAAAAGATTTCTTTAAAGGACTTCCTCAGGACCAGGGTAGAGCGGCTTACGCTATACACATAAGGGTTCTGGCGCAACGCTGCAATCTGCTCCTCAGTAAAAAGTTTTCTGCTCATGTGGATTCTCCTTGGCTTTATTGGATTTGAGGATACCACATACATATGATTGTGTTCAATAGGTTGGGTCCAAAATGAGCACGTCAATTTTAAAGGATTCAAATTGTAGCCTGTCCAATTTTGTGGGCAGGTGCTACTCTTAAAAAGTGTCCACACTTATGGGTACAGTATATAGTGGCTAGTGGCTAGTGGCTAGTGGCTAGTGGCTAGTGATTAATGGCTAGGCAGGGTGCAGAACCCACCACCATTGCGCTGACGCACAACGGTCCCCCGCCCTTGAAAAGGGCGGATATACCAGATGAAGGGGATGTTTCACGTGAAACATCCCCTTCTATAATCTATAAAAAAACGCCGAAGGCTTCTGCACCTTCGGCTTCTGTTTTTTTGGTTGGCAAAACGAAAAGGGGGTGTGAAAAAATGCTTTTCACACCCCGTCACTAGTCACTAGTCTCTGGTCACCAGCTAATGGAAGCCAGCTGACGCTAGCGAAATAAAGGTGCTGTGAATGATTTTTTCACAGCGCCTTTTCCTTATAGCTTGAAATCCACAATGGCGCTGACGCCGACTCCTTCCACTCGGTTGATGTTGCTGATGCTGGTGGCATCGATGGGGATCATGGCCTTCACCCGGGCCACTTTCACGAAACTGCCTTCCAGCTGGCCCACGGCCTTCACCTTATCCACCTGGGCCTTGGGCCCTACCACCTGTACGGCACCGATATAGCTGCCACTGCCCAGGCTCAAAATGGGCACCACCTTGGTGGCATAATGGGTATCCAATCCCTTCTGCAGGGTCAGTTTGTTGATGAAGGTATTGATTTCGCTGCCAAACCGGCTGACCAGATAGCTGATCCCGCCCAGTTTCAGCACAGATCCCAGGTCAAAGGCCTGGGCAGGCAGGGCACGGGTACCGGCTCCCAGCAGATAGGCCGCAGCAACGGCGGCCACCAGTTTCTTGTTCATGACATAACCTCCTTGGACAGTCCACGCGGGATGAGTGTTGGATCCGATCGAGATCGACGGTCCTCCTTACAGCGGCCGCTTCGAGGCCACACCGGCCTTCCTGGGGTACTGCTTCGGGGTGGGCCGGACCTTTTCGATGGTGATGATGGCCCGGTGATCTTCCAGGCCGGGCAGCTGCACGGGCCGCACTTCTGTGATCTTTCCGCCCAGCACTTCCACGGCATGGTGGGCGGCGTCCACTTCCTCCCGGTATTTACTGCCCTTCATGGCATAGAACACGCCGCCGACCCGCACCAGGGGCAGGCAGTATTCCGCCAGCACCGGCAGGGCTGCCACGGCCCGGGCCACCGCCACATCGAATTTTTCCCGCAGAGCCGGATCTTTTCCTGCATCCTCGGCCCGGGCATGGGTGCACCGCACCTGCCCCAGGCCCAGGGTATCCACCACCTGCTGCAAAAAGTTCAGCCGTTTCTGCAGGGAATCGATCAGGGTCACCCGCATTCCCGGATCATAGATCTTCAGGGGCAGGCCGGGAAAGCCGGCCCCGGTGCCCACGTCCACGATGGTATGATTATGGAACTTCTCTTTGTTGTACACCAGCAGAGAGTCCACCATGTGCTTGACGGCCACTTCGTCCGGATCGGTGATGGCCGTCAGGTTCAGGCTCTTGTTCGTCTCCAGCAGCAGGTCCGCATAGGTTCCGAACTGGTCCAGCTGGGTCTCCGTCAGAGAATAGCCGGCTGCCTGCGCCGCCTGCTCCAGTGTCTCGCGAAAGCTCATGCCTGTTCCTCCTTCCGCCGCCGGGCCTCCAGATAAATCATCAGCACGCTGATATCCGCCGGGGACACTCCGGAGATCCGGCTGGCCTGGCCGATGGACACAGGCCGCTGTTTGCTCAGTTTCTCCATGGCTTCCGAAGACAGTTCATGGAGCTGGGTGTAATCCAGGTCATCGGGCAGCAGTTTGTCTTCCAGTTTCAGGGCCCGGGCCACTTCCTGCTTCTGCTTTTCGATGTATCCCTGGTACTTCACCTGCACATCCACCTGTTCCGCCGCATCCACCGGCAGTTTCTCCAGGTCGAAGGCCTCCGCCAGTTTCTCGTAGGTCACTTCCGGCCGCCGCAGCAATTCCAGTACATTGATGGAGCTGCGCAGGGGCGTGGACCCCATGGCCACGATCTTCTGCTGGTTCTCGTCATTGGGGGCCAGGTTCATTTTGGACAGGTTGAACAGGGTCCGTTGGATAATGTCCCGTTTCTTCGTAAAGGCTTCGTACCGGTCGTCAGACACCAGTCCCACGTCCCGGCCCTTCTGGGTCAGCCGCAGGTCCGCGTTGTCCTGGCGCAGCAGCAGCCGGTATTCCGCCCGGCTGGTCATCATCCGGTAGGGTTCACTGGTGCCCTTGGTCACCAGATCGTCGATGAGCACCCCGATATAGGCATCGCTCCGTTTCAGGATCAGAGGCTTCTTCCCCTGAAGCTTCAGGGCCGCATTGATCCCTGCCATCAGACCCTGGGCCGCCGCTTCCTCGTACCCGCTGGTGCCGTTGGCCTGGCCGGCGCTGAACAGGCCGCTGATCTCTTTGTGTTCCAGGTTGGCCTTCAGTTGCAGGGGATCCAGGCAGTCGTATTCGATGGCATAGCCTGCCCGCATCATCTTACAGTGTTCCAGGCCGGGGATGGTCTGCATGAACGCCACCTGGATCTCCGCCGGCAGGGAAGAACTCATACCCTGTACGTACACTTCATTGGTGCGCAGCCCTTCCGGTTCCAGGAACAGCTGGTGCCGGTTTTTGTCGGCGAACCGGATGATCTTGGATTCGATGCTGGGACAGTACCGGGGCCCCACCCCTTCGATGGTCCCATTGTACATGCAGCTCCGGTCCAGGTTGTCCCGGATGATCTTATGGGTACGGGGGTTGGTATAGGTCAGGTAGCAGGGCACCTGCAACCGTGTGGTAATGTTGCTCATGAAGGAAAAATTCCGCACCCGTTCATCCCCGTACTGGGGTTCCATCCTGGTGTAGTCCAGGGTCCGGGCATCCACCCGGGCAGGGGTCCCGGTCTTGAACCGCATGAGCGAAAGACCCGCTTCCTGCAGGGAACCGGTCAGCTTCATGGCCGAGCGCTGGCCGATGGGGCCGGACATATAGGCCACTTCCCCGTAGAGGATCTTGCCCCGCAGGTATGTCCCCGTACACAGGATCACACAGTCCGCCTGGAACACTTCACCGGTTTCCGCCTCCACCCCCTGGACGGCGCCGTTTTTGATCAGCAGCTTGTCGATCATCAGCTGCTTTACATCCAGGTTGTCCGTGTTCTCTACGATTTCTTTCATGATGGTATGATACAGGGGTTTGTCCGCCTGGGCCCGCAGGGCCTGCACCGCATAGCCCTTGCCCGTGTTCAGCATCCGCATCTGGATGCAGGCCTCATCGGCCGCGATCCCCATCTGGCCTCCCAGGGCATCGATTTCCCGCACCAGATGCCCCTTGGCCGGTCCGCCCACAGAGGGGTTACAGGGCATCAGGGCAATGTTATCCATGGACAGGGTGGCCAAAAGGGTCTTCTGTCCCATCCGGGCCGCTGCCAGAGCAGCCTCACAGCCTGCATGGCCGGCGCCAACAACAACCACATCATAATGATCCACAACGATCATGTTCTTTTTCCTCCACACTTACTTGCCCACACAGAACTGGGCAAAGATTTCATCGATGATTTCGTCCGGCACGTCTTCCCCGGTGATTTCCCCCAGGTCGTGGAGGGCTTCCGTCAGGTCGATGGTCAGGCAATCATAGGGCAGGTGGGCCCGGGCCCCTTTCAGGGCATCCTCCACACTCCGGAGTGCTGTTTCCAGCAGCCGCTGCTGCCTTGCATTCTGGGTCATGCCGGAACTTTCGCTGTCGCTGCCTTCCCCGTACACAAACTCCTGTAGCCAGTGGGCCACCTGGTCCATACCCTCTCCGGTCTTCACCGAAAGGACAATCACATTCTTCTTTCCGCAGGCATCCTCCAGGGCCTTTGTATCCACGGCCAGCGGCAGGTCCGCCTTATTCACCAGGACCAGTTTGGGCCGATTCTTCAGACTCTCCAGCAGCGCCCGGTCTTCCTCACCCAGAGGCCGGGAACCGTCCAGTACCACCAGGGCCAGCTGGGCATCCTCCAGGGCCGCCCTGGACCGCTCCACCCCGATCTTTTCCACGTAATCCTCCGTATCCCGCAGGCCTGCCGTGTCCGTAAGGACCAGGGGGATCCCGCTGATGGTCATCTGTTCCTCGATCACGTCCCGGGTGGTGCCGGGAATGTTGGAGACGATGGCCCGGTCCGCCTGGAGCAGGCTGTTCAGCAGGCTGGATTTGCCCACGTTGGGCCGTCCCACGATGGCCGTACGCAGGCCTTCCCGCAGGATCCGTCCCGTACTTCCCTGGCGCACCAGCCTTTCCACGGCATCCCGGCCTTCCGTCAGCACCTGGATGGCCCTGTCATAGGTCACTTCTTCGATATCCTCCTCCGGATAGTCGATGACGGCCTCCAGCTGCACCACCAGATCCCGCAGCTTTTTCCGCAGGTCCTTCACCTTCCGGGACAGCCCCCCTTCGTGGCCCCGATTGGCGGCCACCAGGGCCCGTTTGCTCCGGGCATTGATGATGTCCATGACGCTTTCTGCTTCTGCCAGATCCAGCCGGCCGTTCAGGAAAGCCCGTTTGGTGAATTCGCCGGGCTCCGCCGGCCGGGCCCCTGCCCTGTAGGTCAGGGACAGGATTTCCTGCAGGGCCTGCCGCCCGCCATGGCACTGGATCTCGCACACATCTTCCCCGGTATAGGAATGGGGCCCGGGCATATAGACAGCCAGTACCTCGTCCACCACCTGGCCCTTTTCGTCCAGGATGTGTCCGTACAGCAGTTTCCGGGCATTGTCCGGACCGGGCTTCTCCCGCCCGGTGAACAGTCTGTCCGTAATGGCAAGGCTTTCCGGACCGCTGAGCCGGATCACCCCGATGGAGCCCACCCCCAGGGCAGTGGCGATGGCACTGATGGTATCCTCAAGAATGTCCATGATTCCCTCCCAAAAAACAAAAACAGCTCCGAACAAAAGTGTCCGGAGCTGCATCAGTCTATGTCATTTCAAATCGATGACCACTTTGCGGTAGGGTTCCTCCCCTTCGCTGTAGGTGGTAATCGCCGGATCGTTCTGCAGGCTCATGTGGACGATCTTCCGTTCGTAAGGATTCATCGGTTCCAGCATGGCTTTCTTATGCGTCCGTCTGACCCGGTCTGCCAGGTTCTTCGCCAGCCGTTCCAGGGTCTGGCGCCGGCGTTCCCGGTAGTTTTCCGCATCCAGGATGACCCGGTTCCAGGTCTTGCGCCCCTTGTTCCCGGCCAGGTTGGTCAGGTACTGGAGGGCATCCAGGGTCTGGCCATGCTTGCCGATCAGCACGCCGATTCCCTCGCCGTGGATCTTCAGCACCACTTCACCTTCCCTGCGGTTGATGAATTTCTCGATGATCAGGTCCATGCCCATGGCCCCAAAGATCTTTTCCAGGAATTCCCTGGCAGCAGCCCCTGTGGCCACCAGATCGGCCTCCCGGTCTTCGGCCGGTTCCTTTTCAGCAATCGGTTCCGCCGGTTCTTCCGGGAGTTCGGGCGCTTCTGCCGGTTCTTCCACAGCCTCTTCCGGTTCCGGAGCCGGAGCTTCCTTTACGGTCACCCGCACTTTGGCGTCCCGTCCGCCGAACAGGCCCAGGATCGAGCTCTTGGAAGATTCCAGTACTTCCACCTCTACTTCGTCCCGGCTCACGCCCAACTCTGCAAGGGCGGCCCTGACTGCGTCCTCAACGGTTTTGCCCGTTTTTTCTACAACGTCCATCTTCCTGCCTCCTTCACCGGATATGCCGGCGTTTTTTATTTGTTGTCTTTATCTTTGTTCCGGTCCATCAGGAACTGCTGACCGATCTGCATCAGGTTCATGACCACCCAGTACAGCACCAGCCCGGCCGGGAATTTCAGAGAAATATACCCGATGAAGAGGGGCATGAAGTACAGCATGATCTTCCCCTGGGGATTGTCAGAGGGAGGCATGGTCTGTCTGGACTGGATGAATGTGGTCAAAGCCGACAGGATCGGCAGGATGTAATAGGGATCCGGATCTGCAATGCTCTGCATCCACAGGAAGGAACTGGGTCCTTCGTAGCTGAAATCCCGAATGCCATAGAAGATCCCGATCATGATGGGCATCTGGATGAGCAGCGGCAGACAGCCGGCCAGGGGATTGACCCCTTCCTGCTTGTACAGTTCGGACATTTTCTGGTTCAGGGTCACCTTATCGTCCTTATACCGGGCCTGCAGCTCTTTCATCTTGGGCTGGATCCGGCTCATGGCCTTGGTGGATTGAACCTGCTTGGCCGTCAGCGGGGCCAGGATCAGTTTGATCAGAATGGTCATGATAATGATGGCCAGACCGTAGCTGGGTTCCCCGATCAGCCGGGTCAGTTCATAGATATGGGCCACGACTTGTTGGACAAACGAGCTTAAAATTTCCAAAGTTCGACTCCTTTTCTTCCTGTCTCTTACGGCACAGGATCATACCCACCCTTGTGGAAGGGATGACATTTTAGTATTCTCTTCACAGCCAGATAGGATCCCTTGAGAAAACCGTATTTCTGGACTGCTTCCAGCGCATATTGGGAGCAGGTCGGATAGAACCTGCACCGGGGCGGAAAACAGGGAGAAATCCACACCTGATAGAAACGGATCAGGGCAATGGCAATCGTTTTCATAGGCCTCTCCGGTAAAAACTTCCTTTTACAGCAGCCCGGCCTTTTTTGCCAGCCGCTGGAACACTTCTTCATAGACTCCATAAGGAGCGCGGGCCAGGCGTTGGCGGGCAACCCAGACGATGGACACCTTCCGGTTCAGGCGGGCCTGTTCCTTCCGGAACACTTCCCGCATCCGGCGTTTCACCCGGTTGCGCAGCACAGCATGTCCCAGCCGTTTGCCCACGGCCGTACCCAACTGGTTCTGCCCGTTGTCCGAAGGAAGTACATAAAAGACGCCGTATTTATCCACATAGGACCGGCCTTTTTCGTAGATCTTCTGGAACCGTTCATGGGCCTTCACCCGGTTGGCCTGGGTATAGGTATAGTTTTCAGGAACATTCTGTTCCAAAGCTCTGCACCTGCCTTGTAGTAAAATAGGCCGCGAAGAGCGGCCTATCTTATTCTTTATGCAGACAATCTCTTTCTGCCTTTTGCACGTCTTCTTTTTAAGACTTGTTGTCCACCCAGAGTCTTCATTCTTTCTCTGAAGCCATGAGTCTTTTTTCTCCGATTGTTATTCGGTTGAAAAGTTCTCTTCATCTTTCTTAACCCTCCCTTGCCTCCAAAGATACGTCAAGATCTATAAATAAGTAAATCGTTTGACAGCTCATATCATTATAAGAGGAAAATAAGAGTGTGTCAATAACTTTGCATAGAAAACCGGCGAAAAACCTTATTTTTCGTGGACCCGTTTCCCGGTGATGTGTTCTGGGACCAGTTCCAGCATGGTCACCCGGCTGGCAGCACGAGCCATGACCTCATCCACAGAAGCCTCATCGGGGTAGTATTTCAAACCGATCCGCCGCAGCAGCTCCATAGCCCGTTCCCGATCCTCCAGGATGTGGATCCGGCCGAACAGGGTCACGGAACGGAGGGTGTAAGCCCAGTCGCCCGCCAGTTTCACCCCGTCGTCATGGACATTGAAGCAGGCCTTGTCGCACCGCTTCAGGGCATCGATCTTGTGACCCTCGCCGGCCCCGTGGAAATAAAGGCAGCCGGTTTCCGGGTCGTAATAATAATTGAGGGGGACCGCGTACGGATACCCTTCATCCCCGGCCAGGGCCAGGGTTCCCCGTTTTTCCTCCTGGAGCACCTTCCGGCATTCCTCTTCCGAAAGGGCCTGTTTGAAACGTCTCATGGGACGGAACATTTTATCTTCAACTCCTTTTTATCCGCCCTTTCCAAGGGCGGGGGACCATTGGACGTCAGTCCAATGGTGGTGGGTTCCATACGGCGTCAGCCGTATGGCATTCCTGCTTTTCAGGGGCAAAATCTGCCCCCACGCTACTCTCCTTTGTCCGGCCCCTTTTTTATCCGCCCTTTCCAAGGGCGGGGGACCATTGGGCATCAGTCCAATGGTGGTGGGTTCCATACGGTTGACCCGGACTACCTGTCGTACCCTCTGGGCATGACCTCCGGCGGAATGGGGCACTGGTACTTTTTCCCACCCAGCCGTTTGTCCAGTTCCGCCCGGGCCGCCTTCACTATTTCCGGCTGCTGGAACAGGGTTTCCGCCCCTTTGGCCAGCACTTCCGCGGCAAAGAAACATCCTTTCAGTGCTACGCTGCCCTTATCCTGGGCCACCCACTGCCAGGAATGGGACGCCGTACCGATGGCGAAACAGGCCCCGGCAAACTGGGCCAGAGGCGTCACATAGCTCACATCCCCGGTGTCCGAAGAGCCCATGGCCGTAGCACTGGTGGGTCTATAGGGCAGGATGTACGCCCCGCTGGGATCCTTTTCGATCAGTTCTTCCCGCAGTTCCGGATCCGGGAAGGGGGCCATGCCGGGATCCTTCCGTACCCGTTCCGGTCCCAGCTGATCCTGGAACTTTTTCAGGAAGGCTTTTTCCTCCTCCGTCCGCTGTGGAGCCCCCACAGCCACCATGGCATCGTACAGTACCTGTCCCAGCACCCTGTTGGGCACCAGGTTGGATACCGCCTTGTCGAACCGGACACTGAGCTCCGTCTCCGTCATCAGGGCCGCGCCCCGGGCAATGGCCACCACCCGGTCATACAACCGTTTCGTCTCGTCATTGGTCCTGGAACGGATCAGATACAGCACTTCCGCATGGGGTTGTACAACGTTGGGAGA
The DNA here is from genome assembly GCF_900106585.1 of Acidaminococcus timonensis. NCBI lineage: Bacteria > Bacillati > Bacillota > Negativicutes > Acidaminococcales > Acidaminococcaceae > Acidaminococcus > Acidaminococcus timonensis. Next base: position 304,227 of record NZ_FNWH01000004.1, read on the forward strand.
AACCCCGCCGGTATCCAAAATGGCGTAATGGACCCGCTCGTAGTCCGCCATATGCTCCCGCATGTAATTGACCCCTACATCCATCAGTTCCACGGCATCCAGGGCACTGCGTCCGTTCTGGGGTGCGGCAGCAGCATGGGAGGCACGCCCCTTAAAGGTAAAAGCCGCCTGGATGTTGGCCTGGTTGCTGCCCACCATCACTTCGTTCTGGGTCCCCGGATGCCAGGTGAGGGCCGCATCCACATCATCGAACAGCCCTTCCCGGGCCATATAGGTCTTGCCACTGCCCCCTTCTTCTGCCGGACAGCCATACACCCGCACTGTGCCACTGCCCGGGTGGGCTTCCAGATAGTCCTTCAACAGCAGGCCGGCCCCCACCGCCGCCGTACCCAGCAGGCAGTGGCCGCAGCCGTGACCGTTGGGATTCCCCTCCCGAGGTTTCTCCTCCGTAAGACCGGACTCCTGGCTCAGGCCGGACAGGGCATCATATTCCCCCAGGATGGCGATCACCGGCCGTCCACTGCCGTATTCCGCCACATAGGCGGTGGGCATATGGGCCACCCCTTTCCGGACTTTGAAACCATGGGCTTCCAGCAGATCCGTCATGGCCTTCGCCGAACGGACCTCATTGAATTTCAGTTCCGCATAGTCCCAGATACAGGCATTCAGGTGTTCCAGTTCTTTCTTATAAGGTTCCAGATTATCCATGCGATTCCCTCCCAACAGGTCATTGTCCATAGTTGCCGTTCCTTCCACGGCACAGCCACCCATGAATCCCTACCTTCTAACCACTTGCCTTATCCAACCGTTGTACAAGCGTTGCCGGACACGGGTTGTATAACTATTTCCGTTTGGCGTCCAGCTCCTCCAGCAGCCGTTCCCGGGCCAGGTCGTAGCAGGCGTCAATGTACTGCAGCCCGGACTGGCGGACCAGCTGGTATCCCAGCAGGGCGGAAGCCGCCTGGCCCACCACCGGTACCGCCTTCAGGAAACTTCGGGCGGCAAAGCGCCGGCCCAAGTTCTTGACAATCATCTTGATACCTTCCTTGCTCATCCCCCCCAGCACCAGGGCCTTGTCCTTCAGGGATACCTTCCGGCTGCTGTGGATCACCTCCGGGGTGATGCCGAAGGCTTCCCGGATGCAGCCATACATCTGGTACAGGATCAGGAGATCCACCGCCGCATCCACCCCGATGATAGGGTTCACACCATTGTAAGCCGCGTAGGTGCAGCTCCGGCGTACGTAACTCTGGGCAGCCAATCGTTTGGCATCCAGCTGTTCTTTGGTCCGGGCCTCCGCCGTCAGGATGTACTTTTCCCGGCGGGCCTCCGGCATCTTCCGGATGATGGCATCATTCAACGCATCCAGGCCGGATGTGCAGTCCTTCCGGGCACAGACGAACACCAGCTGGAAATCCTTCCGGCCCAGCTGTTTTTCCACATCCTGCCGGATGGTCTCCTCGCTCTCTTCCAGGCTTTTGTCCTCTTCATAAATCAGGTCCGTCTTGTTCCGGACAAAAATGCAGGGTTTCCCTTTGGCCGTCAGCTGTTTGAACAGTTCCGTATCCCCCTGGTGCAGCTTGTCGGAAAACACACACAGGAACAGATCATATTGAAAAATATGGAATTTGTCAGCAAACTCGTTCCACGGAAAGGATTTCGTTCCATATCCCGGCAGATCGATAAAGGTGGCATCCCCATGCTCCACCAGGAGAGGTTCCCGGGTGGTATCCGTCTCCACCCCCACCGGAGCCGCCTCCCGGCCACAAATGGCGTTGATCAGGCTGGATTTGCCGGAACCGGGCTGGCCGAACAGCACAATGGTCACATTTTCCTCATCCAGTTTGTTCAGTTGTTCTTGAATGGCTCTACCGTCTCTGGTCATACTTCCCCCATCTGGATCTCTGCCTGGAGCCGCTCCAGCGCATACGCATAACACTGGTCAATGTACTTCTCTCCCAAAAAATACAGGCTGCCGGCATTGAAGCCCATGACCGTCATACCGCCCACCACCGGGATCAATTTGGCCGCTTTGCCCGTGGCCCGTTTCTTCAGCAGGTAGGTCAGCCCTTTGGTCACCCGTTCGCCGGTGACCCCTTCCGCCAGCTTTTTCACCGCCTGGGAAGCCGGTCCGGCAGGCAAGACTTCCTTTTCGCTGACGCCGAAGGCTTCCCGGATGGCCTTGTACAGGCTCTTCAGGATCTGGCTGTCGATGGCGGCGTCCATCCCGATCACCGGGTTCAGTCCGTTGGCCGCCGCCAGTACCAGGAACCGTTTCAGGGATTTTTCCGCGGCTTTCCGTTTCAGGTCCAGGGCCTCTTCCGTATAGGCCTTGGCATGGCGGAAAAACCGGCTGCGCTGGGCCTCAGGCAGCAGGTTCCCCATGGCCCGCTCCAGTTCCGGAATGCCCCGCTGGGTAGCCGGCTGGTTCCGGCGGCAGCTGGTGAACACCACCTGTTCCCGGGGTCCCACCAGAGAATGGACGTCCGCAATGATCCTCTGTTCCAGCATCTCCCGGCTGCAGGAAGGATCATACAACCCATCCGCCTTATTCCGCACAAACAGGCACACCCGCCCGGTGCGGGCGATCTTCCCGAAGAAGTCCACGTCCGCCTGGTGCAGCTTGCCGGCAAACACGCACAGGAACAGGTCGTACTGCAGGGGATTGAAGGCGCTGAAAAATGCGTTCTCCGGGAACAGGCTGGTATCATACCCGGGCAGATCCACATAGATCACATCCTGACATTCCACGATCTGGGCCTGCCGGGTGGTATCCGTAGCCTGGCTCACATGGGCCACCCGCTGCCCTGCCAGCTCATTGATCAGAGAGCTTTTACCCGCCCCCGGCTGGCCGAACAGACAGATTTTGATCTTCTGGTTCTTTTCCCGCTGCCAGGCATTGAAGAAATGGGTCACCAGTTGTTTGTAGTCCGTGCCCATGGTCCATCCTCTCCTTTTATTTGGATTCGTCCTTGGTCTGGGGCTCGTTGGCCAGGCTCCACATGAGCTTCGTCACCGCCGCCTCCAGGGTCATGGGGCCGCCGGATTCCACCCCGGCCTGGGCCGCCAGGATCCCCATGGGATACAGAGACAGGTCCACCCCGTCAAACAGACACTGGCTGACGCAGATCACCCGCACCCCGGCCTTGATGGCCCGCCGGATGGCCGGCAGGATGTTCAGCCGGTCCGTGTTCACGCCGCCGGCACCGTAACATTCCAGCACCAGCCCCTTGTACCCTCTCTGGACGGCATAGTCGATGATATCCGGCTTCAGACCCGGCGTCATGGTGATGGCCATGACCATGGGTTCCATTTTTTCTTCCACCCGGAAACCGCCTACATTTTCCCGGCTGGGCAGGTTCTTCTTCACCCCACCCTTGCCGAAATACAGTACAGGGGATTCGTTCACACTTTCAAAGGCGTTGGGGTTGCGGGTGAAAATCTTCTTGGCACAGTCCCCCTTGATAACTTTATTGCCGAACGCAATGAAGACACCGGGCAGGCCGCTGGCTGCCACGGAAAAAGCCAGTTCCAGGTTGCTCCGGGCATCGCTGTTGGTCATACTGAGGGGTACCTGGGCTCCCGTAAGCACCACCGGTTTCCCCAGATTGATCAGCATCCGGCTCAGGGCGCTGGAGGTATAGGCCATGGTATCCGTCCCATGGGTCAGGACAAAGGCATCATAGTCACTGTAGTGATCCCCGATCAGACGGGCCCAGGCGCTCCAGTTGGCCGGTTCCAGGTTACTGCTGTCCAGAAGGACCAGATCTTTGACCGTGATATCCCCCAGGGTATGCAGTTCCGGTACGGCCTTCAGGATATCGGCCCCTTTCAGGGTGGGTTCCAGCCCGTCATCACTCACGGTACAGGCAATGGTCCCGCCCGTGGTCAGAAAGAGTATTTTTTTCATGGATTTTGTGTCTCCTTGTCCTAAAATATCTATAGAAAATATTATATCATAAGAAGGACCCGGTTCCAGACAAACCCGTGTCTTTTCTGGAAATTTTCGAGTTGCATAAGGTTGTTTTGAAATAAAATGATGGTTGTATAACGGTTGTTTTGTTGTTTTTTGTTAAATTCAATGACTTTTTTGGAAGTCCTCTCCCGGCAAAAATCCCGGTTGCATGAACAGAAAAACGATAAGGGGCTGTGAAGAAATGGATTCTCATTTCTTCACAGCCCCTTATCGACTTCCGCTGGCTGCCCCTGGCCAGAAACGGGACGAAAGGCCCGTACGGTCAAAAGATGAGGCAGCATGGCTCCCTTTTTTATTTGATTTCCAGCGTATCCGGCAGGATGACGTTCAGCAGCACGGCCACCACGAATACCACGGCCACGCAGTTCTCGGCAAATACGCTTTTCATCAGATCCGGGAAGATCTTGAAGATGGCCGGATTCTGGGTGAATCCGATGCCGATGGACAGGCTCAGGGCCGCAATGGTCATATTCCGCTGGCTGTAACCGCAGCCTCCCAGCATCCGCACGCCGCTGACCACAATGGACCCGAACATCATGAGGGTGCAGCCCCCCAGCACCGCTTCCGGCAGGGATGCCAGGATCACACCCAGCACCGGGAACAGCCCGGCCAGGATCATAATGGCTGCCCCGCTGGCTACCGCCTTCCGGTTCACCACATGGGTCATGGCGATCAGTCCCACGTTCTGGCTGAAGGACGTAATGGGCAGGCATCCGAACAGAGAGGACAGGGCACTGATGAATCCGTCCACTCCGATGGACCCTTCGATTTCCTTATCGGTGGCGTTCCGGCCGAAGCCCATCACCGTCAGGGCCGATGTATCTCCCAGGGTTTCCGTGGCCGAAACCAGGAAAATCAGGAACACGGAGAAAATGGCATCCGGATGGAATTCCAAGGCGTAGGGCATGGGTGTGGGCAGAGAGAACAGCCCGGCAGAACTGATTTTGCTCAGATCCACCATACCGAAGAAGAAAGCGGTGATGTAACCCACGATCAGCCCGAACAGCACCGACAGCTGTTTATAGAAGCTTTTGGCCTTGATGTTGAAAATCAGGCAGGACAGCAGGGTCACCGTCCCCACGATCATGTAGGGTGCCTCCCCGAAATGGGGATTGCCGAAACCGCCCCCGAAAGAGTTGGCTCCAATGCCCAGCAGGGAGAACCCGATGGAGGTCACCACGCTGGCGGAGACGATGGGCGGAATGAACCGGCGCCACCAGCGGGCAATGAGCCCCAGGCACCCTTCCAGGCAGCCACCCACCAGGGCCGCCCCCAGGATGGCGCCATATCCGTATTTGGCTCCGATGACACAGAAGGTGGAAACAAAGGTGAAGCTGATCCCCATGATGATGGGAAGCCGGCTGCCCAGAGGCCCCACCGGGAACATCTGGAACAGGGATCCCACTCCAGCCATGATCATGGCCGCCTGGATCAGGGCCGCGGCCTGTTCCGTCGGCATTTTTACGGCCCCGGTGACAATCAGGATGGGTGCGATGTTGGCCACGAACATGGCCAGCACATGCTGCAGTCCGAAGGGAATGGCCTTTTTCAGGCTGATCTGCCCGTCAAACCGATAAATGGGATCTGTGAAGGCCCCCTTCTGTGGTTCCTGTCTGCTTTGGTCTTCCATGGTGCCTCCCTTACCGGAACACAATGGTGCCGGTCTCGGCATCCATCTTCTCGATGATGGCCAGGCTTTTTACGTCATAGCCCTTTTTCCGCAGGGCATCCCCGCCGCCCTGGAAGCCTTTTTCAATGGCGATGCCCACGCCTTCCACCTCGGCGCCGGCCTGGTGTACCAGGTCGATGAGCCCTTCCACGGCGCAGCCGTTGGCCAGGAAGTCGTCGATGATCAGGACATGATCCCCGGCATTCAGGTATTTCTTGGAAACGACCACATGGTTCACCTTGTTGTGGGTGAAGGATTTGATTTCCGTGCTGTACACTTCCCTATCCATATTGCTGCCGGCACTCTTCTTGGCAAACAGTACAGGTACCCGGAAGTGGATGGCGGTCAGGCAGGCAATCCCGATGCCGGACGCCTCGATGGTCAGGATCTTGTTGATGGGCCGATCCTTGAACAGTTCATAGAATTCCTCCCCCAGCTTGCTGATGAAGGAGACATCGATCTGGTGGTTCAGGAAGCTGTCCACCTTCAGCACGTCGCCGCTTTTGATGGTCCCGTCCGCCAGGATCTTTTTCTGCAGTAAGTTGTATTCCGCCATAATTTCCTCCCATTTCAAACCCAAATAAACGATATTTTATAAAGTGATATTATATCATAAATCAAAGGGATACAGGCAACAAAAAAGGACTGCTTTCGCAGTCCTTACCCTTTTCAGTGGAGCGGGCAATGGGAATCGAACCCACCTCTAAAGCTTGGGAAGCTTTCATTCTACCAATGAACTATGCCCGCATCAGATAGAGAGAATTATACCAGACTTCCCTATCTTTGTAAAGTTTTTCTTTCCAAACAACCTCTATACAATCCTTGTATGACGGATTTTCATTTTTATCTTCGGTCGTTCTTATTTTCTCGCCTTTTCCACCCGTTCCAGAAAATCCGCAAACAGCCTTTCCATTTCCGGATGTTCCTGCCACATATTTTCCGGATGCCACTGGACGGCCACCACCTGCTCATGGTCATGGCTCTCCACACTTTCCTTAACCCCGTCGGGAGCCACCGCCGTTACTTCCAAGGCCTCTGCCACCTTGTGGATGGCCTGGTGATGCCGGGAATTCACATAGGCCCTGGCCCCCAGGGTCCCGTACAGGCTGCTGCCCGGTGTCAGGGTCACATGGTGGGTGGGATACCGGCCGTCCGCTCCCTGGGAATGGCGGATGGTGCAGTGGGGATCCTCGCTCTGGAGATCCTGGTACACCGTTCCCCCCAGGGCGATGTTGATCAGCTGGCAGCCCCGGCAGATACCGAAGATGGGCTTGCCGGCCTGATAAAAAGCCCGGAACAGGTCCAGTTCAAACACATCCCGCTTGTAGTTGGCACCCCCCACTTTCCAGCGGGGTTCCTCTCCGAACAGGGTGGGATCCACGTCCGGACCTCCGGGAATGATCAGCCCGTCACACAGATCCAGATAGTCCTCCCCTTTCAGGCCCTGGACATCGGGCAGGACTACCGGGATGGCCCCCAATTTGGCAATGACCTCCACCAGGCCCCGGGGTGCAAAGGGCGCCTTCACCAGGTTCGTCACTTCCGTTGCATGGGAATAGGTATCGGCCGTAATGGCAATGCGCAGTTTGGACATGGATGTCCCTCCTTCATGAATTTCGTGGTATCAGTGGTTCCATTATAAAAAATTCTTCCCGTCCCTGCAACCCGTCCGGTTTTCCACAGAACGCATGTTCGGGAACATCCCATCCACCCTTTATCCACGGACTTTTCCCCAGAGTTATCCACATCTGTGGATAACTTCCTGTGGAAAACTGCACAGGCTGTGGAAAACCCCGTCTTTCCCATCAGGAGCCTGTTGGAGCCTCCTGTTCCCTGCAGTTATCCACACACCCTCCCCATATGGTATAATGGAACCATCATGAATCGGAAAGGAGGCCCTGCCATGGCCCGCAAGAAACTGGTGGAAATGGATCTGTTCGCAGATCCGGTGACCGCTGCCAGCCCCCATGGATCCCGCTCTGCCAGAACGCAGAAGACGGCCCAGAAGGGTTCTGACAAACCCCAGATGCCCCGGCCTTTCCGCACGAATCTTTCTCCCCGCTATACCTTCGACAATTTCGTGGTGGGCAACTCCAACCGGTTTGCCAAGGCCGCAGCCATGGCCGTGGCAAACAACCCGGCCAATGCCTACAACCCCTTCTTCCTGTTCAGCGATTCCGGCCTGGGCAAGACCCATCTGATGAATGCCATCGGCAACCAGATCCTGGCCGCCCATCCGGATATGAAGATCCTGTACATTTCCAGCGAGACCTTCACCAACGAGCTGATCGAGAGCGTGGAACACAACCGGCTGGAAGCCTTCCGGGAAAAATACCGCAGCATCGACGTGCTGCTCATCGACGACATCCAGTTCCTGCGGAACAAAGAATCCACCCAGGAAGAGTTCTTCCACACCTTCAACACCCTGGAAAAGGCCAACAAACAGATCATCATTTCCAGCGACCGACCTCCGGCAGAGCTGGATACCCTGGAAGAGCGTATGATCAGCCGGTTCAATTCCGGCCTCACCGCCGACATCCAGCATCCGGATCTGGAGACAAGGATGGCCATTCTCCAGAACAAGGCCCATATGGACAGCATCCTGTTCCCCCGGGATGTGATCCTTCTCATTGCCAGCAGCGTGACAAGCAATATCCGTGAATTAGAGGGAGCTTATAATCGTGTTTGCGCTTATGCAAGTCTAAATCAGGAACCCATTACCCTGGAACTGTGCCGCAATGCGCTGAAGGAGCTGAACCTGATCGAGACACCCCGGTTCATCACGGTAGAGACCATCCAGCAGGTGGTGGCGGATCACTTCCGACTGCACCTGTCGGAACTCAGTGAAAAGAAACGGACGAAACGGGTGGCCGTCCCCCGACAGATCGCCATCTACCTGACCAAGGAAATGGCCGGTCTGTCCCTGAAGAAAATCGGGGAATGTTTCGGGGGCCGGGACCACAGCACGGTGATCCACGCCTGTGAAAAAATCCAGCGGGAACGGGAAAAGGACCCGGAACTGAACAACGAGATCGAAGCGCTGATCCTGGAATTGCGCAAATGACCGGGAATGTTGCATATTGCAATATTCCCGGTCATTTTTTACATGGATTTTACAATTCTTTATAATGTCTGTCCCTGCCCCCGGTACAACACCACCATCCTCTCCAAAGAATGCAACAGAGTTTTCCACAGGGTCCCGACCGTTTCCACAACCCGGAAAACCCCATGGAATGGGATTATCCACACAGTTATCCACACCTGTGGATAACTTCCAGTGGAAAACCCCAATGGCTGTGGAAAACTTCAAGCTGGCACCAAGAGCCGGTTTTCAGGGATTTATCCCCCATATTATCCACATGTCCACAGGAGGGAGCTAAGCTCCCTCCTGTGGAGTCATCAGTCACTAGTCCACAGTCACTAGCCAAAGGAAGCCAGCTGACGCTGCCAAAATTATCCACACCCTCTCTTCGTCCTCCACCCGCTCCATACCTGCTTATCCCCAGTGTTATCCACAGCTGTGGATAACTTTTGGTGGATAACCCCTCTGCCTGTGGAAAACCTCTGCAACGGCTTTCCGACTGGCTCCAGCCGTTTCGGAAGCAAAACTTATGCACAGGACCCCCGGATGTGGTATACTACTGTCATACAACCTTTGGAACAGAGTCCGGGCAACCTTGTCCAACCATTGCCGGACACCCGTTGGATACAAATGCGGCGATCCATCCTCCAGCCACCCTGTTCCAAAGCATCCGTTTTCAATTTTCAATCGAGGGAGTATGACACATGATCACCATCAAAGACTATGCCAAACAAAAAGGAGTTTCCTACGAAGCCATCCGGAAGCAGATCAAACGGTATGAAGATGAACTGGAAGGCCATCTGGTCAAACAGAACCGGTTCCTGATGCTGGATGACGAAGCAGTTCGCTTCCTGGACAGCAAACGGTCGGAAAATCCGGTCATCGTCTACGAACAGAATAAAGATGAAGAACTGGAACAGCTGCGCCATGAAAACAAAGTGCTGCTGATCCAGATGAATACGGTCCAGGATCAGCTGGGCAAGGTGCAGCAGAAGCTCATTGCTGAAATGAATACCACAAAACTGCTGACCAGCGAAAAAGTCCAGTATCTGGAATACAAGGCCCAGGCGGAACAAAAGGAACTGCAACTGCAGGATGCAGCCAAAGCCCGGGATGCGGCCCAGCAAAAAGCTGACCAGCAGGAAGCCCTGCTGCGTCTGAAAGAACAGCAGATCGGCGCACTCACTGCCGCCCGGGAAAGCGCCGCCGAAAACCTGCAGGCCGCCCAGACCCGGATGGAAGAACTGGAAAAGCGGGCCAAAGCAGCCGAAGAAGAATCCCTGCGCCTGAAGAACCGGAGTTTCTGGGATCGGCTGTTCAACCGGTAAGGCCTCCCCTCTTTTCTCAGTTATCCACACCTGTGTATAACTCCCTGTGCATAACCTGTGTATTGTGGATAACTGGAAAGCCGGAAAAAATCTGCCGTTGCCGGCTCTCCTCCAGAAAAGTTATCCACACTGTCCACAGGTTTTTCCACAGGCGGCCCCTGTTTCGTGATATAATTGTACATACTTTAAGGATAAAGGATGGATCGGAAATGACAACGAAATCGATTGCCCAGATCTGGGCCGATGTCCGGAATGCCGTAGCTGCCAGCAGTGAAGGCAGCAGCTGGAAAATCTGGCTGAACCCCACCCGCCCCCGGGATCTTTCGGACAATACCCTGATACTGAACGTACCCAATGAATTCACCAAGGAAAAAATCCAGGAGAGTTTCCTGCAGATCATGGAAGAAAGCCTGTCCCAGATCTGCGGCAGGCCCATGAAGATCGAACTGGCTGTAACCCCCCAGACCAATGAGGAGCAGAACCTGTTTTCAGAGGATCCTCCGACTCCGGTCCAAGTGGAAACAACGGCTGCACCGCCCATAAAGACAGATCCTGCCCAACCGGTCAAACCGGTCCAGAAATTCGATTCCCATCTGTCTCCCAAATACACCTTTGACAATTTCATCCGGGGCAAATCCAACGAAGAAGCCTACAATTTCTCCATGGGCGTGGCCAATGCCCCGGCCAAAAGCTACAACCCCCTTTTCCTGTACAGCGACCCGGGCCTGGGCAAGACCCATCTGATGAACGCCATCGGCAACTACATCCATGATCACCATCCGGAAATGAAGATCCTGTATATTTCCAGTGAAACCTTCACCAATGAACTGATCGGCGCCATCCAGCACAACACCAACGAAGCCTTCCGGAACAAATACCGGAACATCGACGTGCTGCTCATCGACGATATCCAGTTCCTGCGGAAAAAGGAATCCACCCAGGAAGAATTCTTCCACACCTTCGAGGCCCTGAAGCAGGCGGACAAGCAGATCATCATCTCCAGCGACCGGCCGCCCAAGGAACTGGACACCCTGGAGGAACGGCTGACCAGCCGGTTCATGCAGGGACTGATCATCGAAATCAACCATCCGGACTTTGAAACCCGCAGCGCCATTTTGCGCAGCATGGCGGAAAAAGACCATATCGACTTCCCCCTGGAAGTGATCCAGCTGATTGCCACCAATGTAAAGACCAACATCCGTGAACTGGAAGGCGCCTACACGAAGGTCAGTGCCTATGCCAGCCTGACCAAGCAGCCGGTGACCATGGAACTGGCCCGGAAAGCCCTGAAGGATCTGGATCTGGGCAATTCGGTGGATAAGGTGATCACCGTGGAAGCCATCATGGAACTGGTGGCCGCCCGCTACAAGATCCGGGTAGATGACCTGAAAGCCAAAAAGCGCACCCGTTCCATTGCCTATCCCCGGCAGATTGCCATGTATCTGACCCGGGAGCTGACGGATCTGTCCCTGCCCCGGATCGGAGAATGCTTCGGCGGCCGGGATCATACCACCGTCCTCCACGCCTGCGACAAGATCGCCGACGACAAGAAAAGTGACGCCAATCTGGAACGGCAGCTGGCCAAACTGACGGACGAGCTGAAAAAATAAGCCGTTCTGCCCCGGGTTTCCACTGTTTTCCGGTAAGTTATCCACAAGTTGTGGATAATCTTGTGAATAACTTGTTGGTAATTCTGTGGATAACCTGAAAAGTCCTTGAAAAAGTGGATATGTGGATAACAAAAAGAGACTTATCCACAGGGTTATCCAACCTCTCTGAAGGGCATCCCTCAAGGGTCCCGGTACTTTTCCACATACCCACAGGGCCTACTACGAAGACTACGAATTTTAATCAATTATCCGGTTTAGAAAATAAGGAGGTACTCCCATGCAGTTTTCCTGTGAAAGCAAACGGTTGGCGCAAAGCGTCAATATCGTTAAAAGAGCCATCTCAGCAAGCAACAATGCACCGATCTTTTCAGGCATCCATACCACACTGAAAGGCAATGAACTCCGTTTGATTGCCATGGATAATACCTACAGTATGGATATGAAGCTGGAAGTCAATGGAATGGAAGATGGTGACATCCTGGTCCCGGCCAAAGCCATCGGGGATTTGCTGGCCAAGTTCGATGCGGATGAAGTGCTGACCATCCAGCAGCTGGCCGGAGAAAAGGAAATGACCCTGACGGCTGCCAAAGCCAGAGGCCAGTATCACATCCCCTTGATGGACCCGGAAGAATATCCGGCCATCCCGGCTTTTACCAGTGAACGGATCCTTGAACTGCCGGAGGAGGTCATCGGCAATCTGATCGACACCACGGTATATGCCTGCTCCACGGATATGAGCCGGCCCCTGTATACCGGCGTTTACATGGAAAAGAAGGGAAAGAGCCTGACCGCCGTAGGGACCAACACCCATCGTCTGGCCATCAAGGAAGCGGAACTGGAAAATGGGGACGACAGTGAATTTTCCATGCTGATCCCGGCTCGTCTGTTGAAAGAAATCGGCAGCAATCTGAACGGGGAGCTCCCTGAACCGGTGACCCTGGCCCTGCAGGGACGGCAGATCATGGCCAAAGTGGGTAATTTGACCATTATTTCAAGCCTGATTGAAGGAAAATTCCCGGATTATAAGAGACCCATTCCGCCGTCCTTCAGCAACAGGACGGTCTTCAACCGGGTGGATATGGAAAAAGCCATCCAGCGGGTGGCCCTGTTCTCCCAGTCCGACTACAACATCGTACGGCTGGCCATCGATACCGACGGCATTACGCTGAGTTCCGCCGTCAGCGACATGGGTCAGGGCAAGGAAATCATCGCCTGCCAGACGGTGGGTGACACACTGCCCCTGAACATCGCTTTCAATTCCCGGTACATGATGGACTTCTTCAAGAACTGCGGCAGCGATACGGTCAGCATGGAGACCAACGCTTCCCTGGCTCCGGCCCGGCTCATGCCGGAAGGGGATGATACCTACACCTATATCCTGACGCCGGTGCGGGTTATTTTCTAATGCGTCTGGAAAATCTGCGGCTGTTGCACTTCCGGAATTATGAGCAGCTGGAAGTGCCGCTGCAGCATGATATCACCATTTTTTACGGGGACAATGCCCAGGGCAAGACCAATCTCCTGGAGGGAATCTATGTGGCGGCCCGGGGCTTTTCCTTCCGTACCCGCCACGAAGAGGAACTGCCCCAGTTCGGGGCAGAGGACTGGGCCGCCCAGCTGGATTACCGGGACCGGTACGGAGAGAATCGGCTTCTGGTAAAGCGGTACCGGGAACGGGGCCGACGGAGGAAGGAGAACCTGCTGAACGGAACGGCGGTCAGCCCCAAAGAGCAGTACGGGCTGGTGAATCTGGTGCTCTTTACTCCGGACGATCTGCAGCTGGTGAAGGGGGACCCGTCCCTGCGCCGAAAGTTTCTGAACATGGAGATCGCCCAGACCAGCCCGGTGTATTACGACCTGTTGGCCAAATACAACCGGGTGCTGCTGCAGCGGAACAAGTTCCTGAAACAGTGCCGGGACAGGGAACATCTGGAGGAAGCACAGCTTTCCGTGTGGGATGTGGCCCTTTCCCAGCTGGCGGCGGGCATCGTGGATGCCAGGCTCCAGGCCCTTTCCGGGATCCGGGAGGCGGCACAGAAAGTCTATGACGGGATCACCGGGACCCATGGGGCCCTGCAGCTGTCCTATGTACAGAAACAAAGCGGGGGCGAGGTGCCCCTGGAAACCACCCCTGGAAGAGAAGAGTGGGTGTCCTTCTATCAGGAACAATTCAAGGCGCGGCACCGGCTGGATTATCTGCGGGGGTATACCAGCATCGGACCCCACCGGGACGACCTGGAGATTGTCCACCAGGGACGGTCTCTGAAGGCGTACGGGTCCCAGGGGCAGCAGCGGACGGCTGCTCTGGCCCTGAAATTATCCGAACTGGAGTTCATCCGTGGGGTGCGGGATGAGTACCCGGTGCTGCTGCTGGATGATGTGCTCAGTGAACTGGATGCTCATCGGCGGGAAAAGCTGCTGGGCTTCATCAACGGCACGGTTCAGACCTTCCTGACGGTGAACGACCGGCAGCTGGCACCGGTCAGCGGCGATGTGGCCGCCTGGCAGGTGCGGGAAGGCCGACTGGAGGCGGAAGCATGAAGGATGCGGAACTGCTGGTGCTGCAGGTGCTGAAGACGCCCCGGGCCCGGAGGGAATTCCTCCTCCATGTGCTGAAGGTCCACTGGGCCGATTACATCGGCCATACGGCGGCCAGCCATTCCCAGCCTTACCGGCTGGAGGACGGGGTGCTGTATGTGCATACGGACAATCCCATGTGGTCCACCCAGCTCCATATGCTCCAGGGAAAACTGCTGGGCACCATCAACCGGGAACTGGCGCCGGAACTGAAGGGACGGAAACGGATCGTGAAGCAGATCCGGTTCTACCACGGCATCATCCAGGATCTTCCCCAGCCCGATCTGGAACAGACTCCCTTTATGCCGCTGCGGGATCCGGAGAAGCGGTGTCCTCTGTGCGGAGTGCCACTGATCGGGGATGAGAAAATCTGTTCTGCCTGCCGGCGAAAAAAAGAGGAGAAAATCCGCCGGGCCATCCGGAAAGAATTGGACAGACAGCCCTGGCTTTCCTACGAAGATTGCCGGAAACTGGTGGATTGTGATAAAATAACCTTTACTGACGTGAAGGCCAGATTGGAAGAATGGGCTCTGGACCGGGCCCTGGGTCCACGGGCAACGGACCGGGACATCGCCTTCGCAGTGATGGTGAATACCGGTGTGCCGCCGGAAAAACTGACGGCGGAGCTGGTGGAACGCACCCTGGAAAAGGCCGGGAGGAGCCGTTATTATGTACCTGCACGTAGGAAATAATTATGTGGTCCGCTGTGACGAGATCATCGGGATCTTCGATATCCGGAACAAGCGGACGAATATCTACCGTTTTTTCCTGAGACCCAAACTGGAACAGGGGAATGTGGTCGACCTGACCGAGAACTTCCCGCCCTCCAGCTGTGTGGTGACCCGGGATAAGATCATTCTGTCGGGGATCTCCAGCAAGACCCTGCAAAGACGATAGCTTCGGGAGGTTTGTATGGCAAAGAAGAAACAGACAATTGAAGAGGAGATCGCCGTCCACGGTGAGTACGGGGCGGATCAGATCCAGGTCCTGGAAGGCCTGGAAGCCGTGCGGAAACGTCCCAGTATGTATATCGGCAGCATCAGCGCCCGGGGCCTGCACCATCTGGTGTACGAAGTGATCGATAACAGCATCGACGAAGCCCTGGCCGGTTATTGCGACCATATCCATGTAACCATCCACAACGACAACAGCATCACCGTCACCGATAACGGCCGTGGTATCCCGGTGGAAATGCACAAGACCGGAAAACCGGCCATCGAAGTGGTCATGACCGTCCTCCATGCCGGCGGCAAGTTCGGCGACGGGGGCTACAAGGTTTCCGGCGGTCTGCATGGGGTGGGCGTATCCTGCGTGAACGCCCTGAGCAAGAAGATGGTGGTGGAAGTCAAGAAGAACGGGAAGGTCTATGGCATCGAATTCGCCAAAGGGAAGACCACCCGTCCTTTGTACGTGAAGGGGAAATGCCCGGAAAACGAGACTGGTACCAGCGTCACCTTCTGGCCGGATGACACCATCTTTACGGAAACCGTGTACAGCTATGACACCCTGAAACACCGGATCCGGGAACTGGCCTTTTTGAACAAGGGTGTGAAGATCCAGCTCACCGATGAACGGAGCGGCCAGGACGAGACCTTCCATTACGAGGGTGGCATCATCTCTTTCGTGGAATTCGTGAACCAGGGCAAGGAACCCCTCCATGAGAAACCCATCTACGTGGAAGGGGAGCGGCAGGATACCATCGTGGAAGTGGCCATGCAGTATACGGACGCCTACACGGAAAACATCTATACCTTCGTGAACAACATCAATACGGAGGAAGGGGGAACCCATCTGGCCGGCCTGAAACAGGCCCTGACCCGGTGCATCAACGACTATGCCCGGAAAAGCGGCATGCTGAAGGACAATGAGGACAATCTGTCCGGGGACGATGTGCGGGAAGGCCTGACCTGCGTCATGAGCCTGAAGGTGCGGGAACCCCAGTTTGAGGGACAGACCAAAACGAAACTGGGCAACAGCGAAGTCCGGGGCATCGTGGACAACATGGTTACCGGCGCCCTGACCGAATACTTCGAGGAAAATGCCCCTGTGGCCAAAAAAATCGTGGAAAAGGCCATCATGGCCAGCCGAGCTCGGTCTGCTGCCAGAAAAGCAAGGGACCTTACTCGGAGAAAATCTGCTTTGGAAGTGAGCAGCCTGCCGGGCAAGCTGGCTGACTGTTCCAGCAAGAATGCGGCTGAAACAGAAATCTATCTGGTGGAAGGGGATTCCGCAGGGGGCAGTGCCAAGCAGGGCCGTGACCGGAACTTCCAGGCCATCCTGCCGCTGCGGGGCAAGATCCTGAACGTGGAAAAAGCCCGCCTGGACAAGATGCTGAACAGCCAGGAAATCCGGGCCATGATCACGGCCTTCGGATGCGGCATCGGTGACGAATTCGACATCACCAAGGCCCGGTACGACAAGATCATCATCATGACCGATGCGGATGTGGACGGTGCCCACATCCGGACCCTGCTGCTCACGTTCTTCTACCGGTATATGCGGCCGCTGATCCAGCACGGCAACGTGTTCATCGCCCAGCCGCCCCTGTACCTGATCCGCACCGGCAAGAAGCATACCTATGCCTACAGTGATGAGGAACTTCAGCGAAAGCTGGACGAAGTGGGCCGCCAGAACAACCCCTATGTACAGCGGTACAAAGGGCTGGGGGAAATGAACCCGGAACAGCTGTGGGAAACCACCATGGATCCGGCGAAGCGTACCGTGCTTCAGGTCCAGCTGGAGGATGCGGCCAACGCCGATCAGGTGTTCTCCGTGCTCATGGGGGATAAAGTGGAACCCCGGCGGAAATTCATCGAAGAAAACGCCGGAAAAGTGACCAACCTGGACTTTTAAGGAGCTCCATCATGGAAAAAGCGGAATTCCAGCTGCCACAGGGAACCCTGCAGCTGCAGCAGGAAACAGCCCCGGCAGGCCCGCCTCTCATTGTGGTGGCCGGCGGCCGACGGCCCGATCCCCAGTGGCTCCATACCGTGGGCCGGCTGGGTACGGTCATTGCTGCCGACCGGGGTGCGGACCACTGCAAGAAAGCCGGGATCCTGCCCCGCTTCCTGTATGGGGATCGGGACAGTGCCGCCCCGGGTGCCTGGGAGGAATTCCTGCGCAGGGGAGCCCGGGCCAGGACATTCCTGGTGAACAAGGACGATACGGATCTGTCCCTGGTGTTCCAGGATCTGGAACCGGGGCCTCCTGTGTTGGCGACGGGCATCTGGGGCGGCCGGGCGGACCATCTGTTCGGCAACCTGTACACCCTGCTGGCCTATGCCCGGCGGGGCGGCACGGTGATCCTGGCGGACCAGCAGGAGCTGCTGTGCTACCTGCTGCCAGGCACCCGGGCCCGGTTCACAGCGGTCAAACGGCCCCGGGCGGTGAGCCTGCTGCCCCTTTCCCCGGAATGCACTGTGAGTATCCACGGGGTGCGCTGGCCCCTGGATCAGGCACCTCTCACCCAGGCCAATCCCTATGCGGTGAGCAACAAACAGACAGAGGCGTCTGTGGAGGCGGAAAGCCATGCCGGCACCGCCGGACTGTATTTTACCTGGAAGGAGTAATGCCATGCTGGAATTCCATCTGCAGGACCTGATTTTTCTTCTGGCGGCTGGGTTCATTGGCGCCTTCATCGATGCGGCCGTAGGGGGTGGTGGGCTGATTACCCTGCCGGCCTTCATGGCCACCGGAATCCCCACGCCCTTTGCCCTGGGATCCAATAAGCTGGCTTCCTCCATCGGAGCGGTGTCCAGTTTCTTCACCTTTGCCCGGGAGGGAAAGGTGGACCGGAAAATCCTGAAGATGATGCCCCTGTCCTTCTTCGGCAGTGCGGCAGGGGCCTGTATCGCCTCCCTGATGCCGGAGCAGCTGCTGCGGTACATCGTGGTCATCGCCCTGGTGTGTGTGGCCCTGAATACCTACCGGAAGAAAGACTGGGGCGGCGTCAACTCCATGGAAACCATGACCCGTTCCATGGCTGTGGGCATCGCCGTCATGGCCTGGTGCCTGGGCATGTACGATGGCTTTTTCGGACCGGGGACAGGTTCGTTCCTGATCTTCGGATTTTTGTATTTCGGTTATAACTTCGTGACGGCAGCCGGCAACACCAAAGCCCTGAACCTGGCCAGCAACCTGGGCGGGCTGGTGGCATTCCTGCTGCTGGGGCGGGTCTATCTGGCCTACGCCCTGCCCATGGGACTGGTGGAGATCGCCGGGGCCCATCTGGGCGCGAAGATTGCCATAAAAAAAGGGGTGGGGTACATCCGCACTCTGTATCTGATCGTGACTGTGGTCCTGATCGGCAAACAGGTCTACGATCTGTTCTTGAAATAACCGCGCCGTGAGGCGCAGGAAGGAAGCGTGAGAACGTGGATGATCAGCAAAACGACAAGCAGACCATCACCGCGGGCAAAGTCATTCCCGTCTATGTAGAAGACGAGATGCAGAAATGCTACATCGACTATGCCATGAGCGTCATTGTCCAGCGGGCTCTGCCGGATGTGCGGGACGGCCTGAAGCCGGTCCATCGACGCATCCTCTATGCCATGAACGAGGCAGGGATGCTGCCCAACAAGGCCTATAAAAAATCCGCCCGTATCGTGGGCGATGTTTTGGGTAAATACCATCCCCATGGGGATTCTTCGGTGTACGATGCCATTGTGCGTCTGGCCCAGGATTTCTCCACCCGGTATCTGATGGTGGACGGCCACGGGAACTTCGGTTCTGTGGACGGGGATCCTCCGGCTGCCATGCGGTACACGGAAGTGCGGATGGGCAAGATCGCCGTGGAAATGCTGCGGGATATCGAAAAGGATACGGTGGACTTCATCCCCAACTACGATGAATCCCTGAAGGAACCCACGGTGCTGCCGGCCAAGGTGCCGGCCCTGCTCATCAATGGATCCGCCGGGATCGCCGTGGGCATGGCCACCAACATTCCGCCCCACAACCTGGGCGAAGTGGTGGATGCCTGCGTCATGCTCATCGACCATCCGGATGCCACCATTGACCAGCTGATGACAGCCATCAAGGGGCCGGATTTCCCTACGGGTGCCAAGATCCTGGGGCTGTCCGGCATCCGCCAGGCTTATACCACAGGCCGGGGCGTGGTGAAGGTGCGGGCCAAGACCCACGTGGAACCCATGCCCAAGAACAAGAACCGGATCGTGGTCACCGAGATCCCCTACCAGGTGAACAAGGCGAAACTCATCGAGAGCATCGCCCACCTGGTACAGGACAAGACCCTGGAAGGGATCACCGACCTGCGGGATGAATCCGACCGGAAGGGCATGCGCATTGTCATCGAGCTGCGCAGCGATGTGGTGCCGGAAATCATGCTGAACAAGCTGTACAAGCATACCCAGCTGCAGGATTCCTTCGGCATCATCATGCTGGCTCTGGTGAACAACCATCCCCGGGTGCTGAACCTGAAGCAGATCCTGGAATACTATCTGGAACACCAGAAGGATGTAGTGACCCGGAAATGCCAGTATGAACTGAAGAAAGCCAAAGAACGGGCCCACATTTTGGAGGGCTTGAAAATCGCCCTGGATCACCTGGACGAAGTCATTGCCACCATCCGGGCCAGTGCCAACGGCGACGTGGCCAAGAAGGCGTTGATGGACAAATTCGGTCTCAGCGACCGGCAGGCCCAGGCCATCCTGGATATGCGCCTGCAGCGCCTGACCGGACTGGAACGCCAGAAAATCGAGGACGAATACAAAGAGGTCATGGCCACCATTGCCTACCTGGAAGATGTACTGGGTGATGAACACAAGATCATGGGCATCGTACGGGATGATCTGCTGGACGAAAAGAAACGGTTCGGGGATGCCCGCCGCACTTCCATCGTACCGGATACGGGGGATCTGGAAACGGAAGATCTGATTGCCGAGGAAGACGTGGTGATTACCATCAGCCATCAGAGCTATATCAAGCGCCAGGCCCTCACCAACTTCCGGAACCAGAACCGGGGCGGCCGGGGCATCAAGGCTGGCAGCGGCAAGATTGTGAAGGAAGACAACAAGGTGAAGGGAGACTTCTCTGAACACCTGCTCATGGCCAGCACCCATGACAACATCCTGTTCTTCACCAACCGGGGCCGGGTGTACCGGCAGAAGGGGTATGAGATCCCCGAAGCCAGCCGTACTGCCAAAGGTACCTTCATCCGCAACCTGCTGCCTCTGGAGGAAAACGAAAAGATCAATGCTGTGATTGCCGTGAAGAGCGGCATCAGCGAAGACGAGAAGAAGTTCCTGTTCATGGCCACCAATATGGGGGTCGTGAAGCGGACCAGCGTCAGCGAATTCAAGAGTGCCCGGAAGGGCGGCCTGATCGCCATCAACCTGGACGAGGGAGAAGAACTGATCGACGTCAAACTGACCAGTGGCCACAACGATATCCTGCTGGCTACCCGGGATGGGTACGCCATCCATTTCCTGGAAGACGATGTACGGCCCATGGGCCGTACCAGCCACGGGGTACGGGGTATCAGCCTGCGGCCTCATGACAGCGTGGTCTCCATGGACAGCTGCGTGGACGATACGGGCGAAGTGCTCACCGTCACCGACAAGGGCCAGGGAAAGCGGACCGATATCTCTGAATACCGGGTGCAGACCCGGGGCGGCAAGGGCATCATCAATCTGAAGGTGACCAGCAGGACCGGTCTGATCGTAGGGTCCAAGTTCATCAACGAGACCCAGGACATCATGCTGATTTCTGCGGCGGGCATCATCATCCGGATGAATGCCTCTGACATCTCTACCTATGGACGCAACGCTCAGGGCGTGAAACTCATGGACCTGGAACCGGGCGACCAGGTGGCAGCCGTAGCCATTGTGAATACGGTAAGCGACGAAGAATAGAAAAAAGGCGCTGTGAAAAAATCCTTCACAGCGCTTTTTTTTCGCTAGCGTCAGCTGGCTTCCATCGGCTAGTGACTAGAGACTAGAGACTAGTGACGGGGTGTGAAAAAGCATTTTTCACACCCCCTTTTCTTGTGGATAACCTGTGCACAAGTGGATAACTGAAACTGGATATTGTGGGGTGAACAGGCTTTTACACAATATCTGGGAGTTACCCACAGAGTTATCCACAGGAATTGTGGATAACCTGCCTGTTTTTGTGGATAAGCTTGTGGATAAGTGGAAAACTTGACGGAAGAACCGGGATGCCGTATCCTGTAAGCAGATGCAGCGGCGAACATTCCGCTGAAGGAGGAAAACAAATGGCAGTTTTGAATGCGAAAGCAGAAAGCTTCAAGAAATTCGTAGAAAAGAAAGATCCCAAAGCCTTTGTGGTGGATCCCATCGAGAAGGATCCGCTTCATACGGTGGTGTTCCGGTCCCATCTGACAGTGGACGGCACGCCTCTGCAGCTGATCGTGGTACTGGATGACAGTGCCTTCGGCATCATCCGGATCCTGCTGGCCCCCAAGGCCCTGAAGGAAGCCAACAAGGCAGCGCTCATGGACCTGCTGAATACCCTGAACAGCACCTACAAATCCTTTAAGTTCTACATGGATAAGGAGGATTCCCTGATCCTGGATACCTGCGTGATCTTCCATGACGAACATGTGGACGGCAACATGATGTACGCCCTGTTCCAGATGATCAGCAAGGAACTGGATGCCCGGTACAAAGACATCATGAAGACCATCTGGGAATGAGACATTCCATAAAAAAGGCCTGCCGCATCAAAGCGGCAGGCCTTTTTTGACGAAACGGACGAATTCTTCCATGGCCGGATTGAAGTGCAGGTCCTTGTTCCAGTCCAGGGTGATATAGGCCGGGCGGAACTGGCGCACGGAAATGGGATGCAGGTCCGGTTCCTGCTGGGCGATTTCCTCGGTCAGGAAACCGGCGGCACCTTCCGACCGGATGTATTCCAGGATGGTGAACACCTGGGTGGTCTGGTGCAGGATCCAGGGATGGACCCCGCTCTGGGCGAACATGTGGCGGATGTAGGCCGTCTGGTCGAAGTGGTCGGAGAACATGACCAGGGGGGTGTCCTTCAGCTCGGTAAGGTCGATGGCGTCTTTCCGGGCCAGGGGATGATCCTGGCGGACGAACAGTTTCAGGTAGCTTTTCCGCAGCAGCAGGCAGTGGCTGGGTTCCTCCGGCAGCCGGTTGGTGACGCACAGGGCAAAGTCGATTTCCTGCCGGTCCAGCAGTTCATACAGGACCTTGGTGGTTTCTTCCACGGTTTCGATGGTGATCTGGGGATGGGTCTTCAGGAAGGCCCCGTGGATCTGGGGAAACAGGGTGTTTCCCCGCATGGTGGCAATGCCGATGCGGATCAGGGCCTTGCCGGTGCCCAGGGAGTGCATCACCTGGCACAGGTTCCGGTACTGGTTCTGGAACTGGCGGGCATGGTCCAGAAGGATCCGCCCCCGGCGGGTCATCTGGATGTTGTTCCGGTTCCGCTGGAACAGGGCCACGCCACATTCTTCCTCCAGTTCCCGGATGGCCTTGGAGATGCCCGGCTGGGAGATGTGGCATTTTTCGGCGGCTCGGGAAAAGCTGCCGGTATCGCACACCGCAATGAAGTATTCGATCTGGGTCAGTTTCATGGTATCCCTCCTTTTTTAATTATAACTCAAAGTTTGGGTCAGTGAAAATAAAGTATTATACATTTCCTGTAAAGAACGTTACAATACATTCCAGAAACAAACTTCTTGTGTCGGGCAGGGGCCCTGCCATCCGGGCCTCCTTCCTTTTTTCTGCTGGAGTGCATTGAATGGTTCAGGTAAAGGAGAGATATCCATGACAACGACGAAACGAGGCTATGATTTACTGAATGATCCTTTTTTGAATAAGGGGACCGCTTTCACCCGGGAGGAACGGAAAAAGTTCGGCCTGATCGGTATCCTGCCGCCCCAGATCGAAACCATCGAACTGCAGGACCAGCAGGCCTACGACAATTTCTGTGAACGGCCCAACAAGATGGTGCAGCGCCATTATCTGATGAAACTGTTCAGCCGCAACCGTACCCTGTTCTTCCACCTGTTTTCCCATCATCTGGAAAAACTCATGCCCGTCCTGTACGCTCCCGGGGTAGCCGAAAGCGTGAAGCAGTACAGTGAACTGTTCACCACGCCGCAAAATGCGGTGTATCTTTCCATCGATGCCATGGACGATATCGAGGAATCCCTGAAGAACGGGGCTTCCGGCCGGGATATCCAGCTGATCGTGGTCACGGACGGGGAAAGCATCCTGGGAATCGGTGACTGGGGAACCAATGGGGTCAGCATCTCCACCGGCAAGATCCTGGTGTATACGGCAGCCGCCGGCATCGATCCTTCCAAGGTGCTGCCCGTGGTGCTGGATGCCGGCACCAACCGGGAAAGCCTGATCCAGGACCCTCTGTACCTGGGCCTGCACCATGGACGGATCAATGACCAACGATATGATGCCTTTGTGGATCGTTTCATCGAAACGGCGGAAAAACTGTTCCCCCACCTGTATATCCATTTCGAAGACTTTGGCCGGGAAAATGCAGCCCGTCTGCTGAAACGGTATGAAGACAGATATGCGGTGTACAACGATGATATCGAGGGGACCGGGGCCGTGACCCTGGCCGCCATCCTGGGGGCCCTGAAAAGCTCCGGACAGAAGATCACGGACCAGAAATTCGTCTGCTTCGGTGCCGGCACCTCCGGTATGGGGATCGTGGAGCAGGTCTTTGAGGAAATGAAGCTCCAGGGCCTCAGCGAACAGGAAGCCAGAAATCGGTTCTATCTGGTGGACAAGCAGGGTCTGCTGTTCGACGATATGGACGACCTGACTCCTCAGCAGAAACCTTTTGCCCGGAAACGCAGCGAATTCGCCGATGCCGCTTCTCTGGATACCCTGGCTGCTGTGGTCCATGAACTCCATCCCACCATCCTGGTGGGGGCTTCCACCGCTGCCGGTGCCTTTACGAAGGAAATCGTCCAAGATATGGCATCCCATACACCCCGGCCCATCATCTTCCCGCTGAGCAATCCGGCTGATCTGGCGGAAGCCAGCGCTGAAGATCTGCTGCACTGGACCGATGGGAAGGCTTTCGTGGCCACGGGTACGGCCTCCCGGAAAGTGGTGTATCATCACACCATCTTCGATATCGGCCAGGCCAACAACTCCCTGGTGTTCCCGGGCATGGGGCTGGCTGTTACCGCCTGCCGGGCCAAACGGGTTTCCAAAGGGATGCTGGCTGCTGCAGCCCATGCCCTGGCTGATCTGGTGGATAGCAGCAAACCGGGTGCCGCTGTACTGCCGCCGGTGCGGGAAATGGGGAATTTCACCCGGATCCTGGCAGAAAAGGTGATCCGGCAGGCTGTGAAAGAAGGGCTGAACCAGATTCCTGTGGAGGATCCCGGGAAGGCCATTGCGGCTGTCCACTGGGATGCGGAGTATAAAGACTTATAAGTGCTGACAGGCGACAGGACGCCCTCAGTTACAGATCACTGGATGCAGGGAGCCGATGGCAGATTTGCCATCGGCTTTTTTTTGATGCCAATTTTTGTGAAATCCCACAAATGTTCTTATATAATAGACAAAAATCTATTCATTACATACATTATAAAAAAGTTACATAAAACAACTGTACATTTTTAAAAATGAAATCGTTTTTGTAAAAAAGAGTGTTGCAAAAATGTGAACCAGTGCGTATAATGGTCATAAAGCTTGCAGGGCCGACCGGTTCAATGCGGGTCACCAGCAAGGAAATCTCAGGAAAGCAAAGGTGTTGTTGATGAAAGCATGGAAAAAAGCGGTCGGCGCGCTGGCGATGACAACTCTCGTAGCGTCTATGTTTACCGGCTGCGGCAAGAAAGATGCAGCAAAGAAAGACAGCGGCAATGAAATCAAGATCGGGGCTCTGTTCGAACTGACCGGCAACGTGGCCAACTACGGCAAATCCACATACAAAGGCGTACAGCTGGCTGTGGAGCAGATCAACGCCAAGGGTGGCATCAACGGCAAGAAAATCAAACTGGTGGAAGCTGACAACAAATCGGAGCCTTCCGAATCCGGCAACGCGGCCACCAAGCTGATCACCAAGGATAAAGTGTCCGTCATCATCGGGCCGGCTACCAGCGGCTGCGTATCTGCTGCCACGCCGGTAGTGACCAACAGCAAGATCCCTCTGATGGCTCCTGTAGCTACGGCTCCCGGCATCACGGTGGATGAAAAAGGCAAGGTCCGTCCGTATATTTTCCGTGCCTGCTTCACGGACCCCTTCCAGGGAAAACTGATGGCCAAATTTGCCACCGAAACCCTGAAAGTGAAGAATGTGGCGATTTTCTATGATTCCTCCAGTGATTACTCCAAGGGCCTGATGGATGTATTCGGCAAGACCCTGGAAGAAAAAGGCGGCAAAGTGGTTGGCAAGGAAGCCTTCCTGGCCAAGGACCAGGACTTCAAGTCCGCACTGACCAAACTGAAAGCCACCAATCCGGAAGCCCTGTATGTTCCCGGCTACTATGAAGAAGTTTCCAAGATCATCAAACAGGCCCGTGAAGTGGGAATCACCTGCCCGATTCTGGGCAGTGACGGATGGGATTCTCCCAAACTGGCTGATATCGCCGGCGCGGAAGCCCTGAACGGCACCTACTTCACCAACGCCTACTCCGCACAGGACAAGGATCCTCATGTACAGCAGTTCATCAAGGACTACAAAGCCAAATTCAACGAAGAACCGGATACCTTCGCCATCCATGGCTATGACGGCACCCTGGCTGTGGCGGAAGCCATCAAACAGGCCGGTACCGCAGATGGAGCCAAGATTGCCGAAGCCCTGAGCAAGATCAAGGATCTGCAGGTAGCTACGGGCAAATATACCCTGGATGAACAGCACAACCCTGTTTCCGGCGGTATCATCATCGAAATGAAAGACGGCAAACAGACCTTCAAACAAAAGATTACGCTGTAAGCCAAACAATCTGCTGGCGTCGGATCGGTTTCCGGTCTGACGCCAAACTTTTTCACAAGGAGGGGTGCTCATGAACACAGGATCTTTTGCCCTGCAATTTGTCCAGCAAATTGTCAACGGCATTTCCCTGGGCAGCATTTATGCGCTGATTGCCCTGGGATACACCATGATCTACGGGATCATCAAACTGATCAACTTCGCCCACGGTGATATTTACATGTTGGGCGCCTATATCGGCTTTGTGGCCATTACGAAAGCCCATCTGCCGTTTCTGCCGGCTCTGATCATTGCTATGGCGGGAGCGGCCCTGGCCGGTATCATCATCGAACGGATTGCCTATAAACCCATGCGGAATGCTCCCCGGATTGCGGCTCTGATCACCGCCATCGGTGTATCTTTCTTCCTGGAAAACGGCATGATCCTGCTGGTTACGCCCCAGCCACGGACCTTTCCGCCGGTGTTCGCTCCCACGGTGTACCACATCGGGGGCGTGGTGGTGAACAACCAGCAGATCCTGATCCTGGTCAGTGCCCTGGTGCTGATGCTGGGTCTGACCTATATCGTCAACAGGACCAAGGCCGGGAAGGCCATGCGGGCTGTCAGCTATGATGCCGATGCAGCCAAGCTCATGGGCATCGACACCGACCGGGTCATCTCCACCACCTTCGCCCTGGGCTCTGCACTGGCAGCGGCTGCCGGCGTGCTGGTGGGTATCTATTACAACTCCATCGATCCCCTCATGGGCATGATGCCCGGTATCAAGGCCTTCATCGCAGCTGTGGTGGGGGGCATCGGGATCCTGCCCGGCGCCATGCTGGGGGGCATCATCATGGGCCTGGTGGAAGCCATGGTGTCCGGTTTCTTCTCCTCCACCTATCGGGATGCGGCAGCCTTTGCCATCCTGATTTTGATCCTGCTCATCAAACCCACGGGCCTTTTGGGCAAGAACGTAAAAGAGAAAGTGTAGGTGATGGCCATGAAGAGTTTGCGAAAAGCATTGCGGAAACAGGACCTGCTGGGTCTGGCCATCCTGGCTGTGATCTTTGTGGCATTCTATGTGCTCTTCGATGAAGAAATCCTGGACGATTACTGGGAAACCAACGTGATCCTGATCCTGATCAACATCATCATGAGCGTCAGCCTGAACCTGATCAACGGGCTCACCGGCCAGTTCTCCATCGGCCATGCCGGGTTCATGGCGGTGGGGGCCTACAGTTCTGCCATCATCACGGTGAAACTGGGGATGGACTTCCCCATCGCCCTGATCGTGGCCACCCTGTCGGCAGCTGTACTGGGCTTTTTGATCGGCGTCCCCACCCTGCGGCTGAACGGGGATTATCTGGCCATTGCCACGCTGGGCCTGGGCGAAATCATCCGGATCACCATCTTGAACATCGACTACGTGGGTGGAGCTTCCGGCTTCATGGGCATTCCCCGTCTGACTACATTCCCCATCGCCTTCTGGATCATGGCTTTTGTACTGTTCTTCATCAAGAACTTCAAGAATTCGGCGGAAGGCCGTGCCTGTATGGCCATCCGGGAAAATGAGATCGCGGCTGAGACCATGGGAATCAATACCACCAAGTACAAGGTGCTGGCCTTCACCATCGGGGCCGGATTCGCCGGTACGGCCGGTGCCCTGTTCTCCCATTACTACTACATCGCCCATCCTGCCTCCTTCACCTTCATGCGTTCCTTCGACGTACTGACCATGGTGGTGCTGGGCGGCCTGGGCTCCATCAGCGGCAGCGTGGCCGGGGCCATCCTGCTGACAGGTATCTCTGCGGCCCTGGCCGATTATCCGGAATGGCGGATGGTGATCTATTCCATCGTACTGATCGTGCTCATGCTGAACCGGCCGCAAGGCATATTCGGCAACAAGGAACTGAGCCTGAAGATGTTCCATTCTATCAAACTGGGAGGTGGCTCTCGTGGCGGAACTGCTCAAAGTGAATAACGCATCCATGATCTTTGGCGGCCTGCGCGCCGTGTCCAACCTGACCATGCAGATCGACGAGGGGGAACTGATCGGCCTGATCGGTCCCAACGGGGCCGGCAAGACCACGGCTTTCAACATGCTCACCGGGGTGTATGAACCCTCCGAAGGGGTCATCACCTTCGACGGTCAGAAAATCAATGGGAAGAAACCCTATCAGGTGACCCAGATGGGCATCGCTCGGACTTTCCAGAATATCCGGCTGTTCTCTGAACTGTCCGTACTGGACAACGTAAAAATCGCCTTCAACAGCCAGGTCCGTTACGGCCTGCTGGAGGCGGTGGGCCGTTTCGGCCGGTACTTCAAGGAAGAAGAAACCATCGAGGAAAAAGCCCTGGCCCTGCTGAAAATCTTCCACCTGGAAAAATTCCGGGACGAAATGGCCAGGAACCTTCCCTACGGGGAACAGCGGCGGCTGGAAATCGCCCGGGCCCTGGCCACCGCTCCCCGGCTGCTGCTGCTGGACGAACCGGCAGCCGGCATGAACCCCCAGGAAACAAAGGAGCTCATGGAAATGATCCGGTGGATCAAGAAGGAATTCGACCTGAGCATCCTGCTCATTGAACACGATATGCAGCTGGTCATGAATGTGTGCCAGCGGATCTATGTGCTGGAATACGGCATCTGCATTGCCAATGGCACCCCTGACGAAATCAAGCATAACAAACGGGTCATCAAGGCCTATTTGGGCGAGGAGGTATCCTGATGCTCTCAATCAAAAATCTGAACGTATACTATGGGGCCATCCACGCCGTCAAGGATCTGGACATGGAAGTGGGGGACGGGGAAATCGTCACCCTGATCGGTTCCAACGGGGCCGGTAAATCCACCACCCTGCATACCATTTCCGGGCTGATCAAACCCAAAAGCGGCAGCATTGAATACAAAGGCAACGACATCGTGGGGATCCCGGCCCATAAACTGGTGGGCCAGGGCCTGGTGCAGGTTCCGGAAGGGCGGCATGTATTTGCCGAGATGACCGTCATGGAAAACCTGGACATGGGAGCCTACCTGCGGAAGGATAAGGATGAAGTGGCCCGGGACAAGGAAAAAGTATTCCTGAAATTCCCCCGTCTGAAAGAACGGGTCGGCCAGCTGGCTGGTACACTGTCCGGCGGCGAGCAGCAGATGCTGGCCATGGGACGGGCTCTTATGAGCCGTCCCCAGCTGCTGCTCCTGGACGAACCGTCCATGGGGCTGGCACCGCTTTTGGTACGGGAAATCTTCTCCATCATCAAGGAAATCAATGAGGAAGGTACCACCGTCCTTCTGGTGGAACAGAACGCCAATATGGCGTTGTCCATTGCAGATCGGGCGTATGTATTGGAAACCGGCCGCGTAGTGCTGTCCGGCAGTGCAGCCGAACTGGCAGCCAGCGAAGCCGTGCAGAAGGCTTATCTGGGCGGCTGACAAGGAGGCAGAAGCATGCAAGTAAAAGATTTGATGACCAAAGTGGTAAAAGTGGTGACGGCGGATCAGTCCCTGCTGGAAATCCGGGAACTGATGCTGAACAACAACCTGCGCCGGATCCCGGTGGTGGATGAAGACGGCCATCTGAAGGGCATCGTCACCGACGGGGATGTGGCACGGGCAACGCCTTCCGACGCCAGCACCCTGGACCGGTATGAAGTGAACACCATCCTGGGCAAATTGAAGGCCAAAGACCTGATGACCAAGGCCGTCATTACGGTCAAAGCCGAAGACGGGGTGGAGACCGCCGCCTATCTGATGTACAAATTCAAAATCGGGGCTCTGCCCGTGGTGGACGACACCAACAAGGTGGTGGGGATCATCTCCGATACGGATGTGTTCAAGGCTTTTGTGGACCTGCTGGGCTATGCCAAGACCTCCACGAAGATCACTGTGGATACCCAGGATAAGGTGGGTGTGTTGGCCGACCTGGCTGACATCTTCCGGCAGCGGGGCGTGAACATCATCTCCGTGCTGGTCCGGAAGATTGGACCGAAACGGGCGGCCATTACGGTACGGGCGGACCTGACCAATGCCATGGATATCATCCAGACCATCCGGGATGCCGGGTTCGTGATCACCGACATTTCTACGTTGAAAGTAGATGATGCCCATGAAGAATGATATCGAATACAAAGTCGGCGACATTGTGCGGATGAAGAAAGCCCATCCCTGCGGTTCCTATGAATGGGACGTGCTGCGGGTAGGCATGGACTTCGGCATCAAATGCCGGGGCTGCGGCCATTACGTATTGCTGCCCCGGGCCAAGTTCGAAAAAGCGGTACGGGAGGTACTGGTGCATAAAGAGGATTGACCGGAACGCAAGAAGGACTGCTGTCCATCAGCAGTCCTTTTTTATGGTATAATGGTCTGGTAAATTCACAGGCCGGAGGGCCGGGGGGTGTCTGTATGAAAAAACAATGGCTGGCAATGGGATTGGCGTTCTGTCTATCGGCGTTGCCTCTTCCGGCACTGGCGGTGCACTGGATGCCTCTGGGCAACACCGATGAAGGATCGATTTCCATGGACCGGGACAGCCTGAAACGGCCGACGGACACCTCTCTGCTGGTGTGGGAAAAGGTGGTCTGGGTGAAACCGGATGCCAAGGGCCATACCGGGGAGCTGCGGCATCGGGAATATGACATGAAGACAAAGAAATGGCGTCAGCTCAGTTCCTATGCCCTGGACAAAAAGGGCAAAAAGACCACCGGCAACCGGAAGGTGCAGGAATGGCAGGCCTTTGAGCCCATGACGCCCCTGTTCACCCGGGCCCGGTATGAATGGGATTATTCCCGGTGGCGGGGACCCTGGGTCTTCATCAAGAGTCTGCCGGGACTGGGACGGAAATGGTTCAACCCCGAATCCCTGGAAAAGAAGGGGCCCAATTCCTATCAGGTATGGGAAAAGACCGTCATGAAGAATCCGGTGAACGGAACCAGGGTACTGCTGAGCCAGACCCGGTATGATGTAAAGAATGAGAAGGCACGGACGCTGTACCTGTGCACCTTTGATGCGCAGAACACCATGACGGACCATTATGCAGTGAACGATGTGTGGACCAAGGCCGGTGATACCTATGGAGAATACATCGGCGACCAGCTGGCCACCTATTACGCCAAACATCCGGCCAAAGGGAAAAAGACCGGAAAGACCCTTAAGAAAAAGTAAGGAGGACATTATGAAGATCTGTCCCAAATGTCATAAGATCTATGAAGACAGCCAGAACTTCTGTTCCATTGACGGAACGGAGCTGGAACTGACCCCGGTGAGCCAGGCTATGCGCAGTGGTGGGCAGCAGCCGGAAGATGCAGCACAGCCTGCACAGGAAGTACAGCCGGAAACGGAAACCCGGCAGGAACAGCAGCAACAGAACCGGTACCAGTATCGTCCCACCAGCGATCCCAGCTTTGGTGCCCGGCTGCAGGCCAATATCCCCGATGCCAATACCTGGAAGCCCATGTATTTTTCCTTTGACGGACGGTTGAGCCGGGGAGATTTTGTGTGCCGGTGGCTGCTGCTGGTGCTGTGCGCTGTGGTGGTGAGCCTGCTGTGCGGCGTCATTTCCATCCTGGCACCCTTGGGGATCCTGGCTTTCATTGCTTTGTGTGTGGCCCAGATTTCCATTTCGGTGCGGCGGCTCCATGACCGGGGACACAGCGGTCTGTGGCTGTTTGTGTGCGTCATTCCCGCAGCCAACCTGCTCATGTTCCTGTACCTGTTGTTCGCTGCCGGCCAGCCGGGTGTGAATGAATATGGAGCAGCGGAATAAAAAAACAGGAGAAAGGTGTTGACACCTTTCTCCCGTTTTGCTATACGATACAAGCTTTCTCTTTGAGAAAGCGCCATACCAGCCTTCATGGGTCCGGCAACTGTTTCACATGAAACATTGTGAGAAAAAAGTTGTTGACAAACCTTTGAAAGTCTGGTAAGATATAGAAGTCGTCACGAAGACGGCAAGACGAACTTTGAGAACTGAATATTGTTGACAGATGTGCGGGTCAAGTCACTTTTAGTGATGAGATCGAGTCACCTGGATGAAAACCAGGTTAA